>JANLYH010000008.1:0-13683 GCA_031365545.1 Pyrinomonadaceae bacterium | reverse complement strand
TAACAGTGGCAAGTCAGTGCAAAGCGCCACCGAGTCTGATACTCCGGCATCTCTCAATCCGGCCATTCGCTTGGAATGGGCGAGTCCGGAAAAGCTTTTCTTCGAAACCGCCTATGTCAGACTCATGCCAGGCGATCCCATTAGTACCTTCCAACGCTGGCATCTTGTGACCCTAAGCCCCCAGGCAGCGGTATTGAAGTAGAGGTCAGGGCGCCAATCACGCAACTGTACAGAAGACCCTCGAATCAGCCTGTCTGGAGACTTTCGCATAGTCGCAGCCAAGCCATTATTCTTACACGCGTGAAGGTCTGCGGTTTCTCGCGCACCCGCTACGCGAATAAGCCAACTTGGAATATAATTTGGCCCTCTTCCACTCGAGTCCTGCAGCCCTGATCTTCAAAAGGAGACTTTAATGATGAGACGCACGATAGCAATCCTGTTATCTCTGGCATTATTTGCCCCACTCGCCCTGACGCAAACGCCAAAAAAAGCCGATCAGGAGCAGGTGCCCGACGATGTCCTCCGGATCACGACGCAACTGGTTCAGACCGACGTGGTTGTTACTGATAAGAATGATCAGATCCTGAACGATCTGAAGCTGGAAGATTTTGAGCTATACGATCAAGGCAAGAAGCAGGAACTCAAGTTCATGGAGTTTGTCGGGGTCGAAGGCCCCAGGCGCGTGGAAGGTAGTCGTGCGGCGGCGGCTCCGTCTGCGCTTCCTACCGTCGTAGAGAGCACGGGAAACACGGGTGTAACTGCCAAAGATTTGAAGCGAGTGGTGGCGTTCGTGATTGACGACCTCACGATGCAGACCCCGGACCTTCCGCCAGTGCGTAAGATGCTGCTGGACTTTGTTGACAACAAAATGCGCGAGGGCGATCTGGTGGCGATTGTGCGAGTGATAGGCGGGAAAGGTCTGCTGCAACAGTTTACGACCGATCGCCAACTCCTGCGCCGAGCGATCTCCTCAATAAGACTCGTAGTTCATCCTTTCAGCGCCTCGGAAGTGCCAGACGCAGCCAAACTGCAAAACCCAGTTGCCGCGGAAGGAGTCGATTCGCCCACTGCTGCGATGGAGTCGACTGAAGCTCCGGAAATCTTCAGTTCCAACGATGACAGCGTTCGTTACAATCGTAGCCTGTCAGCGATCACCACCGCCAATCTGGTAATTGAAAGTTTAAGACAGATTCCCGGCCGCAAGAATCTCGTACTTATAACTGAAGGCATTCCCATCTTTGAAATTCACGAGGCCGGTTCGATCTATTCAAACACCGTCGGCATTTTGAGCCAGTTAACCGACAACGCATTCAGAGCCGGAGTTGTTATTAACTCCCTTGACCCCCGGGGATTGAGAGCCACGCCCGGTGTGAAGGGCTTTCAAGCGACGCCCGCGAAGAGTTCGTTGGGAGGAAACGACTCAGCTGACCTGACGTTCGGCCGCGGCGACCCTGGAGCGCAGTCGGCGCTGGGCCCGATGTTGGCCGGAGCCTCTGAGCATCTTGGCTTGAGCACGGTGGCCGGCTACACCGGCGGCGTCTCTGTCGTAAACACCAACAACTTCGAAGCTGGGTTGGATAAGATTCTAGCCCGGAGCAACGGTTATTACACCCTGGCATTCAGGCCTGAGCTGGACAATAAGAACCATAGATTAGAAGTGAAAGTCAGGCGCAGCGGGGCGAAGGTCTATTTCCATAAGAGCTACCTGGCTCGAGAAGAAAGGCTCGGAGGTCCGCGCACGAAGGAGGAAGAAATCGCCAATGCTGCGCTTTCTCCCTTGGCCAAGGCGGACATAGACGTGTCTCCGAATGTTGCGTTAAGGCTGCAACCGGGTAAGTCACCAGTTGAGGTGCAGATGCTAATCGGCGCCAACAAGCTGCATTTCACGGAAAGTCCGACAGGAATCCATCAGGTTTCGTTCGACGTAGTGGCCTTTATCTTTGATCAAGCGGGCAAGCGATACGCCGGACTGAGTGAAACCGTCAATCTCAACTTGTCGACTGAAGACTATCAGCAAGCCCTGGTTGAAGGCGTGGCCTATACAGCCAACACTGAATTGCCGCCCGGCTATTATCAGGTGCGCGCCGTAGTGCGTGAAAACAGTTCCGGTAGCGTTGGCACATTTTCGAAGTACATCGAAGTTCCGGATCTCTCCAAGGGCAAGTTTGCGATGAGTAGTGTCTTTTTAATTGCCGTTGACTCTCAGACAGCGAAGAAACTGACGCCGTTAAATGCTCAGCGACACCTTACCCAAAAACAGGATCTGCGTTATGTCGCGATGGTCTACAACCCTAAATTGAAAGACGGCAGACCGCAGCTTCGCTCGCAGATGATCATCAGTCAGGGAAACAAAGTTCTGTTTCGCGAGCCTGAACAAACGTTGGAGAGCAACGGGACGCTGCCGGTGACAAAGATGGGGCAATTGGCATTGGCTAAGGTCCAACCCGGTCGCTACGTTCTGACTTTGGTCGTTACCGACACGCTCGCCGATAAGAAGAACCAGACAGTGGCTCACAGCATAGACTTTACTGTAGGTCGCTAAACCGACGTTACAGTTGCCTGAGTCTGATCCCGCCGCCGGGTTGCAGATCTCAGCCGAATGGCGGAGAGGGCTACGTGACTGTTTTGACCCTGAGACCGCTAACTACTGCCGTACCCTTTTTCCTGGGCCTGACCTTGATCGCTGCGTTCTCGTCAGCGTCCTCGCTTTGCGTCCAGGCGCAGACTCCCCCGCAGGCCCAAGAGCCGGCCGACGTGGATGTGGTACGGGTCAGCACCTCGCTCGTGACGGTGCCCGTCAGTGTTACTGATAGCCGCGGCAGGTTCATCCCAGATCTAAGTCAGGAGCAATTTCACCTCTACGAGAACGGAACAGAACAGGAAATAGCGTTTTTCGACAACGCCGAAAAGCCTTTCGCCGTCGCGCTTCTGCTGGATACGAGCAGCTCCACAAAATTCAAGCTGAAGGAAATACAGGATGCGGCTGTTGCCTTTGTTCAGCAATTACGGCCGGACGACCGCGTCATTATCGTAGCCTTTGATAAGGAAGTTCGGATCCTGGCTGAATTAACCAACGACCGCCGCGTGCTGGTTGAGGCAATTCAGCACGCGGAAACCGGCGGGCGGACGAGCCTTTACAACGCGGTCGACGTGACCGTCACCAAACGTCTTAGCCGGATTCGGGGACGCAAGGCTATAGTGCTTTTCACTGACGGCGTTGATACTGCAGCAAATGCTGGCGCAACCTATCAGAGCACGCTACGGGCCGCGGAAGAGTTGGACGCCCTGGTCTACGCGATTAGCTATAACACCTACGAAGACGCCACCAAGGAAGCAAGAACTCTCACCATAGGGCCAACCCCTTACACTAATCTGAGAACCGCAAACGGAGAGCGCCTCGATGTGGCTTATGCGCGTGCGGATCGCTATCTCCACTTATTAACAGACAAGAGCGGTGGGCGATTTTTCTATGCCGCGACTCTCGACCACTTAACTGAAATCTTCACGCTAATCGCAAAGGAGTTGCGAGAGCAGTACAGTGTGGGCTTTTACCCGAAGAATCAGGATCCAGACGCCGGCAAACGATTGATCAAGGTGAGTGTAACGGCGCCCGGCGTGGAAGTGCGGGCACGGCGGAGTTACCTCTACAAACCTTCCCCAAACAACCCCGTCAAATAGGGAATCTATTTGCTGCTGTTCAGGTCTCTAAAGTCATCTCTCCTCTATCCTTCTCGGGAGGTTAATGATGAAAGCGGCACCGTTTCTCGCAACTGCCCTCCACGCTGCAATCCGCCCCGGCTTCATACTCTGGCTTAGAGAATCCTCACTATCGCTGCGAGTCGTAGTTCAACTCAACAAAGCAATCAAGCTGCATGGAAGTTTCCCGGGAGAAAAAAGAGGGGAGAGCCATTACGGCTCTCCCCTGAAAAGGTTTGGTTTTGAGTCGAACTAGAAAATAATTCTCAAACCAAACTGGACCACGCGACGGGCCAGGCGGATATCGCCCTTGTCGGCGAAGTTACTGCCCTTGAAGCCGGCGTCACTCAGATTAATGTCTGGGAGATAACCGGCGGCGTTGACGCCGTAGCCAGGATTGGGGTGATTCAAGACGTTGAATGCTGAGGCCTGGAACTGCACCTTCAGGCCTTCACCAACCTTGGTGGTCTTGAAAACACTCATGTTGAGTTGGTTGATTCCTGGTCCCTTCAGGAAGTTACGCGGCATATTGCCAAACGGCGTGTTAAAGACCTTGGCTGAGCCGGGGCCATTAATGATCAAGCGCACATCATTTAGAGACACCGGAACAAACGTCCCGGTCTGGTTGATGGCGTTCATACTGTAGAACACCGTCGAAGTCCCCGTCACTGCCGGCCCACCGTAGATGAGATAAGCATCTATGGCGCTAATTCCCACTGAAGTTGCCGGAGCATTGGGGTTGCCGATAAACGCGCGCTGCCCAGCAGTCAGGTAGGTGTTGCCCAGCCCGTAGAAGCCTGCGAGAGAATCTGTAGGCGTATACGGATTGCCGCTGGTTGCCACCTGGACTGCGTTAACTTGCCAGCCGCCCAGCAGATGACCTGCAAACCCGCGTTGCTCCTTGAAGAACGGCACATCGTAGATGGCGCTCGCCGAGAAGGCATGCGGTCGGTGGAGATTGGAAATCGACTTCTCGCAAGAACCGGAGCAGAACGGATTCTGCGGGTTCGCAGAACCAATGTCCGCAAAAGCGAAGATCTCGCTCGCATTGTCGATAGTCTTGCTGAAGGTATAGGAACCGTTGATCGAGAGCGCGTTCGCAAGGAAGCGTCCCGAGTAGCGCGTTTGCATTGAATGGTAGGTTGAATGGGCGCCGTTGTTTCTGATCGTAATACTGTTTGCGACCTTCAGGCGTCCATTACAAACAGATTCGTTGACAAACAGCGTCGCTGCGTTATCCACACAGGTTTGGAACCCAACACCCGCCGGCAGTTGCGAGGCGAATGACGGGAAATCAATGCCCGCGCCAAACAAATTTGGAAGTCCGTTAACCAGCGGCTTCGTAAAGAAGTTGCCGTTAATGCTCTGGAACAGGCCGACACCCTGAGTGCCGACATAGCTGACTTCAAAAACGTTGCTGCGATTGATTTGTCGCTGAATACCAAACGAGAACTGTTCGGAATACGGCGAATGGAAATTAGGCGAAACCTGGGTTTGCGCCAGGTAGATCGGATTCAGTTTGCCCAAGGGCAAAACGCCTGAAGCCGAGGCCACCGCCTGGTTATGGTCAGCTGTCGGATTACCGGGCAACGGCAGCGGCGACGTCGTGGTTGAAGCCAGCGCATTCGCGCTTGACAGAGAGAGAGCCGCTGAATATGGCGCCACGTTCTGCAGGTTTAGCAGAATATTGTAGAACGCCGGATCGTAGGCGATCGCAAAGCCGCCTCGGATAACCGTGGCATCCTCGCCGAATATGCCCTTCCAGAAGTGGGGCGTGTAAGCGAAGCCCACGCGGGGTGCGAAGTTGTTCTTGTCAGGCTTAATGAAAGGAACCGTCCTAACACTCAAGGGCAGTGTCGCGTCAAAAATCGCCTTCGGCGATCCGCTTTCGCGGGCTACCGTGATGTCGTGCAGCTGATTGATCGGCTGCCCCGTATATTCATAACGGATACCCAAATTCAAGGTCAGATTTGGTCTGATCCTGAAATCGTCCTGAAGGAAATAATACTGGTCGTTTTCCCTGTAGGTCGTGACGGGTTCGCCGGCGGTCAGCGAAATTGCCGACGGCGCGTTGTTAATTAACCGCGTGACTGCTGTGCCGGTACTAAAAGTAAACTGGCCCTGATAGAGAGGCAGGAACGGCACTTTGTTAACCAGGTGCTTGTATTCCGCCCCGAACACGAAGCTGTGTTTTCCGGTGGCCCAGCTCATGGTATCAGCATACTGATAGACCTTGACGAGACGTCCTTGCGGAATGTTGGTAGCACCGCCAATTGTCTGCAGCGCAGTGGTGGTGTTTCTGACACCAACCAGTCCGCCGCCAAACGTGATATTGGCGACCGTGTTGCCGATATTTGCGGGTGCCGGAATCGCGAACGCGCCGAAGCCTGAATCAGCGCCACCAAACTCTACATTAAGATCCTGGGTGGTGGCTTTGAATTCATTCACAAACGAATTCGAGATTTGACGAGTCCATGTGCCTCCTAGATTCTTACTGGTGGCCGGAACGTTATAGGTAAAACCGTTGGAACCGCCGCCGTTGTTCACAAAGAGCTGCTTCTGATTAAGGTAACGGAAATCAATGTTGTCCTTGCTCGTAGCTCTAACCGTGAAACGCATGCTGTACTCATTCTCGGTAAATGGGGCGGAGTAGTCTCGCTCTGCAAAGGCCGCCTGGAAAAGGTTCGGCGCTGCCGCCGTGCCGAGATTGATTACGTCGTAGGGCCCGCCAGTCAGAAAGGGGGCGCTGGTTGCGGGGTTAATAAAAGTTGTATACACGCCACAGCCTGCCGCGGGAGCTGTGCCCACAGCAATTACTTTCGCGCAACCAGTAGGTGCGGTTAAATTAAACTGCGATGAGATCGCTCCGCCCAGTCTTGTTCCTTGATCGGTACGAGGACGGACACCCCCATGAGGGGCCGCAAACGAACTCAACGTGGTTATGGCAGCAATGGCCGTGTTTCCCGGGAATTGTGTGTTCAAACGCGCGAACTCCGAGGCTTGAATGCTTAAGCCCCCACCCTGCGCGAGGAAGGTCGATGGGTTTCTAATTCCCTGATACGTGATGAAGAAGAAGGCCCGGTCCTTACCCTTCCAAATCGATTTTCCGCCCTCGCCGAACCTCGGCAGCCAAACAGGGCCACCGACGGTGCCGCCGAATGCGTTGTAAAGATTACGGGGTGGATGTAGGTCTTTGGCAGTTGAGGTGGCAGTGATGTTCCGCCTCTCAATATTGTTCAAACTGTTCAGGTTGTACCAGTCCTGGTGATACTCGAAGAGGTCGCCATGGAAGTCGTTACCGCCAGACTTGGTGACGATATTCACCACCGCGCCTGAATTGCGGCCATACTGTGCCGAAAAGTTGTTGGTAATGATCTGGTATTCAGCAACCTGGCTCTGATTGTCGACGAAGAGAGATGGACCGCCAATACTCAAGTCGTTGTTGTCTGAGCCGTCAATCTGAAAGTTGTTCGAGCGACCGCGATTACCGTTGACCGAGAGGCCCACACCGTCTGTGTTCACGCCGCTGTTTCGTGACGCAACCACACCGGGAGCCAATAGTGCCAACGTGTCAATACCGGCGCCAGCGCCATTTGAGGGCAGGTCTTCAATCTTTCGCGATTCAAAAGTCGTCGAGATTTGGGCCTGATCTCTGGTGATGATTTCTTCGCCCGTGCTGGTTACGGTTACGGTCTCGGTAGGAGCACCGACCGCTAACGCTATTGGCAGATCGGTAGTTGTTCCGATCGGCACGTTTACGTCCTGAACCGCTTTAGTGCTGAAGCCTGCTGTTGGCTCCACTGTGACGGTATAGGAACCGGGGGGGAGATTAGGAATAACAAACTGTCCGTCGCCATTGGTTGTGACCGGACTGCTGTTTCCTGTGCTCTGATTTTTAGCGGTAACGGTCGCTCCCGCGACCACTCCGCCATTAGGGTCGGTTACCGTGCCGCGCAAGGTGCCGGTGGTCGCCTGAGCAAACGCCGGAAGGCTCGAAGCCAAAACCAGCGCCGCAATCGCCAGCATAAAAATGCTCCTAGCGGTTAGCGTCCTTATCTTCCGAAAGTTATTCATAATTAGATTCTCCTGCAGATGGGTTGAAGTTAATTCGAACCGGCCGAAACATAACGCCCCGAACGGAGGTATCCCAGCTCCATTGTTGAGGTTGTTCCTTGAAGAGTGGTGACAAAATTTCTGGACTGCAATTCCATAACCAGAAAGAAAGTTCTGTAATAGCTCAAACCCTACTGGCAAAGAACATGCCATCATTCGGGGCTGAAGCTAACTCCTGTTAACCTTCCATCTTTTCCTAATTTGGCTAAGAAAACTGCCCTTTTAACTTGAAGAATTTGGATAATTGTACAAATCTTCGGATAGTGAAGCTGCCGTTTCCGGGCCTTAACCCCCTTTAGATTGGGGCTGACGTACAAATTTTTCAGAGAGCTAATCGGCCGTTTCCTGGCCGTCATGATCCCCTTTCCAAATTGGGGTATTGGGGTAGGCGTCCAAGGCGCCTTATTGTGGCTTGTTGAGGCGCAGTTTTAGCGAAGGGTGGCGAGGATGGACTTAGCCTCAGGGACATTAATCCCGTGGGGGTCTTCGTGCAAATAACGTTCAAACGCAGCAACTGCTTTCTGTCGCTCCCCGTTGCTCATGAAAATTTGACCCAGATGGAAAAAGGCGACGGCGAACGTAGTGCCTCCCAGCTCATGGGCAGCTTCAAACTCACGCTTCGCCGGTTCCAATTGGTCGAGACCCTGCAAAGCCATGCCGTTATAAAGTCTGGCCGCCGGCGCGCCGGAGTTCAAAGAAACAGCCACCTGCAAAATAGTGGCGGCTTCCGAAAAGTTCTGCTGTTGGACAAGCACGATCCCGAGATTAAGGTGTGGGTTGAAAGCTTTGGGGTCAATCTCCAGGGCGCGGCGCAGTTCTGTTGCCGCTTCATCCAGTTTGCCTTCCCCCAGCAGTTGCGCGCCGAGATCGTTATGGGCCATCAAGTAGCGTGGGTAGATAGCGATAGCCTGCCGTAAATGCTCGATTGCTTCTTCAGGCTTCCCTTCGTTGCTCGCTGCCGTTGCTCGCTCAAATTCCTTCTTTGCCTTTGCAGGGATTGCCGGGTCAAGCTCTGAGGCAGAAACGGAGTTACCCCCACCCTTTGATTCAGTCGACGACTTTCTCTCTTTTAGAACAACGTTAAGAAGCGAAGGAGCACCAGGAAAAACCTCAACATTCACCGACGTAGTCTCGAAGCGAATCTTGTCTCCCTCGATTACCAACTGGTATTGACCTGGCGTAAGCCCCAGAAATTGAAAGCGGCCCTGGTTGTCCGTGAAGACAATTGCTTTTACGCCGCGGCTGGTTTGCAGGGAAATCCGTGTATTTTCGTTGAGGGCTCTTCCGGACGGGAGAACAAGTTCGCCGCGGAGGCTTCCCCCTTGAGCAGCCAGGGAAGCCGCACAGACAAGCACGAAAGCGGTCGTAGCCATGAGGTAGCGCAGGCATCGAAGAGTTTTGTTCATGAAGCTTCTCGGCATGCAAACGGCATGCAACCAATAAAGCCCAGACTGTTTCCTCCCCCGGAAACGCTTGTGAATTAACGAGAATTCTATTGGGTAGTATGAGTTTGCGGGATTTTTTTGTCCAGAATAAAACGCACTCACTCTCCCGAACTCAAACCCTGCTTAATCACTTCAAACTCAAAGTGAAGTTCCTTGCCTCGACAGATGTTTGATAAGTAAAACTCCCAAAACTTTCGCGTGAAGCGCAGGGCGGGCCATCGTTGATCAAGATTGGTTACCCACTGGAGACCCAGGACGCGCCAGAGGTTTGCCAGGCTGACGTACGTGCGCAGGGGCCGGAGTTCAGTGGTTGTGTAAAACGGAAACGGAGTGCGCTCAGGCATGAAACAGGTGAACGAGTAGCTGTTGAAATGGTTACGGTGCGTCGGGTCCGTGGGCCAGTCAGGGTTGGAATAGTGTGGGGTCACGATCTTGATTACTCCGCCGGACCTGGTTATGCGGTGAAGCTCGCTGACGAAAGACATAACATCCGGCACGTGCTCGATCACGTGCCGGCAAATGATTTGATCAAATTCATCGTCGGCGAAGGGATACGGAACCATGCCGAGATCGTGGATAACGTCTGCGTTGCTACGGGGGTTTGAATCGATGCCGATAGCGCCGGGGTATTTGTTTTGACCGCAACCGACGTCAAGCGTCTTTGGTGTCGCGACTGGCGCCGCAGGCGCTGAAGTTTTTTCAATTGGTCCGGGGGCGGTCATGAATGGCTGAGTCAGTTTTGCTCAAGAAGGAATTGAGCAAACGATTTTAGTTCGAATGGGTAAACCGGCAAGCCAAGTTTCGCCGTTAGCTCGTCAAGCTTCATTCCGTCGAGCATAATTTCTTCGTCGCTTTTCAAGGTCGTTCTGGGAATGATCACAAAGTCGCCGCTAAGGCGCTCCTTTGCGGAGACAAGATCGCTGCCGGTGAGGAGCCCGGCTACTGAAACATCGCCGCCAAAGTATTTGTTTTCGACTCCCGCTACCGTTAGTTGAGTACCAGTGCCCGCGTTGAGACTCTCGATTAAGGGTTGAAGCACTGGAGCGAAGAGTGTTCCGGTCAGAATTGTCCCACGGAGTTTTGCATAATGCGACCGCGGCTGACCGGCCGATTTTTTCATTAGGGCTGCAAACTGCTGCCGAAACGATCGAACCATGCCAATGCCATCTTCAATCTGCGGATAGTTGCCATAGTGTGAACGGCCAGGCACCGACCGTCCGGCGCGCAAATAGATTTCGTCGGCCAGGAACGCGAAGGTTGTACCCAACGTTTTGCGGAAGTCAGACTGAACCAGCCCGACCTCCGCGATGATTTGCCTGCAGAAGTCAGGAGTTACCGCTGTCAGCCGTGTGTCAGTATTGTATCGAGTCAGGCCAAGCGGCACGATTGCGACGCTGGTGATGCGCGGATACTCCGCAACCAGGTCTGCGATCGTTTGGCGGAGTATCTCGCCGTCGTTAATTCCCGGGCAGAGCACGACCTGTGCATGGATCTCAATGCCCGCGTCAAGCAAGCGTTTGAGTTTGGGAGCAATGTCAGCGCGCTCCTTCTCGATTCCCAACAGGTAAGCGCGCACATCCAGGTTGGTCGCGTGAACAGAGACGTATTGCGGAGAGAGGCGCTGCTCGACTATTCGACGCATTTCGTCTTCCGTAATCGAAGTCATCGTAGTGTAATTGCCGTAAAGAAATGAGAGCCTGACGTCTTCGTCTTTGATAAAAAGCGACGGCCGGGCGTCGGCAGGATTGCCATTGCAGAAGCAAAATATGCACTCATTGGCACACTGGCGCGGTACGATCGGCTCGAAGCTCAGCCCAAAGTCTTCGCCTTCGTCGCGTTCGATTTGCAATTCCCAATCTTCGCCCGAGCTTTTGCGCACCTCAAACACCAGTTCAGTTTCGCCGGCCGTTTGAAACCGGAAATCGAGGTAATCGCGAACGGTTCGGCCATTTACCTTGAGAATTCGGTCTCCCGATTCGAGTTCCAGCTCAAACCCGAGACTAGCCGGAGAGACCTCGGCAATCTCGACGCCGCGACGGCGAATGCTGGTAACCGCGGGAGTTACTGCGAATTCGTACATGCCGAGAATAATGTCCGACAAACCGTGGTTTGTCGAGGCGGCCCGGTTTGCTGCGCAAGGTTCCCCCGCTCGATTTGGTTGGCTCAAAAAGAGCAGCTTAGAAATCAAAATCTTGCAATTTTATTGACAATCGGCGCCCTCTTTGTTAGTTATGCAGGGCGCATTTATTCCAACCAAAATTTTACGGCTTATCCGGCTTTCTCCGACTTTGATTCTCTGATGAGTTGAGATCTGATGAATAACAAACTAAAGCCAGCACTTCTCGGTGGTCTGATTGTGGGCTTCTTGTCCGCCATCCATTCGCTCATTCCGTTCATCGGCTTCTGCTGCTGTATTTGGAGCATTATCGGTGGCGTACTTGCATCCTTCATCTACATAAAAGGATCAAGCGTGCCGGTGAAGCTTGGCGATGGTGCGATTGTTGGCGCTTTGGCCGGCGTTGTGGGCGGGATAATCTACGTCGTAATCTATCTACCAATCTCGTTATTGTGGGGCATGGGCGCGATGCAGGAGCAAATGAACCGGAGCGGCGTACATATACCGTTTTCCGGTACGATCCTGGTGATTATTGCAAGCATTGTGGGCGCCATAGTGTTGGTAGTGCTGTCGACTTTGGGTGGGCTCATCGGCACGGCAATTTTCGAGAAGCGTAAAGGCGCGGGACTTACACCGCCGCCACCGCAGAATTTTGCTTAAAGTCGAACCCTATATCTCGGCCTGCTTCGTTCGTTACGACGAATTTAGTGCGCTCTGAAGAATCTCAGCGACCCGAGGAAAAACTAAATGTCTCAACAGTGGAATTCCCCCTCCGCTCAAGGTGGAGCGGAAGTGTCAAACTATTTGATCCCGGCGGTTCTTTCTACAATTTTTTGTTGCTTGCCGCTGGGCGTCGTGTCGATCATTTTCGCGACTCAGGTCAACAGCAAAGTCGCGGCCGGCGATATGCCAGGAGCGGCGGAGGCTTCCAGGAAAGCAAAGATGTTCATGTTCATTGCAGTGGGCCTGGGACTGTTGAGCTGGGTTTGCGCCATTGTCCTCTGGATATTCGTCTTCGGCATGGCTGCCCTAAACAGCTAACGGCTTGGTAGATTTTCACTCTCCGGCATCGCGCAGGTTGAGGACCGATGCTTTTCGTCATGATTCTTGGAGTATGAGTTAATGAGTAGATATTGCACAAAATGTGGCGCGGCAAACGATGACACAGCGCAGTCTTGCATCAGCTGTCAGTCACCATTAAGTCCGGTTGGTTATCAGCCGATGCAATCGGTCAATCAGGGAGCAGCTGGAGCGATCACAGATTGGCAGGCGATGGGTGCGGACAAGAAGGTTGTCGCCGGCATCTGCGGCATCCTGGTTGGCGGGTTTGGCGTCCACAAGTTCATTCTCGGCTACACGAATGAGGGAATCATTCAACTGGTTATCACTCTGTTAACGTGCGGCGCCGGCGGGATCATCGGCATTATTGAAGGGATAATTTATCTAACCAAGTCTGACGAAGACTTTGTCAGAACTTACATTCAAAACAAGAAGGGTTGGTTCTAAAAGTACCGGCCCTTTGCTTCATTCGATTCCCGAACTCGGGTTAGGCTTGCCCGCCATTTTTCGGGCGACTCTGCAAAAGCGTTCCCCAGATTTCCCTGCCCCAACCAGCCGTGCTAGTTTCCCAGTCTCATGAGATTCGATGAGATAGTAAATAAACGGCTGGCAGCGCTGCTCATTTGGTTGTCAATTGCCGTCGGGGCAACCTACCTCTTCATTTTCGAACCCGGAAAGACTGGATTTTTCCCCGCTTGTCCTTTTCGGATCGTGACCGGATTTGCCTGCCCGGGTTGCGGAAGCACGCGTGGACTGCATCGCCTGCTTCACGCGGACGTGGTTGGGGCTTTTGAGTTTAATCCGCTCATGGTCTTGTCGCTTCCGTTTTTGCTTTACGCGCTAGTACGTTACACGGCGGCCGCCGTCCGAGGCCGTCCGCTTCAGCGGCATTACCTTGACGCCAAATACATCTGGGCGTTGTTTGGAGTGATTATGTCGTTTTGGATCTTCCGCAACACCAGGTTTTATCCGTTCCCCCTGTAACAATCCGAAGTTCGCGGAAACAAAATTACGACGGTAGCCAGGCTGCCTCAAGACCGCCGGAGGATCGATCATCATGCGTCCATTTTTAGCTTTACTTCTTATGTTCGCAATTACCCCGATTTTGCAATCGCAACAAACCAGGTCGGCGCCAGCACGATTTGTAACTCCCCCACGCCCGGTGCACACCTTTTCGATTGTGGCTCGCGATCCGGCGACGGGCGAACTCGGCGTTGCGGTGCAGTCACACTGGTTTTCAGTAGGCTCGATCGT
>JANLYH010000217.1:0-10136 GCA_031365545.1 Pyrinomonadaceae bacterium | reverse complement strand
AATCACTCTTACCGGAAGCTGCCCGACGCTGGGTACAACCGCACCAATCAGGCTGCGGAGGAGTCTTTTTCCACCGGAGGCGGGCACGTCAATGATGTCGTTGGCTACCAACACGATGTCCTCAGCCTTGTGGCGATTGATCGCGTCCAGGTCGACCACGATTTCTTTCTTGTCAGTAGTGCCGGGTGTTTGTCTGACTATGTGAATTGCGCTCTTGCGAGTGTCAAGAGACGTCCCTCCGGCCATGGCGATGGCGCGCGACACTGTCATCGACTCGGTGAGAGCAATTGCCGTGGGATGAACAACATTGCCGATTACGTAGACCTGGTCAGCGACTGCAATCGAGACCACGTCGCCCGGTTGCACATAAGGATTGGACTTCTCCTCGCCTCGCAGGGTATCGCTAAGCAGATAAGAATCGATGACGCTGGCTGCTGTTTCTGAGCCGGCAGCGCGCAAGGATGAAGAACCTTGGCAAGCCACGCTCCGCTCAGTATGAACTACCTGCACTGTTCGTCCGGCGTTATCGCTGGGCCCATTAACGAAGGTTAGCAACTCCAGCAGGCGCACGCGCCGTTGCAGTTGAAAACGGCTGGGCGCGCGCACCGCCCCCAGGACGGCGACGGGCTCAGATTGATATTCCCTAATCTGCACTGTTACCTGCGGCTCCCTTATATATTCTTTCAAGAGTTCGGTGATCTTCGCCTCGAGTTGGTTCTCGGTCCGACACGCGGCAACAATCTCTTCCTTGATAAGCGGCATGCGAATCATGCCACGCGGGTCAACTCTCACGCCTTCCCGGTTAAACTGCGGCTTGTTGAATATCCTGATGTCGAGTATATCGCCGGGTCCGATGCGATAGCGTGGGTCTGAGTTCGCCTCTAATTCAAGACTGGTCCCGGAAGCAGCAGGCGCAATGCTATGAGACTTCTCGGGTGCTGCCACCGCGGCGGCTGGTTGCTGCGCGTAAACCGGCGATAGGAACACCGTCAGCAAAATAACCGGCGCCGCAATTCTGCAAAATGCCGGCATTTTCCGAACTTCGCCTGGCAATATAGAGCTGGATCCATTCATAAACTTACTTCCTTCATCGTCTGCAACTTGCCTTCTATTAATGAGCATTAGTTAACTCGGGAGACAGCGGCAGGCCTGATGACCATACTTACGTGCAGAGTCTATTACTCTTTTAGTCACAATTCCACCCCGGCCTGAATGTTCCCAAGTGAGTTTGACATTCATGCGAGTACCCCGAGGGGAAACCTCTCTCGCGAGGCTGCATTCAGTGCGCTGCGACGATCAGAAACTCTTCGGATCGTGCTTTGCTTTTAATCGAGCACCGTCATACAAGCGCCCGCATCCAATCAGGCCAGAATCTCACGTAACTGCGTCATCGCGTGCAAAAAAGGGCGCTTTGAATGGTTCATATTGGAGCGCCCCGCGAATGTTAGTTTCTGCGATTACTCAAGCTGTGACTATTATCAGAACAGAAAGATCGAAATCCCGTGTTCGGCGGTTCCCGTCACCCCTCTCTTTAACGTGGAAGCGTCGGGAATCTGAACTATTAACGCCAGCGGTAAGCCTGCATTCTATTTCGTGGGAAGTGCCTGACCTTTGAAGCGGATGAGGCTCTTTGGCATCGTTTGACTCAAGCAAGATGCGCGGAGCATACGGATTTCAAGCATCTAAAACATCTCCCCACTTGTTCGCTGACATATTAAGAAAACTAAGGATACCTTTGAACATCGGCCACACCAAGTCCACCGGAGAACATTCTTTGTGGGAGAAATATTCCCAACAGGCGAGGCGGCTCGGTATGACGACGCGGGGAAACCTTAGCGTAGCTCAGACTGCTTGTCAAACAATACAAATCGCAGACAGATATCGACTTAACGGCGCGGCCCAAGAGTTCCAAAGTGCGGAGCAGGCGCTAACGTAAAGCCCCTCGCGAGACGCTAGGGCAGAATTATGGGGCCAACTTGGCTTGATAACTCTTAATTAGTCTCACCAGAAAAGACCAGCCTAGATTTCTCAATCGTTTTCGTCCGGCGGCATTCCGATGCGTCGTAAAATATCCGGGAAGCGCGGGTCTCGCCGGATGTCTTTTCCAAACATATCGCCCGTGCCAATCTTTGTTTCGAGATTGAGGAAAACTAGTTCGCCGTTTCGTTCGGCAATAGCTTTTTCCAGCCACTCAAACGTCTGGTCGTTTTCGTCAAGTCCACCATAAACGCGCGCAATGTCGAAGGCAGCGACGGGCTGTTGCTGCTTCATTTCCAGCAGTTGATTCACAATCTCAATAGCTTCGTCTCGCTTTCCCAACCTGGCGCAAGCAACCCCGAGGATCGACAAAGTAGTTGGATAACTTCCCAGCGCCACTGCTTTTCGGTATTCTTCGCGAGCTTCTTCGTACCTTCCCTCGAGCAGATAGACCATCCCCAGCTGCCAGTAAGCGCCATTAAAAGCGGGCTCGATCTCGATCATTCGCCGAACTTGCGCGAGCGTGTCATCCAGGCGGTCGGCAAACAGATAGATCCAGCCAACGTTGAGATTTAAGAATAGTGAAAGCGGGTCTAGTTCAACTGTACGCCTTGCTTCCTTGATCGCCTCGCCGAATCGCTCTCTGGAAGTTAGGAACAAGCCATACCACATGCCGGCGTCAGCGCTATTGGGATTGATCTGAATGGCCCGCTGGTATGCGTGTTCAGCCTTGTGCCAATCCCAATCGTTATAAAAGTGGATGTTCCCAAGGGCGATGTGGGCCTCAGCCAGGTCGCTATCTATTTCTCTCGCTCGGTTTGCCGCCGCTTTAGATTTCGGTACCGCTTCATCCGAAGAAAGCACGCCGAAATACCAGGCATGAGTAAGACTAATCGATATCCAGGCATACGCAGGAGCATATTCAGGTTCCTTTTCGATAGCTTGCTCGAAATATTCGAGCGCCTTTTGCCATCCCCCGCCCGCATGCTTGCTGAAGTAATAACGTCCTTTCAAAAACAGCTCGTATGCTTCGGTGTTGTCGGTGTAACGCTTCATCACCAACGCCTTCGCTTCGCCAAACAGTTTCAATTTAAGCGCGTCAACAACTGCTAAAGTAATCTCGTCCTGCACGTCGAAGATGTCCTGCATCTCGCGGTCATATCTCTCCGACCAGAGGTGATAACCGTCTGCGGCGTTGATAAGCTGAACCGTAATTCTTACGCGACTGCCGGATTTTCGCACGCTGCCTTCTAAAACTGTCTTCACACTCAAAGCGCGTCCGATTTCGCTGACATTCGTATGCTTGCCTTTGAAGGAAAAGGCTGAGGTGCGCGCGGCGACCTTCAAATCTTCAATCTTCGCCAGTGCGTTCAAGATCTCTTCCGCCAAGCCGTCGCAGAAGTATTCGTTCTCCGGGTCGTTGCTCATATTCGCAAACGGCAACACAGCAATTGAGTTTGGCGCTTCGGTTTTGCCGGTGGTTTCCGCCCTGATACTCTGCGTTTGCACTATGGCGTCATTATGCCGCGGTCCGGTGCGTTCGAGCTCGGCTTCAAAGTCCAGACGCTTCTGCAGGCTCTTCAAATCAGTCAGTAAGTCGTTTGCCGTTTGATACCTTTCTTCACGGTCTTTCCGGAGCATCTGGTTGACTATTTGTTCAAGCTGCGGCGGGACTTCCGGAAGAAGTTGCTGCAAAGGGATGGGTTCGGCGGTTATGATCGACACCATAAAATCCAGCGCAGTTTCACCGGCAAACGGTTTTCTCCCAGCCAGCATTTCGTAGAGCACCACTCCAAAGCTAAAAATATCCGAACGCGCATCCACCAGTTTCGCTCGGGCTTGTTCGGGCGACATGTAGCTGGCCGTGCCAATAATTATTCCGGCGCGCGTCCCACTCTTAATCACGGTCGCCGCCTCGTCGTCAACGCTTTGTCCCCTTGCCGCCGGCCCCTCCGATAGTTTCGCTATGCCAAAATCGAGAATCTTGACCAGTCCATCTGGACGAATCATCACGTTTTCCGGCTTGATGTCGCGATGAACTATTCCCGCACGATGCGCCGCGTCAAGCGCGGAACCCACTTGAATCGCAATCTCAAGCGCGGATTTAAGACTCAGCGATTTCTTCCGAAGCCGCCGGTGTAGAGTTTCGCCTTCGATATATTCAGTGGCGATAAAATGCGTGTCGCCACTTACTCCAATTTCGTGAATCGTGATGATGTTCGGATGATTGAGTGCGGAAGCAGACTTGGCTTCCTGGACGAAACGACGCATCCGTTCCTGATCTTCGGCAACATCTGCGGGAAGAATTTTCAAGGCCACCTGGCGGTCGAGCCGAGTGTCTGCGGCCAGATATACCTCGCCCATACCGCCGGCGCCGATCTTGGAGACGATGCGGTAATGCGCCAGCGTCGTCTCGGGTAGCAGTTCCCTCATCTTTGTTTTTTTAGATTACTGGACGATCGCTGGGAATCCAAAGTGGGGAGGGGGCCATCAGGTCAAACTTCGAATCCCAGTTTCTTCAGGAAGGGTGCCCATCTTGGGTCGCTGTGCAGCAGCCGAAAACGCGGGTTGACCTTGGCGTGGGTCACTCCGGAATCGCGCCCTTCAAGGGCACGTTCCAACCAGTCGAACGCCCGATCTATCTCTCCACGCATCGCCTGAACCTCTGCGATCTGGTACGCGTTCCCCTCGGCGTGTTCCTCAGTCAGTTTCCGAAGTGCCTCGTCGGAATCTGCCGTGCGCCCCAGGGCATCGTAGAGGATCGCCAGCGCCCAGAGCCTCCAAAAGTTGTCGGGATCGAGGGCAGCCTGGGCCAACGCCTCTTCGGCCCGTCCCTGATCCATCAGTACAAGCGAGAGCAGGGCGCTGGAGACTAGCCGCCGCGGTGCGAGCTCCAACGCTCGACGGAATGCTTTCTCTGATTCCGCGAGCAGACCTGCGGCATGGCAGGCTAAGCCGAGGTTGTGCCAGAAGGCAGCACTCAACGGGTCTTGAACAAGTACGCGGCGGCTAAGCGCCAGCGCCTCCTCGATCCGTCCCAGTTTGTATGCCAGCACACTGGCGCCGTCCAAAACTGCAGAGCTTCCCGGCGCCAGATCCAGTGCTCGACGATACGAGACCTCAGCACCGCGGAGATCCAGGTCGTGCACTAGTTGAATCCTGCCGAGTTGGGCATGCCCCTCCGCCAGATCCGGCTCGAGCGACAGCGCGCGCCTGGTTGCATCTCGCGAGCAATCAAAACCCTGGGCCACCGGGACCCAACCCCTACCCACCTCGATGGAGTAAGCGCGGCCCAATTCCGCCCAGCAAAGTGCGTAGCCCGGGTCGAGATCCAAAGCTTCGCGGAAGTACCCAATGGCCTTGGCCGTATCCTCGCGCGTGGTCCGATCGAGAAAGTATCGTCCCAGCAGCATCAGCCGCTGCGCTTCCGGATTCGCGGCGCGACCTCTCACGGCTTCCGCCACTTCGGACCTCACCATTTTGCTTGCATTCGAACCCGGCTCTTCATGCAGGAGCCGCGCCCGCAATTCTTTTACTACCGAGCGCGTGATGTCATCTTGCACCGCAAAGATATCGTCCATCGTTCGGTCATACGTTTCCGACCAAAGGTGATAACCATCTTCGACCTTAACGAGCTGCACGGAAATGCGCACCCGATTGCCGTCCATCCGGATACTTCCCTCAAGCACCGTCGCCACGTTTAGTGCCTGGCCAATCTCGGAAACGGTCGCCTGCTTTCCCTTGAACGAAAATGCCGACGTGCGCGCGGCGACTCTCAAGCCCCGGATCTTCGACAGCACGTTTAGCAATTCTTCCGCCAACCCGTCGGAAAAGTAATCGCCATCTTCGTTGCGGCTCATATTGAGAAACGGCAGCACGGCGATTGTGTTACCCGCTTCGGTCTGTGCGGTCGCCGGTGTTTTGAATATCTGCGTTTGGGCGTCGGCACTCTTGTCCGGCGGCGCTGCGCGTCCGACTTCGGCTTCGAATTCCAGCCGCTTGCCCAGCGCTTTGAGATCGCCAATCAGATCTCTGGCGCTTTGGTAGCGCTCAGCGGCCTTTTTCGCCAATGCGAGATTGACGATCCGCTCGACCTCGGCTGGAAAAACCCGGGACGATTGCGACAGCCGCTGCGGTTCTTTCTCAAGGATCGCAACGATAGTGTGGTTGATAGTGGCGCCCGTAAATGGCCGCCGTCGCGTCAGGAGTTCATACAAAACGACGCCCAGACTGAAAATATCCGCGCGCGAATCGATTGCCTTCCCGCTTGCCTGCTCAGGAGACATATAGGCGGCCGTTCCCACCACCATCCCCGCCTGCGTCTGCAATTGCCTGCGGTTAGGGTCCTCCGAGCGGGACGACTTGCTGCCGGTCGAAGCTTGCTCCGAGATTTTTGCCAGGCCGAAGTCCAGCACCTTTACGTAACCGTCGTCGCGAAGCATCACGTTTTCAGGTTTGATGTCGCGATGGACTATACCGGCGTCGTGAGCTGTCTGCAGCGCTGAAGCTATCTGAATCGTGATCGCGATGGCATCCGTTAGTGGGACGCTGCTCTCGTCGATCAATTCACGCAAGGTCTTACCCTTAACAAACTCCGACGCGAGAAAGTGAATGCCTCTCTCTTCGCCAAATTCGTGAACCGTCAGTATGTTCGGATGATTCAGTGCCGACGCGGCTTCGGCTTCGCGCTCAAACCTCAAGAGCCGGTCGGTGTCGCCGGCAATGCTTTGCGGTAAAACTTTCAAGGCAACGCTGCGCCCCAGCCGCGTGTCTTCGGCCAAATAAACTTCACCCATCGCGCCGGCGCCCAGCTTGGAGACGATGCGGTAATGCGAAATTATTGACTCAGGGAGAAGTGTTTCACTCATTTGAGATCATTCGTTTAGAAAACCGCACGCGACGCACTCCGTCAGATCAAACAGTCGTCCCAAGCTGACGGCTATACTCAACGCTATCAAAGTGACCTCTCTGATTTTCGTTTGGCTCGCTCGTCGCTTCAGTTTTTATTTCATCTTCGCATACTCGTTTTTGGCTTCAATCAGGATCGGTAGATCCCGATCGGCGTCTTTCCAGAGAGCGAAGAATTCTTCATACAACTTGCGCGCCTCAGCTGTGTCGCCATTGACGGCGGCAGCCCGTGCCAGACCCAAACGCGCCAGCGGATACAGCGTCGAGACGAGGAAATCGGTCTGCCCCTGGCTGCTTATTATCTTCTGAAACTCGGCGGCGGCTTCTGCGCCCTTTCGCAACCGTAGGTAGCACAGACCGCGCAGGTATTGCGGTTGAAATTCAGCGGCGGCTTCGTAGCGTGTGACCGGCGCGAGCAACTCAAGAGCCTGCGCCGGTTGCCCGCGCTGGAGTTCGAGCGCCGCCCGGGTGACGGGCAGCCAGATGCTGTTAAGCCTCGTGTCGTTGGGATATTGCGTGGTGAAACGATTGGCATGTGCCTGCGCCTGCGCCGCATCGCCACACAGCGCAAGGACGCTCATGCTGCCCGAAAAGGTACTGTCTTGTGAATTCGCGAGCGCCTGGGTCGCTTTTTGTTTGGCGTTTTGGCAGTCTCCAAAGGCCGCGGCGGACAAAGCCCAATGATTGGCCGTCCAGGCTACCAGTCCTTTCATGCCTCGAGTTTCCTGCATTTCAATGGCGCGGTTTGAAAGTTCCCTTGACTTGCGCCACTGGCCCGCGAGCGCGGCTGATTGAGCCTGCAAAGCGAATGACCAATAGGGAAACGAACTGGCTTGCGCCCAATCCAGTTGCCGCTGCATGTCCGCCACGTTGCCGCGCCGGTAAGCATTCCAGTAGAGATACATGTGATATTCGGGCGCATCAAGGTTGTTGGCAAACGCCTGGCGATAGATCTGCTCGGCTTCGTCAAAGCGATTGAGATACATCAGCGCGCCGGCATAGTTTGAATACGTGGCGGCAACTTTGGGATTAAGCCGGACAGCCTCGCGTCCGTTGGCAGCAGCTTTTTCAAACTCGCCCAGATCTATATAAAGGTCTGCGAGCGCATGATACGTTCGCCAGAAACGCGGGTAAGTTTGTTTCCAAATCTCGCCCACTTCGATCGCTTTCTCCAGATCGTGCGTGACCGCCCGGTAATAGAGCAGCGTGATATACAGCCTTTCGTTTTCGCTGGTGCGTTCGCGCAACTCATACGCTTTGGTCGCCGAAGCGATCGCTTCGTTCTGAAAACCGCTGTTGAGTTGCTCGCGCGCCAGGGCTTGATAACCGAGCGCGAACGTCGGGTCGAGTTCGACCGCGCGCTGATAAAACGGAATCGCCTTCGGATAATTGCCGCTGTTGGCTTGCTCTAAGCCGAGCGAATAAGCCTTTAGCGCCGGCAACGATGCGGTGGTCGCCTGTTCGATGGGCGCATCGAATTTCTGAATCGAACTCAGACTTTCACCCAACTCTTCGCGCAACCGGGTAGCGGCTTGCGAGAGAGCCGTCAAGACTCGCTCTTTGCTTTCGGCTTCGGTTTGCTCACGCGCAATTTCGTCGCCCGACTGGCTGTTGACCGCTTTAAGCATGATTACGTAATGGCTGCCGAGCGGCGCTATCGAACCGGAGAGAAAAACTTTCAATCCTTGTCGTTGGCAAATCTCGCGCGCCACCACTTCGCTCACACGCTCGTTCGGCCCGCGTTGCATCAACTGCAAAGTCTGGCGCACGCGCGATTCCGGGAAAATGTCGAGAAAGGGCGACTGGCCCAGCGTCACGGCCAGACCCTGTTTGAGCGCGCCGTCGAAGACCGGGTCGCCCGTCGTATTCTCGATGTCAGCGAGCAGGATGGTGTCCTTGTCAGTTAAGACCGTCGGCTTGGGTTTGAAGGTGACATAAAGCACGGCGGCCGCTGCTACCAGAAAGAGAATCAGCGCCAGGGCAACGCCGCCTTTGTGTTGCTTGACTTGATTGACGAGATACTCAGCGCTTGAAGTTGTCTGAACATCCAAGTCTGTCTGCGCAGTCATTGTCGCGGTGGGCGCGTCAGTGCGTTCAGTGGACGCCGTGCGCTCAAGTTCGGCGGCAAAGTCCAGGCGTCGCCTTAAGCTCTTCAGGTCAGCGGCAAAATCTTTGACCTGTTGGTAACGTTGGTTGCGATCCTTTTTCAAGGCTTTGACGACGATACGCTCAAGTTCCGGGTGGCACTTCGGCGCGACTTTCGATAGGGCGGCCGGCTCACTCCGCAAAATCGCAGCGATCAGATCGCCGAAGGTGTCGTCCGGAAACGGTTTTTGCCCGGCGATCATTTCGTAGAGCAACACGCCCAAACTCCAAATGTCGGTGCGCGCGTCAAGCGCCTGGTCACGGATCTGTTCCGGCGACATGTAGTGAGTAGTGCCTATGATTTTTCCAGCTTCAGTATTGATCAGCTTTTCTTTGGTGTCGGCTTCGCTGTCAGTCGCTGCGGCTACATGCTCGGTGAGCTTGGCGATGCCGAAGTCCAGCAGCTTTACATAACCGTCGCGCCGCAGCATGACGTTGCCCGGCTTGATGTCGCGGTGAACGATGCCGGCTTCATGTGCCGCCTGCAGCGCCCGGGCGATCTGCCCCGCGACCGCCAGCATTTCGCTCCGCGTCAGCGAATGATCCGCGATTCGCTCGCTCAGGGTCGTGCCGTCGATAAACTCCGTCGCGATGTAGTGCACCCCGTCCGATTCGCCGACTTCGTAAATGGTAATGATGTTGGGATGATTGAGCGCCGAGGCAGACTTCGCTTCCAGAACAAAGCGGCGCATTCGGTCGGCATCTAAGGCGAACTCCTGCGGCAGAATCTTGAGCGCTACCTGGCGGTCGAGTTTGGTATCCTGAGCCAGATACACCTCACCCATCGCACCGGCGCCGAGTTTCGAGACGATGCGGTAATGCGACAGAGTGGTGTTGGTTGCCAGTTCTTGCTTCATCTACTTCAAAGTCACTCCCGCAGATTCGCTCGTTTCAAGATCGCCTTGCATCGCGGGTCGTTGCGGAGCGATGTCGTAAACGGTAAGAATGTTTGGATGATTGAGAGCCGATGTTGCTTTAGATTCCTGTTCGAAACGCTGCAGCCGGTCTCTGTCAGCCGCGAAATCGGCCGGGAGAACCTTGATCGCGACCTCACGATCAAGGCGCGCATCGTGAGCTCGATATACTTCGCCCATCCCGCCCGCCCC
>JANLYH010000212.1:0-2929 GCA_031365545.1 Pyrinomonadaceae bacterium | reverse complement strand
AAGCACTTCGAATCCAACGGACCGACAACGTGGTTGAGTTCGCGCCCGGCATGGGCGTTACGGCTCGACTCACGCTCGAGTTAGCCCCAGCCTCCTATACTGCCGTCGAGCGGGACCCAGTAGCAGCGAAAATTGTCAGTGGATTTCTCAAAGGAGAGCGACAGGATTGTGTTGTCGGAAGCGCATCGGATACGGGTCTTCCCGACCAGTGCGCCACTGTCGTTTATGGCGAGGCAATGCTCACGATGCAGACTGAAGAGACGAAGCACCAAATCGTGCGAGAGGCTTATCGTCTACTCAGGAGCGGTGGGCGTTACGGCATTCATGAAATGTGTCTCATGTCCGACAATCTTGACGAGAAAACGAAAAGAGAGACTGAGAGAGCACTGACGGGTGTCGTGCATCATGGCGTCAGGCCGCTGGCAGTTTCCGAATGGCGCTCGCTTTTGGAGTCGGAAGGATTCGAAGTTCAGTCAGTGGACATGGCGTCCATGAGCTTGTTGGAACCAGGCCGGCTGATTCGTGACGAAGGTTTAGCCGGTGCCTTGCGCTTTGTCCGGAACCTACTTCGTGATTCAGAAGCGCGGCGGAGAGTGCTGGAGATGAGGTCTGTTTTCCGCCGCCACCGCAAGCAACTAGGGGCAGTTGCTATTACAGGCAGCAAACGCTGAACAACTAACGGCGCTTCTGATAAGTTGTGCCGACTTGAGTAAATCAACATTATGAGCGATCAAGATCAAGGTCTAGTTAAATCTGCTGAGGTCAAACAACTCGTCGACCTGCTCCAATACCAGGATGGCTCTATCGTGAGCCGCGTGCTGCTGAAGAACAAGGGCGGCACGGTTACACTGTTTGCGTTCGACGTGGGCGAGGGCCTTAGCGAGCACACCGCGCCGTTCGATGCACTTGTAGTGGTGACTGACGGAGAGGCGGACATCGAGATCGCCGGCGAGAGTTTCAAGGTGCGTCAAGGGGAGACCATCATACTGCCGGCGAATCAACCTCATGCGGTGAAGGCGGCAACCAAGTTCAAAATGCTGCTCATCATGATCCGGGCATAGTTGTCCTCCCGAGGAGCGCTTTGTGAAACGACGAATCACAGGGTTTGATACCGATGAGCAAGACGATTGGCGTGCTGCGCTAGATTGCGGCCATTTTCAACACGTCCGACACAACCCGCCGCTCACAACCCGATCCTGGGTACTAACGAAGAAGGGGCGCACCTCGCGCATTGGCTTTGAGCTAGACTGCAAACGCTGTGATGAAGATGCTGAGAAGGAGAGTCCCGGCGTTCAGGATTTTGGATTGCCTTTGATCTAGTGAAACAAAGATGAAGAACGGCAAGGTTAGCGCGGCAGCGGCCAACTTGTTTCCCGGATACTTCGCCCTGGTGATGGCGACGGGAATCATCTCCATCGCCGCGTTTCAACTGAAGGTGAAACCGGTGGCCTGGGTGCTGCTGGCCATCAACCTAATCGCTTACCTTATCCTTTGGTCATTGCTGCTGATTCGTCTGGTACGTTTCTTCCCGCGCGTTAAAGCAGACATCATGGACCATGCTCGTGGTCCCGGTTTTTTCACGGTCGTCGCCGGAACCTGCGTGCTCGGCAGTCAGTTGGTGATCGTCGCCGGACAGTACAGAGCAGCGGTTGTTCTTTGGTTCATTGGACTCCTGCTCTGGATACTAATCATGTACACCTTCTTCACCGCGGTGACGGTGCAGGAGGATAAACCCCCATTGGAAACCGGAATCAGCGGTACGTGGTTGCTGGCGACAGTAGCAACACAATCAATTTCAGTCTTAGGAACGCTGCTGGCAGATTACTTTACCGCTCACCGTGAGTCGTTGCTGTTCTTCACGCTCTGCATGTTTCTGCTCGGCTGCATGCTTTACTTGTTGCTCATCACGCTTATCTTTTACCGCTTCACGTTCGTCAAACTAACGACCGTAACGCTTACTCCGCCTTATTGGATCAACATGGGCGCAGTCGCCATCACCACTCTCGCCGGAGCTAGGCTCATTATCGCTGCCCCTGAGTGGAGCTTTCTCCGAGAGATTTCACCATTTCTCAAAGGATTCACTTTGTTCTTCTGGGCGGCGGGCACGTGGTGGATTCCGTTGCTGTTCACACTCGGATTCTGGCGTCACATCTACAAGCGTTTCCCGCTCCGTTATGACCCGTCATATTGGGGCATGGTGTTCCCGCTGGGGATGTACACGGTCTGTACTCTTCAACTGTCCAGGGCGATTGGCTTTGAACCACTACTACTCATTCCGCGCTACTTCGTCTTTGTCGCACTAGCCGCCTGGCTGGTAACTTTCGTTGGGCTAATTCACAGTTTGCTGTCACGAAAATCAACAGCCCGATCGGTGGTTAGTAGTGCGTGAATGAGGCAATCCTAACTATTTCGTTCGCAGGCCAATTCTGAGTTCAATGGCAACTAAAACAGTACGAGATCTCGCCGTTGAGATTTCAGGTAGCTTTGGGGCGAGAGCGTCGGCTCGACTTCACACCCACGTCATCTGCGCCATCTGCTTGTATTGCTGCCACCGATGGCTTACGGATTTCTTAGCCAGCGCAAGTAAGAACTTCGCAACCTCCGGATCGCTTTGTTGCAGCATCCGATACCGGCCCTCAGTGTAGATATAATCTTCCAGCGGAATCTTGGGGCCGTGCGAGTCTAACTGAAAAGGATTCTTGTTTTGGTCGCTTAGCTTAGGGTCGTAGCGATAGAGCGGCCAGTAACCGGAATCAACCGCGAGCTTCTGCTGATGCATGCCCTTTGCCATGTCGATGCCGTGCGCGATGCACTGACTATAGGCGATGATGAGCGACGGACCCTGGTGCGCTTCGGCTTCGACGAAAGCCTTAACAGTATGCGTGTCGTTCGCACCCATCGCGACCTGTGCGGTATACACGTTGCCGTA
>JANLYH010000197.1:0-3980 GCA_031365545.1 Pyrinomonadaceae bacterium | reverse complement strand
TCCGCAACTCTGGGCCTGGCGCTCGTATCGCGCGCGCAGCGTTGAACGCAACGTCGATCTTTTGCTCTCAATACTTCCCTTTGAACCAGAGTGGTACGCTGACCGCGGCATCGATCAGGTCGAGTTTGTGGGTCATCCCCTAGCGGGCGAGGTTGAGGCACGACATGATCGCGCGGAGTTTTGCCGACAAAACAAGCTCGACCCTAAAGCGCCAATCATCACGCTGCTACCCGGCAGTCGTCGTAAGGAAGTGCAGCGCATTTTGCCGCCGATGCTTGAGGCTGCTGCGCTAATTTCTGTGCGCCGTCCTGACGTTCAATTCGTCGTAGTAGTCGCGCCCAGCCGCACGTCAGATGAAGTGAGAGATATCGTGCGCGGGCAAAGGGCAATGCCCGAGCCCCTGCCTTCGTGTCTTCACATCGTGTCTGGCCAATCGCGAGAAGCGCTCGCAGCTTCCGACGCCGCGGCAGTCGCGAGCGGCACCGCAACGCTCGAAGCCGCACTACTGGGAACGCCACTCGTGGTTGTCTACAAAGAGTCGTGGGTCAACTGGAACACGCTGGGACGTTTGATAACCGTCGATCACTACGGCCTGGTTAATCTCGTTGCCGGCGAACGCGTGGCGACTGAACTGATGCAGGATGATCTGAACGGCGAGCGATTAGCGAACGAGCTGCTACTATTGTTGGACGAGAAACGAAACAGGGACGCGCGCCGCCGCTTGGATGAAGTGGCCCATCGACTTGGCGAGGGCGGCGCGTCGGTACGAGCTGCTGAACAAATACTTCACGTACTGCGCTCTGGGGTCCACGGGCCTCGCTAAAGTCTAAGGCGCGATTACGAATGACACATCCCAGGCCCAGCGACCAAGTTGCGCGTCATCGGCATCTTTGACCTTGGCACGGTAGCGAAATCTGTTACCGTATTGATCGGTGCGATTGGATTCCTTGTAGCCCAGATCCAAAGTCTTGAGACCACGGTCGGATAACCTATGTAACTCAGCGGCCTCTGAAATTCCGTTGTGGTTCGTATCCTGCCACAAACGCAGAGACGGAAAGATATCGTCCTTACTATCGATAACGCCATCGTTGTTGCCCCCCTTGAGCGGTTTGTCAAATTCCGCGAGGGCGAGAAAGCCGTTTCGATTCTCCGAGCGAGGTTGTTGCGTAAGGTTGCCAAACAATTCCTTTCCACTGTCTACTCGGCCATTGCCGTTGCGATCCAGCACCAAGAAGGCATTGGTAGAAGAGCTTGATACCCACGAGATTTTTATCTTCCTCCCCGTATCGAAAAAATCAAACCAAACACCATCCACAGCATTGGTCAGACGGAAGCCGGTGCCGTCCACATCGATTACGATGGGAGTTATGTTATAGGGCTGGCAACAACCGCCGCCTACATTGCTGGAACCATCGGGACAACCCTGAGTGAACGGATAGGTACACTTATCAACAGGAAAAGCGTTGCCACCCGCGGGGCAATCTTCCGGGCACGGCGGATGATAATCATCCACGCAGCAAGCTCCCTCAGCATGTTGGAATGGGCTGCAACCGTCTTCGATACCTGGCGGATTGTCCCATGTGCAGTTGTCCACCGGAATTCCGCTCTCACAGTTTGACGGTGCCGTTGCTGGGCAGGGCACGGGCGTAGGAGTCGCAGTGGGGGTTGGTGTTGGAGTTGGTGTGGGTGTCGGAGTTGGTGTTGGTGTTGGGCCCTCGCATGAAGACGAGTCGGCAATGACTTCGTTATAGCACTCATCTATTCCGTCACCATCACAGTCAAAGCGCTCATGCCCAAGAACACTGCAGGGAGCGTCGGGAGATGACGTCGCGTTCCTCGTCAGACAACCATAACAGGAGGAAGGCCCAGGCTCGTCAGGCACTACCCACCTAAAACAATTACCTCCACCGCAAATTGGTTCTGGGGTGGAGGTGATTGCATGACTGCGGTCTGTTCTTTTTAACCGCTCGGAGTGGTGTCGTTGGGGCGGCGGACGCTTGCCACGGAAGTCTATCTTCATTGGCCCTGCTTCGAATCCTGTACCGTCACCGAAATAGGTTTTCTCAAACTTCAGCAGGAGATTCTTCGTTACCTCCGGGCGCAACCTTTGTTTGGCCCTAAGACCTTTCATATACATTTTAGGAATTGTAATAACAAATGTCTTACCTGGTTCCACGTGCTCCGCTTCGGGCTCGGCATATTTGAGATAGTCGAGCTTCTTAGGTTCCCCCCAACTTAAGTGAACTCCAGATTCGCCCCAGGATAACTTTTCATCCGGAAGTACCAAATACGCGGTTAAGAAGTAGATAGGTTTCGTTGAAACGTTCTTGAGTTCAATTTCCAAATTCTCAAACCAAGTGTCCGATTGTAGATTCCTTACTTTGATTAGAATCACCGGCATATCTTCGAAGTCCTGCGTCTTGAGCTTCCTTTCCTGAAGAGATTCCGATTGAGCCGGGCCCAAGGCGTAGATGGCATTAATCAGGAAAATTGAAACCACAGCGAAGATAATTAACAGCACCAGCCTTTTGCTAAGTTGCACGACGATTCTTTGTTGAGAACTCATGAGGTTTCTCCTTTGAAGGGTACTGGAACTTAAGGCTCCAGCCTTCGGGTTCGGTGGGGGAAGGTCAAGGAATACTTTCAGAACGAGATAACCATATGCCTGTCGGTGCGCGGAGTCAAGAATTGGCCGAACAGACTATTCGGCGTGCGATACAAGGTTTTTCGGCAACTCGGTGAATCTCCTCGTGATCCTCAGCCAGCCTGCACAGCTGGCGATAGAATTGCTAGCCCCGGGCGAGGTTTTGCGCGGCTGGGGAAACTAACGGAACAAAAAACAACCAGCTGCGTAGCAGGGCTCGACGTTACGTACAATGTCTCCCCCACGCTCCGCTTCGCTGCGCTTGGGGCTAACACTCTTCCGGCAGCTTCGCAGCCTCGTTGAAGGATTCATCTCGAGGGGCCACGTCAGGTAACTAATCTTGAGGTTTGTTCTTCAGTTCATCTAACTGCTTTCGCAATTCTTTGATCTCCGAGCGCAACTCCGGCACGCGACTCAGGTGCGCGTTCAGGCGCTTGTATTCATCGAGCGGTTGAATCGGAATTCCCCACCAGACGCCGGGCCGGACAATCTTGCCGGGCAACACGCCCGCCTTCGAACCAATCACGGCGCCGCTCATCACCCGGATGTGATCGCCAAAGCCAACCTGCCCGCCAATCACTACGTCGTCTTCGATAATCACGCTGCCGCTGATGCCAGTTTGCGCCGCGATTATGACGCGTTCGCCAATGTCGCAATTGTGGCCCACGTGCACGAGATTATCGATCTTGGTGCCGCGTCCGATTCGTGTCTGTCCCAGTGCGGCGCGATCGACGCAGGTGTGTGCGCCTAATTCAACATTGTCTTCGATTACTACCGTGCCGCGCTGCGGAAACTTGTGATAGCCAATCTCATCGCGAACGTAACCAAACCCATCAGCGCCAATCACGACACCCGCGTGCAGTACGACGCGATCGCCAATGCTGACGTCGTCGTAAAGCGTGACGCCCGGATGCAAAACGCAATTGCGTCCCACGCGTACATCGTCGCCGATCACCACGCCGGCTTCGATGCGCGTGCCCGATCCGATGCGGGTGTTTTCTCCTATCGCAACGTGTGGGCCGATGAAAACGGTGAGGTCGATGTCCGCGCTTTCGGCGATCGCCGCTGAAGGATGAATAAATGGCTCGCGACGTCTGATTGGATGGAGCCGTTCCGCAATCAGGGCGAAAGCAAGTTTGGGTTTCGCAACTTCAATCAGCGCCGGCCCAAATTGGTGTTCGATAATTAAGTCGTTTAAGGATTCGAGAAAATCTCTAGTTGCGATCAGGCAGGACGCCTGACTCGCCTTTCCGGCAGCGAAAAACTTGTCATCTTCGACGTAGGCAATTTCACCCGTGCTCGCCGTCGAGACGTCAGCCACTCGCTCAATGTGGAT
>JANLYH010000196.1:0-1539 GCA_031365545.1 Pyrinomonadaceae bacterium | reverse complement strand
TAGTCCATGGCCGGTGAAGAATCAGGGCTGCAGGGATGCAGGGATGCAGGGATGCAGGGATGTCAGGGGATGACGTTCCATTCAATAAGTAAAAAGCACTTGCCGAACTATTTGAATGAGTTTGAATTCAGATTCAACACCCGGAAGGATAGCGATGCGGATCGCGTTACTGCCGCGATCAAAGCGTCAGATGGTAAGCGGCTTTTGTATCGAGAGTCAGTAGACAACCCGCCGTACCTAGTTGGAGGTGATCAGAAGTAACAATGCTAGCGCTTGGCAAAGCCTTAGAATCCATACACAATACGCCCGAGAACCTCAACCCAGACGGGCGCTCGCTAATACTGTTTCTCTGCAACTCGCTGGTCGTTCTCTGGAAGGATTGGCCGCAAAATATGAAAGTGAATGTTCTTGACTCCGGCAATTGGAGATTTTCCTTTAACGGAGAATGTCCGCATTGCCGTGATAGGTCTGTATTCATGATGGTCGGCACGCACCACATCGAACCAGTGCGAAACGACAATCAAAAGTGGCACGTTGTCTCCGCAATGTGTTGCCAACATCTACAATTCGGTCGTCGGAGGCAATATGAAAAAGGTTATCTACAGCCTGGCGTTTGCGTTATTGATAATTGGCCGCGCACAGGGACAGATGGTGCTCCCACCAAGAGATTTAGAAGCCTTAAACGAGCTGTCAGCCGTAAACGTCCGCGTCAACTTTGCCCGAGCCGATGCCCTTGACCGCGCTAAGGAGGATGCTCTGCAAAAACTCCTGCAGGATTATGTGGAGGCGAGATTCGCTAAGGCAGGTGTGCCGTTGGTTCCCTTTACGACTGAGCTCGAGAATGCACCCGGTTCTCCGCGCTTTCAGATTCAAATCATTATGGATAAGCCCAACGGGCACGTGTATCCGGTAGTTACTCAGTCGAGCTTGTTCCAGAAAGTCCGGTTGTCGCGCGATTCGTCGATAGAAGTGAGTGTTTCAACCTGGTCAAGCTACACGATCGGTAACTACGACATTGGCGAAGTCGAGATGCTGAAGTCGCAGGTGGGTGGCGAGGCCGACCAGTTCATCAAAGACTATCTCAAACAGAACCCCAAGCCTCCGGTAAAAGAGCAGCATTCCAGCGCCGCACCTTGACCCGGTTCTACATGATTCTTCTCTATCCATCCCATATAACGCAGGGGCCCGGCGAAAAGTAAGTTATTGATCAACCCGCAGAGGGTGCTAGGACTGATACTGCATCATCGCGACGGTTGAGGCGGCGAAAGCAGGCGGTAGCGGCCGACGGTGCTTTCGCCGATGCTGCCGAAGTAGAGTGCGCCGTCGTGCTCAACGGCATTCGCGATTTCGGCATAGCAATCGGGTGAGCCGTTTTGCAGGTTATCAACTACGCGGCCGTTAAGATCCAGGCCCAGCACAAAGCTGTAGCGCTTGGGCGCCGGCTGAAGGAGCTTCGGCAAACGCGCCACTATTTTTCTGAGGAAGGGACGCGGCAGCAGTTTATCGAGTGTGGCGTCGCGCGGCGTCACCAGCGCCAGC
>JANLYH010000172.1:0-70177 GCA_031365545.1 Pyrinomonadaceae bacterium | reverse complement strand
TGTCATTCTCATACCGATAATAAACTGAGAGCTTGTCCGAAAACCCGTGATCGACTCGGAAGATTTCCTGTCTGAAATCAAAGACGCCCCGGGCAGGGTAAACGAGGGCTCGGGTCACGGCGTCGGTTGGCGCCGGCAGTTTATTGTAAATGAAACTGAGATACTGCTGGGCCACCGGGTTGATCGCAACTTTCGAAGCGAGTGGCGTGCCTGCCGGCAGCACGTTGGTACACGGCGCTGCCCCGGTGGTTGCCGCTGTAAATGCACTCAAGCAAATATCAATCGGAAAGATTCCCTGGCGCATGTTCAAGTCTGGGACACCTGCGGGCGCAGTCAAAAGGGGATAGCGGCGGTCTTTCCGCTGCTCCTCTGAAAAGAAAAAGTAAGTGCGCGATGCCTTTCCAAACGACTTTCCGCCTTCGCCAAAAAACGGCACCCAAACTGGTCCGCTAAGGGTAAGCCCGTAGTCGTTATAGCGAAACGGGGTGCGCTTGGCTTTGCCATTCGATTCGCGGCCAAAGGGAGGATTGGGATTGCGGTTTGAGATAAAATCGTTGGCGTTCAGCTTGTCGTTTCGCACAAACTCATAAAACGAACCGTGAAACTGCTCGCCGCCGCCACGAGTGACGACGTTTATTTGTCCACCGCCACTGCGTCCTGACTCCGCCGCAAACAAGCTACGCAGAACCTTGAATTCGGCTATTGAGTCGACACTCGGATACGCCTGAATCGTTATGTTCGAGCCTCGATCCGTAACATCTGAGCCATCCACGGTATACGTGTTCTGCGCGCTACGGGCCCCATTCACCGAAATATTTATCGTGTTCGCTTGCCCAGCCGGATTGGTAGTTCCGACGTAGACCTGGTCAGCGAGGTCGTTGGAAACGCCGGGAGCAAGTGTGATCAACTGGACCCAGTTGCGATTGTTCAACGAGAGTTCGCGCGCCTGCTCGCCGCTAATGGTGGTCGACACCGTAGGAGTGGCCAGTTCAACTGTGAGCGGACTGGACTCGACCGTCACTACTTCAGCAACGCTGCCGACTTCCAACGTGACGTCCACTGGCCGTCTATGGCCGACGTCAACGTGAACGTTGTTCTCAACGTGTCTCTTGAAGTTGGGAGCCTCGACGGTAACGGTGTAGCTGCTAACGGGCAAATCACGGGCTGAGAAGGAGCCGTCGTCGTCGGTTGTCGCGTTGCGCGTTACCTGCTTCGTCGCCGCATCCGTAATTGTCACGGTCGCACCCTTGATGGCTGAGCCGTTTACGTCCTTAACAGTGCCAATAATACTGCCGGTGATCTCCTGTGCAGACGCAACCGCGCTTAGGCTCAGCAACACTGCGATGGTCACTAACAGGATTGGCAATGTAGTTCTGGAAAGCTGCTTCATGGGGTTTCCTCTCGTCTATTTTCTTGAAATGGAAGCTGAAGTGTTTTGATTGCCCGATGGAGAAATAACTTATACACCGCTCCGGGCAAGTGTAACAAGAAATAATTTCCACCACGATCTCTTGAGAAATCGGGTAGTCCCTTATAAATGACGCGTAGTGCCGCGAATTGTTTTCCTGGTCGAAACCTTCAAGCTCTCCGATCAGTCGACCCGATTGCTGGCGGGACCAACACCTCAGGCTGGCCGAACTAGCCCGCCTCAAACGAGGCTCTGCTAAAAGCTGATAGTTAAGAAGGAAACAAACGAACGAAAACGGTCGAAAGCCAAGTCGCAGCATTATATGACCCGTTTCAAAATAGTAGTAACTAAAGATTCTTATCATTTCGATAACGTTCGTTGATGCGAGTCGGCTTAACGACGACGCAAATTGAAGCCAGGCAACTCTTCCAGATCAACTCGCCCGCTAGTGCCGCACGGTTTGCAAGGAAACTTTTTCAAAAAACATGTTGACGCATACGACTCTATCTATATACTGCGCACATTCAAGGTCGCATTGGATTCAATTCTTCCGTGGCCGATCTGGCGAACGGTCCGTCGAAGGTTGAACTCCACTCCGTTTTTCGTCAGACAACTAGAAATTCGGTACAGAAATGATCGAGTTGAGGGTAAACGCCTTTTGCTTGGTCTTACCCCTGGAGGAGCTCATGTTAAAAATTGCGCGCCCGATTTCCCTTTTGGTAGTTCTCGTTGCGTTATTAAGCGTCTCCGTTTTGGCTCAGACGAGTACCTCACGTATTACTGGACGCGTCGTAGATTCCAAGGACTCAGTCCTGGCGGGAGCTACTGTGACCGTAACTAATGAGGCTACCGGCCTAAGCCAGACTCAAACCACCACAGATTCAGGAGTCTATGCTTTTTCGTCGTTGCCAGTGGGAACCTATACCATTACGGTTGAACAGGCGGGATTCAAGAAATTTCAGAAGACTCATAACGCCCTTGAAGTCGGTACGCCGTTAGCGGTCGACGTCGCGCTCGAAGTGGGACAGGTGTCGGAGATTGTTACCGTCCAGGGTGGTGAGGAGCAACTGCAAACTTCCAACGCCACAATCGGAAATGTCGTTGAGCAAAAAGCCATTGAAGCTCTGCCGCTGAATGGGCGCAATCCCCTAACGCTATTACTGCTGGAACCCGGTGTCGTACAGAGATCAGCCGGCGGCGCGGGCTCGGGAGTCCACGTAAATGGCGCTCGTGACCGTGCGTACAACGTCACGATCGATGGGATCGAAGCTAACGAGTCGTCAGTGCCCAATCCCGTCAGCAATCTTTATCGCATTAACCCTGACAACGTTCAGGAATTCAAGGTGACAACGAACAACGCTACCGCTGAGGAAGGCCGCAATAGCGGCGCATCGATTTCGATTGCGACGCGCAGCGGAACCAGCGAATTTCACGGTACGGGATTCTTTTTCCTGCGCAACGAGGCGCTCAACACTAACGAATTCTTCGCGAATGCCCAGAAGCTTCCCAAGCCACTGATCCGGATGGGCCAGTATGGCTACGAAATGGGAGGCCCAATCAAGAAAAACAAAACCTTCTTCTTTGGTAGCATTCAGAATAACCGTATTGATTTTACCCAGCCAATAGATCAAACATTTGGGATCCCAATTGTTTACACGGCGGAAGCACGCAACGGAATCTTTCGCTATTTCGTGCCCGATCCGGCGAACCCGCTGGTAATCAATGGCAGCACTATCCTGCGCAACTCCACCTTGCTCGTTAATCCCGCCACTGGCGCACTGAATGTTCCGATTTGCGCGACCCCCACCTCGCTGCGCTGCGTTCGCGTTTATGACACCCGCTCAGCGACGAACAATACTGCGGCAAGACCGGTCGATACAGCGGTGGCAGGGATCCTGACCCCCTTGCCTCAACCAAACAATTTCACTTCCGGCGATGGACTGAATACTGCTGCCTTCCTCTGGAACCCGCCGACAGCGGTAAGAGGGCCGGCAATCTCCTTCCGTATCGACCATAATTTCAACGACAACAACAGCATATTCGGACGATACCTCTGGTCGAAATACAACACGCTGAAGGGTGACCCGCTCAACGGCAGACCCCAGGTTTACCCCAACGGCCCGCCGCTTGGTGAAGTGTTCCGCAAGACATCTAACCTGGCGCTTAGTTACCGCCGAGTGATCTCGCCACGCATCGTCAACGAATTTACGGCCGGTTACGCGCGCTTCAGTTTTCTTTTCAGTCAGGGTGAGGCCAACCCCGCATGGCCGGACGTCCCACCTTTTGACTTCAACAACTTGAGTGAGCCTTACATCAACACACCAAGAACTGCGCGCGTAGTGACTACCCCGCAATTCCTGGACAACTTGAGTATCGTGCAGGGCGCCCATGTTTTCCGCGTCGGTCTTAACTTCCGCTACTACCGCCATGTCGATCAACGCGGCCAGCCCGGTGGTATCAATGTAACGCCGTCTGTTACTTTCGCTTCAGCAAACCGCGACCCCTTCACTACCGCTGGTTTCACCGCCGCGCCCGGCATCAATTCGACGGACGCCACCACGCTTGGCGGACTCATCAATAACCAATTTGGCCTGCCGGCCAGGATCCAGCAAGTCTTTATCTCAAACCTCTTCCAGGACTCGTTCCTGCCCTTCAAAACAGGCAACGCTATTACGCTGTACGCAGAGAAGCACAACCTGGACCAGTACAACTTCTACTTTCAGGATGAATGGAAATTCCGACCTAACGTAACTTTAAACTACGGCGCGCGCTGGGAAATAAATCCCCCAGCCAACACATCGCCCAAGAGCAGCACTTACGTTGCCAGTTCTCCGATAGCCGGTACGCCACTCCCGGAGGCGCCCGTCGTCAACACCCCGGGCGCGGTAAGCTTCGTGCCAGCCAAACACTGGTACGAGGGCAGCTTCAATGGGGCAATTGGACCGCGCATCGGCCTGGCCTACAGCCCCGACTTCAAATCGGGACTCATGAATCGATTTTTCGGCGGCGGTAACCGAAGCGTCATTCGGCTGGGCTATGGCATCGCGTTTGACACCATTTCTTCATTCCAGGTCACGGCGGCGGCTGGCAGAATCCCAGGATTGGTGCAGAGCTGCGTGAGTACTTTCCCTTTCACTACGATTACGGCCGGATGTGTTAATTCACCCGACGTCGGTAAGACCGTCGCCGGTGGCTTCCCAACTCTGTTACCAGCGCCTTCGGTCAAACCTTCGACATTATTGACGCCGCCCCAGCAGTTAAGAACAAATTCACCGCCAATAACCGTCTTTGCCCCGAAGATGCAACTGCCGACAGTCCATGAATGGAACATTAGCTGGCAACGCGAACTGCCGGGCGGACTAGTGATGCAGATGTCTTATATCGGTCGCCATGGCACACATCTATTCATGGCCTATGACATCAACCAAATCAACGCTACTTCGATTGTTCCCTCATTCCTGATAATGCAACAGAATCGCGCAAAAGGCTGTACTCCGTCCGGCACCGGGTGTCCGGCGGGTGTGACCGGCGTTACGCCGCCGCTATTCACGCAGCTACAAGGACCAGGTGGCCTCACTTCCGCCCAGGCCACCACGTTTCTTAATTCCTCGACGACAGCTGGAGAACTGGATATCAACAGCGCCGGCAATTTCGCGAGACGCATCGAAGACACTACCCTGATTCTGAAACTCCGGCCGAACCAGCAATTTGCCGCTATCACTTATCTCGACAATAGCGGTGATTCAAACTATCACGCCGGTCAGTTCACCTTGCGCCGGCGTTTTAGCAGTAGTCTAGGGCTAAGCATGGCCTACACTTTTGGGAAATCCATTGATAACCAATCGGTCGATCCGGTGGGGGCTGCTTCAGGAGGCGGCCTTTCTACGACCAATTCGCGTACGCCAACGGACATTCGCGATTTCCGTCAAGAGCGCGCTCGCTCTGATTTCGATCGCACCCAGGTGCTCCAGGCAGCGTCGGTGTGGGAAGTTCCGCTTGGCAAAGGCCGCCAATTCCTGGGTTCGTCTCATGGCATAGTTAATCAGATCTTTGGGGGCTGGACCATTAACAGCATTTACACTTTCCAGAGCGGCGAGCCGTTTGCCGTGCGCAGCGGTTCCTTCACCGCAAATGGTAATCATGAATCGCGCGCTGGTGTGCAACTGCCCGTTAGCGCTCAACTCCAATATCTACCCGGCCAGACCTTTGCCGGTCCAGTATTATTCAAGCCAGTCAACGCCCTTACCTGCGGTGTTGATCTTACGCAGGCCTTTTGCCTGCCAGCACCCGGTCAGAATGGCGCCGGCCGAAATATCTTTACCGCGCCGAGCTACTGGAACCTCGACCTGGGGTTCATCAAGACCTTCCGGATCACCGAACGCTTCAAGCTTCAGTTCCGGACTGAGATGTTCAATGCTCTTAACCACCCGAACTTCGACAACCCGCGCGATGCATCGGTCGGGTCGCCAAGCATCAGATCAAGCGTTTTCGCTGAGACCTGCTGTGCCACGGTGGCGCCACCTTCGACGCAGCAAATTGTGCAGACAGGCGAATCGGCGCGGGTAATTCAGTTTGCCTTGAAGCTTCAGTATTAAAGACTGTGAGTAACCAGAAACGGTGAGACATCGCGAGCGGTGTCTCGCTGTTTCTGTTTCCGGGGTTCGCTGTTTGCCGTTGCCTTGCAACCTGGAAGTTATGACCAAGAACAAACACAGCCGCCGTAGAGGAACACTCGCCGGAATTTGGTGTCTCATCAGCGTCGCGGGACTACTTGCATTTGCCACCCCGTCGTTCTCAGCCAAAGATAAACTCACGCCGGCAGAATTAGTAGCAAAGCATCTGGAGTCGATTGGCACTGCGAAAGCGCGCGCAGCCGCTGCGAGCCGTATCATCGCCGGAACTTCTTTGGTGATTTTCCGCACGCCGCCACCTGGGCAAGCCACGGGCAAAGCCGTACTGGCTTCCGAAGGTCCCAAAAGTTTGATTGGGATGAGCTTTCCGAGTCCGCTGTATCCGCGCGAACAGTTGGGGTTTGATGGAAATGCCTTTATGGCCGCCTTTGTCACGCCGGGTGTCCGCTCCTCCCTGGGCAGTTTTCTGATGATTCACAGTCTCGTCTTCAAGCAAGGGCTAATGGGTGGAACTCTTTCGACGGCCTGGCCGCTGCTGGATTTAAACGCTCGGAATCCCCGACTCGAATATGCCGGTCTGAAGAAAGTGGGCAATAGACAGCTGCATGAACTTAGGTATTTCGCGCACGGAGGTTCGGATTTGAAAATTTCCCTCTTCTTTGAGGAGGAAACCTTCCAACACGTACGAACAGAGTATGAGCGCGTGATTGCAGCATCTATCGGAACTCGTTCCTCTATAGACGCGAAGGAAAGAGAAACCCGCTATAAGATGGTCGAAGAGTTTTCCAGTTTCAAGAATGAAGGCGGACTAAACCTGCCCCACAGCTATAAGATTATGTTGCTGGTTGACGCACCCGGCGGGAATTTTCTCGCCGATTGGGAACTAACCTTGAGCCGCTTTACATTCAACGAACGCATTGATCCTCATTCGTTTACTATAGGCGCAGGTTGAGCTTTCTAACCGCGCGCCGAATTCCAACTAGGGACCTTATTGATAGATCAAGATGCGGGCCCGATTGCGCTTGAAGTCTTCGAGTTGTGCTGACCACGAGCTCACGATGGCGGTCGCCGATTCACCCCGCTTTATTCGCTCCAGGGCGTCGCTGTTCGCCAGCAGCCGTGCGTAGTTATCAACCTTCCACTGCGTTGGATAGAGTTTGTGCAAGGCGACGGCAATCTCCAGCCCACTCGTTACCGGGCGAAACTTGTCGCGATCGGTAATGATAATGTTGATGCCGCCACACTCTTCACCTTTGAACACCGAACTAGCAGGCGTAAAGCGAACGGGAACAAAACGAACGCCGGCAATCTTCTGGCTGTTTAGAAACGCCGCGAGCTGCTGTCCGTCGATCCAGGGCGCGCCCACCAATTCGAAGGGCGTATCGGTACCGCGTCCGACAGACAAGTTTGTAGTTTCAAGCAGTCCAACACCGGGATAGAGAGTTGCTTCGGTGAGGCTGCGCATGTTTGGCGATGGATTCACCCACATCAGATTGGTCTCGTCGAGCCACATCGCACGGCGCCATCCCGCTAGCTCAATCACGCGCAAGTCGCAGCCGAGCTTGCGCTCCTGATTGAAGAGCCGCGCCAGTTCGCCAATTGTCATGCCATGCCGCACCGGAATGCGGTGGTAAGCCGTAAACGACAGCCGGTCGGCGTCAGCGAGCGGACCTTCAACTTCAATACCCCCAATCGGATTCGGACGATCAAGCACGAAGACTGGCACCTTCGCCTTCGCAGCTTCTTCCATAACATTACCAAGCGTGGATATGTAAGTGTAAAAGCGCGTGCCGATGTCCTGAATGTCGAAAACGACTGCATCCAGATCCTTTAGCTGTTCCGGCTTTGGCCGGCGCGTCTCCCCGTAGAGCGAATAGATCGGCAGACCGGTCTGTTCATCTTTCGAGTCGGAAACCTTCTCGTCGGCCGCGCCACGAATTCCATGCTCCGGAGAAAACAGGGCTGCCAGCTTGACGTCTGGCGCTTTGAAGAGAACGTCAATCGTCGAGCGACCGTCGCGATCGCGTCCGGTTTGATTTGTCACCAACCCAATGCGTTTGCCCGAGAGTTGTTTGAAGCCGTCACGCTCGAGTACATCAATTCCAGTCAGGACTTTTGGGTCTGTTGGATTAATCCCGCCAGCTGCCATTGCCAGTGCCTGTTCGCGCGCCGCAGCAAAGCGGGCCAAATCGCTCGTCAGGGTCCGGTAGTATTGCGACCACTCGATATGCGCGCGGCCTATCGTAGCGACATCCGTTACGGCGCCGGCAGCTATTGATGCCACCCGGCCACGCAGCGGGCCCACATCGCCTTTCCCATCAGGATGAACTCGATTACTAAGAAACACGACGAACATCCGGCTCGCCGGATCGATCCAAAAAGATGTTCCGGTGAAGCCGGTGTGTCCAAACGAGCCGAGCGGAAACAGATCACCGCGATTGGTCGAGAAACTTGTGTTGATGTCCCAACCCAAACCGCGCGCCCCGCCGTTTTCATTTACCAATCGAGGGCGAGTCATCTCGGCTACTGTTAACGGAGACAGAATTCGAACGCCGCGATACTCGCCGCCGTTCAGAATCATCTGACAGTAGATCGCCAGATCGTCGGCAGTGGAGAACAGTCCGGCGTGACCCGCTACGCCGCCCATGCGATACGAAGTTGGGTCGTGCACTTCCCCGCGCAGCCATTTATCAGAGTCGGCTTCGGCCTGTGGCTTGTCCCCAAGATAACTTAGCTGGCCGCGTCGTTGCTCGGTAGGAGCAATCCGAGCTCGCAAACTCGCTACTGGACGAAACCCCGTATCGCGCATTCGCAAAGGCAGAAAAATATTCTTCCGGGCAAACGCGTCGAGCGTGAGACCGCTGACACGATGAACCACTTCACCCAGGGCGATATAATTGATGTCGCTGTAAACGAATTTGGCGCCCGGAGGATTGCGCAGCGGCTCTTTGAGCAGTCTCTTGATCGCCTCGTCGTATCCGGTCCAACGATCCCTAAGGTCAAAGTCAGGCGCGTAGCCGGCGCGATGCGTCAAGAGGAACTCGATCGTGATGCGCTCTCTGCCCTCGCCCTTAATCTCGGGGATGTAGGTCGACAGCGGATCGCTTAGTCTCACTTTGCCTTGCTCGACCAGGATCATAATGCTGGTGGCGGTGGCAACCACTTTCGTCAAACTCGCCAGGTCGAAGATTGTATTCGTCGTCATGGGCTCGCGTGCGGGCTCGACCGCCCGCGCCCCATATGCCTTGCGCCAGACAACGCCCCCATCCCGAGCCACCAGGATCACCGCGCCGGGCAAGTGTCCCAGCTTGATCTCCCGCTCAACTTCGACGTCGATCGCTTCAAGTTTTTGGATGGAGACCGAAACAGAGGTGGGATTGATCCTTCTCAGGCCGGATACGCGCTTTGTGGTAAACGCAGTTGTGGGCAGCGCTGCGGCGATGAGTACGATCGCGCTACAGTATTTTGCAAACTTGGCTAGCGAAAAGCGAACAGGAATCCGGTTGGTCAAAAGAGAGACTCTTGGGAGTAGGTTCAAATAGTTCAGAGTTCAACCTTTTTCATCTCAGGTTGAGGTCATCATTTGCGCGAGCCTTTGCCGTTGCGCCCATCCTTGACGATATCGATCAAAGCATCAAGGCGACGGTCGGTATGTGCTTGCGATTCCGCCAACTCAATTTGCGCTTGAGCGAGCTTTGCAAATCGTTCTTCGTTTTTTATCTGGGCATCAATCATGATCGTAATCTTGTCGTCCTGCTGGCGCATCTCGCGGCGCGCACGAAGACCGGCACGCACCAGCAATTTAGCAATGCGCTCGAGGCGGTCAAGTCTTTCTTCAGTCTTCTTCATAGGACGGTCGCATCAAGATAAAACAACCCAAGGCTCTTTGTCACTAGCTCTAACGCTGGAATGAATAGATCAAGCTCTTTACTGGACCGCGGGCGTCCCGCCCGCCATGAGCGCGAAGCGCGAACCAGCTTGGCGGAATCGCGGAGTCGTCTTATGAAAGACTGCGCCTGTCGGCGCGTTGCGGGCGGGACGCCCGCGCTCCCAGTAAAGAGCTTGAGTTTGAAACCCGACGCGCAAGGCTGACACAACAGTTCACCGCATGCCCTTCAGTTGAATGCCCGTAGCCCGTGGATAAAGACCCGGCAACGAAATTGGTAACTTACCAGTGAAATCGAGTTCGCCCGCTAATGCGCGGGCCGACGCCTGCTGCAGGCTTGGCATGTCGCCGTAAGCCACGATGTAAGTGCGCAGTTCAGGAAAACTTTGCAGCAGATAAGGATTACCAAAACTAATGCCGACAAGCGGCTTTTGGCTTTTTATCAACGAAGTCAGCGCCTTGGCTCCAGGCTCGGGCAGGCCGAGGCTGCGAGCCTGGCCCGTCCTCACTCGTCCGTAGAGGGAAGCAATGACGAGATCGGCGCGGTTCGCTCGTTCCAATGCCCTCTGAACTTCCGCCTCCGAGGAACGCTCATCGAGCACCAGCGTCTCCAGCTTGTGTCCCGGCCCCGCTGCGCGAACCAGCGCTTCTGTAAAAGCATTCGCGATCCACAAACGGTCGTCTCCGTTTGTAATTGCGAGATTGAAAATCCGCGCGCCAGGCTTGAGCGAAGTTAACGGCACCAGCTTGTCATCATTGCGCACGAGCGTGATCGCGTGCTCGGCAATCTCGCGCGCGAGACCGACGGACTCCTTGCCCGCCACGTTGGTGTCTATCATATCGAGCAGCGTGATTCTTTGTTTGACCAAACCCAGGTCATATTTTGCCGCCAGCACGCGGAGCACTGACTCATCGATCCGCCGTTCCTTGATTCGACCCTTCGTAACGGCTTCACGTACGCCGCGAAGTGAGGCATCCGGATCAGCCGGCTTCAACAGCAAGTCGGCTCCAGCTTCAATGGCGCGTACCGCCGCCTCTTCCTGAGTGAAGTAAATCGTCAAGCCACTCATGCTCATCGCGTCAGTAACAATCAGTCCGTCAAAAGCTAGATCGCGCCGCAAGATTCCAGTCATCACCGGCGAGAGCGTGGTGGGCATAGTTCCGTTCTCAACTACCACTTCACCATTCTCATCTGTGTCGATCGGCTTTAACTTAACGTCGCGGGGCAATGGGACAACTGCTGTCGGATCGATTTGCGGCATGCCAATGTGCCCCGTCATCACCGAGCCCACTCCGGATTTCACGGCCGCGCGAAATGGCACCAACTCAACGGCGTTCAGTCGCTCACGACTGACATCGATCTCCGGTAAGCCGCGGTGTGAGTCTGTGGCGGTGTCGCCATGGCCGGGGAAATGTTTCGCCGTGGCGATTACTCCGTTGCTCTGCGCGCCCTCGATGAAGGCAGCGACGAAACGTGCCACCGCCGCCGGATCTTCGCCATACGACCGAACATTGATAACCGGATTCGCCGCGTTGTTATTAACGTCGGCAACTGGCGCGTAGATTTGCTGCACACCCAAAGCGCGCGCTTCATGCGCGGTCAACGCACCCTGGCGCCGCGCGTACTCGGGATTCTCAGTGGCACCGACTGCCATATTCCAGGGCATATTTACAGTGTCGTCGAAGCGCATCCCGGCGCCGGCTTCCAGATCTGAAGAGACGAGCAACGGATAGCGCGCCAAACTTTGCATGCGATTGATGAGCATTGCCGACTCATACACCGGGCCGCGAAACAAGATGATGCCGCCTATGTGATTGTCTTCGACCTGATGGCGCAAATCCTTGAAGGCGGTGCTGTCCTGATTCAGGAACGTGGCGTTAATGCCGACGCAGATCAACTGCCCAATCTTTTCGTCAAGCGACATGCGTCGCAATTCCTTCTCCGCCCATTTCCGAGCATCCTTAGTTGGCTTGGCAGAATAGGGTTTGAATTGCGGCGCGGTCGCCTTCGCGCTTACTGGCGACGGAACTGGAAACTGGACTAACGCGGCAAGCAACATTGCTGCGAGCAGAAGGACGCCCAGACTGTTTCGGATGAAGGTTAAAGGTTTTGGTTTCATCTATTAGTGATTTCTAAACCCGCGCAGCGGGTGGAAGCATAAAGCCCGGGGGTGGCGCGAAGCGGAACCACAGGATAGTCGTTGCTTTGCGCTATCGCACGCTTCGCGTGCTCCAATTCCTTTCATTTCCGTTGTCCTGGGGTTTCGCTTCGCTCCACCCAGGCTTTACGCTGTCGCCGCGCGTCGCGGGCTCATGATCACGCGTTCGGTGAAAGCTCGTCGCGACGGTTGCTCGGTGCGGCGGCGAAAAAGTAGCCCGCGAGCCACGCAACCAGGAAAGTTATCAGGCTGCCGATCAGCACGTACCAAGTCCACGCCAGCGGCGTAAAGAAACGGATGTAGAGCATGACGACCATGCTCGTTAACATTCCTATCAACGCCGGCGGTTCGCTGACACGCTTCAAAAACGTTCCCACCAAAAACACGCCCAGCACGGGACCGTTGATCAATGAAGCTACTGACAATGCCTGATCGAGTGCCGACCGATTCTGACGCATAACGACCAGCGCCACGCCGATTTGGATGATGCCCCATAAGAGAGTCAACCAATGCGAAACTCGCAAATAATGTTTGTCGTCGCGCTTCGGTCTGAATGGTTTGTAAAGATCGTTAACGGCTGTCGCCGCAATTGAATTAAGCGACGACGAGAGCGCTGCCGCAAAGATCGCGGCCACCACCAGCCCCGACAAACCCGAGGGCATGAATTTGGTTATGAAGTCGGGAAACACCCGATCGCCGCCAACAGCCTGGAATGTTCCCCCTACCGGCAGGGTGGCGACGCCACTAGCCAATGATCCGTAAGCAGGATCTGTATGCGGCGCGTAAAAAGCAAAGAGCAGCACGCCGATAAACAAGAACCCGATAAACTGGGCAAAGACAACCGCGCCACTGGTGAGCAGCGCCAACGCCGCGCGCTTTGGCTTATCAGTGCAGAGATAACGTTGGACCAGATACTGATCGGTACCGTGCGTACTCATCGTCAGAAAACAACCGCCTAGCAGCCCGGCCCAGAGTGTGTAGGTTTTCGTGAAATCGATCGGGAGAGTGAAACTAAAAATGCGGTCCGTAAAAGGTACCGCGAACCCGAAGTTAGTCGGTCTGAAACCAAAATCGATAAAGTTAAACTTGTGATACTGCTCGCCGAGTGAAATCGCCTGACCCCAGCCGCCGTTGATGGCCATTATGAGTACCACTCCCGCCATCGCTGCGCCGGCCAGATAGATTCCCAACTGCACCACTTCAACCCAAATCACCGCCTCCATGCCGCCAAAGTAAGTAAAGATGATCATGACCACGCCCAGCAGTATCACGGAGGCAATCACGATCGTTTCCGCATTTGCCTGTGGCTGAAAAGCGGTGTAGACCGCTGCCAGCACGAAGGCCGTGAGCAGAAGGCGAATGCCGTCTGCGATATTGCGCATGACCACAAACAGCGACGCTGCCAGCATCTTGATGCGATTGCCAAAGCGACGCTCGAGCAATTGATAAACGGTCATCAGCTCGCCGCGAAAGTATGACGGGATGAACAGCAGCGAGATGACGATGCGCCCAAGCAGATAACCGAAGACCAGTTGGATAAACTGAAAATTTCCGTTGCGCGCAAACGCAATACCGGGAACTGAAATGAAAGTAATGGTTGAGGTTTCAGTGGCGACGATCGAGGCAGCGATCGCCCACCAGGGCACTGTTCGATCGCCGAGGAAGTAGTCGCGAGTGGTTTCCTGTTTCCTTGAAAACCAAACGCCAAACAGCGTGATGCCGATTAGATAGCCAAAAATGATGACCAGATCAATAGGCTTCATTTCATCTTCCCAAGCCGTCAACCAGAATTTCTGAAAGCCGCGACATCAAGAGCAACGCCGGGTTGTCCACCGTCCAATTCACTTCCGGCATTTCGTTGCAGGTGATCGCGATCGCAATGCGCCCGCGCGGGTGATAGATGATGCCGATGTTGCTACGCAGCGCGTCGAGTGCTCCTGACTTGGTGGCCTTGGGAAGACGCCATTCTTCACGCCAGAGCCCGTTGGTTCCCTGCTCGCGTTTCATCAGTTCGAGCATCTCTTTAGACACAGCGGGACTTACGACTTCACCGCGTTCGAGTTTTTCGAGCAGTGACACCATTTCATGCGGCGTCGTGCGACCCAATCCAAAATGCTTGTTCTCCTCTTGCTTGCCTTCGAGGCTCTCTCCGCCGCCGAACACGCGGCGCATCAACCGCGTTTCCTTGAAACCGAGCGAATGCATTCGCGCATTGACGGCATCGGCGGACAAGACGTCGATCACCAGATTCGTTGCGGTGTTGTCGCTCATGATCATCATTAACGTGACCGCATCACGCAAACTGAGGTGCAGTCCGTCAGCGAATTCCGCGAGGATGCCGGAGCCGCCGACCTTTTTTTCTTTTGTCAGGACGAGCTCATCAGTCCACTTCGCTTTACCTTCGCTCACGCGTGCGAAGGCTTCCACCATGATGGCGATCTTGATTGTGCTGGCCGTGGGGACGCGCTCGTCGCCGCCGAGTTGGTAGACTTCTCCGGTATCAAGATTCTTCGCGAAAAGACTGACCTTGCCTTTGAACTGCGCCACCTCGGCGCGCACGCGCGTATCCAGAGCATCTTGCTTCGCAGTCCGAGCCGTCTGCGCACTGCCACTCATAGCTGCGATCAGCAGGATGAGTGCGGCCAAGGCCGTGGTAGATACTCTTGTAATCATGACTTGAAATCGCGCGACCAATCGCTCAAAGGCAACGGCGTTAATTGGCGGCAAGACTCTTCACTGCTTGTTCAATCACACCGCCCGCTGTTGCGAGTGCGGACTTGGCCTCTGCAAACGAACACCCGGTCTTGATCATGACCAGCGCGGCGCGCAGGTCATTACCTGCATCTGCCAACTTCGCGAGGGCAGCCTCGTTGTCCAATCCGGTTTCAGCCATGATTATACGGATCGCGCGCGCCCGAAGTTTGGCATTGCGCGGCAGCACGTTTGTCATCCGGTTTCCGGTCACGTAACCAAGCTTGACCAGCGTCGCTGTCGATAACAGGTTGAGGACCAGCTTTTGTGCCGTGCCTGCTTTGAGTCGCGTCGAACCGGCAATGACCTCAGGGCCAACCACGGGAATAATGCTTACCTCGGCCGCTTCAGTAATTGGCGAACCAGGAGCGCAAGTGATCGCTACAGTAAATGCACCGCAACTCCGCGCGTACTCAACCGCGCCAACCGTATAAGGCGTGCTGCCGGAGGCCGCAATGCCTACCAAAGCATCGCCGCTTGCGAAATTGCGGGCCCGCAAGTCTGTTACACCCGCATCCGCATCGTCTTCGGAAGCTTCCACGGCACGATAACACGCTTCATAACCACCAGCGATGATCGCCTGAACTAAGTCTGGTGACACACCAAATGTCGGCGGACACTCCGCGGCGTCGAGCACTCCCAAACGTCCGGACGTACCAGTGCCGATATAGAAGAGGCGGCCACCACTTTGAAGCCGGGAAACAATTCCCGCCACCGCTTCTGCAACCGCGGGGAGGACGAGCTCAACCGCAACGGCAACGAGCTTGTCCTCGCAGTTCATGATGGTGACGACTTCACTGATAGGTGACGAGCTTAGCTTACTCGTCTTGAGATTCTCTTGTTCGGTGATGGGAAGCTGAGCCGGAGTTTCAGGGTTCATCTGAGCCTGGTTGCGTTAAAGAAGATGACGAACTGGAAATTGCTCTTGCTTAAACTGCAAGGGCTATGCGGTTCAGATGTTCCCACGCCATCCGTGCCGCTGCAACAGCCGGAGAAAACCGCGGCGGCGCCAGATAGGCTTTGGGAGCTGCGCGCTTTACTTCTTCACGCATCGAAGCCAACACGAGTTCACCGGCGGCCTCGAAAACGCCACCGGTATGCGCGACCTGAAACGTTTCGCGTTCAAGTTTTAGATTGCGGATCACTGTAGCGGCTGCCACACCCAGTTCTCGTCCACCCTCACACAGGATTTCGCGCGCCACTCGATCACGTGCCTTTGCAGCTTCGATCACATTCTTACCAAAACCCGCCAGTCGTTCATTAGTGATAGTCGGCGCGTAAATGGCAGTCGAGAGATCATTGGGATCGGACACATGAAAGTATGCGCAGGCCGCGTCGGTGAGAATGGTCGCCGGACCACGCCCATCAACGGCGTGCGCGATGGCGCGTAAAGCCCGCCGTGTGATCCAGGCTCCGGCGCCTTCGTCTCCGGCAATCGGGCCCCAACCGCCCGCGCAGAAGGTCCTGCCTCGGGCGTTGATGCCGCAGCAAATTGAGCCGGTACCGGCTATCACGATTAAGCCCGGTTCACCTTCGGTGGCGCCATAGAGCGCAATATCAGCATCACCCACTACTACAACATTGGGAATTCCCAGTGGCAAGAGCGCTTCGCGCATGCGCGCATTTAACTCCAGACGGCGCGCGCCGGCGAGTCCGATTTCCGCAGCCACTAGATCAGTGCGCCGTAATTGGGCAACCTCGCAGGCCCGGTCGATCGCTTCGCGAATGGCGGTGGCCGCACCCGTAATCCCGACGCGTAGCGGATTAGAAGCACCAGCCAGACCTTCCCCAAGTATCGCGAGATCAACCCCGAGGACCACCGCCCGAGTCTTGGTCCCGCCGCCATCAACTCCAACCACAGCGCGTCTTGACGATGGACGGCGAGTACTCAAGAATCCGGGCTGTCTGCTGTCAGTGATGACCATAGTCGGGGGCTAACGATGCTTACCAGCTATCAATGGGCCAATTCGTTCTCATTCTAGGCAACCGCGATTTATAATGGAAACTAAAAGATTTTATTATTACAATAACCGTCCGTGATAACAGACCATTAAACTTCTTAACGGGTAACTCACTCCACATGGAAATTCGACAACTTCGCGCTTTTTTAGCGATCGCCGAACTGGGCACGTTTACTGCGGGCGCGCAACGCGTTCACGTGACCCAGGCGGCAATCAGCATGCAGATACGCCAATTGGAAAATGAATTGGGCGCCAGACTGTTTATTCGCGCGCCGCGCCGGGTGATGCTCACCGAAGCCGGCGAGCAATTGCTGCAGCGCGCGCGACAAATTCTGCGGGACCACGACGCGGCTCTAGATGAGATTGCCGAGTTGGCCGGCGCCGAACGCGGACGATTGCGAATCGGCAGTGCTTCGGCGATGGTCACAACGGATGTCTTGCCAAAGCTGCTTAAGGAAGTTCGCGCCCGGCACCCGGGAGCTGAAGTGATGGTGACTTCCGGAACCAGCGAGGCTTTGGTCCAACAGATCCTCGCCGGCGAACTCGACGTCGCCTTCGTATCGCTGCCGGTGGAAGCGCGGGGCATCAATACTGAACGGTTGAGCCAGGACCAACTGGTTGCGGTCGCCTCACCGCGCCACCGTCTGGCCAAACAACGGACTATCAGCGCTTATACGTTGGCTGGTGAGAAATTGATCCTCGGCGAGCGCGGTGGCAACACGCGCCGCCTGATTGATCAGTTTTTTGCGCAGGCAGGCGTGACGTTGCACGTCTCAATGGAACTGAGCCGGCAGGCCGCGATCCGACGCATGGTTGAAGAAGATATGGGCGTTGGGATTGTGCCGCTGCAAACCGTCAGCGAAGCGGTTGATAAAGGCCGGCTGGTGAGATGGTGGATTGAAGGTGCGCAGATCAACTGGGAGTTGGGCGTGGCGCGGTTGACCGGCGGCTACGAATCGCCCATTGTGCAAACCTTCATCAAGCTCGCACGAAACTACTTTAGCGATTCAAATCGACAGATCGCAGCTAAGAAACCGAAACCGGCTAGTTTGAAGAAACGAGGGAAGAAATGATCGGGGGCTCCACCCTCCGAGGTAACTCAAGCTTGTGAGCACCTCTTTACTTGGCCGCGGGCGAGACGCCCGGGTCCCAGTAAAGGCGGGGCTAGTTCCTCCCGCCAAGCGCCCCAATCAGTCGTTCAATATCCGCTTCGTTGTTGAAGAAGTGAGTGGCCACGCGAATTCCCTGCGGCTTCTCTGTAACAATTATTTTTTCCTGCGCCAGCTTCGCGACCACGCCTCCCGGATCGTCTACCGCCACGATTGTCTCCGCCGAACGCATGCGCTCATCAGCAATCGGTGAAAGAACTTCCCAACCAGATTCAGCCAGCTGACCCGTCAGCAATCGATTGAGTTCAAGCGCGCGTGTTTCGATCTGCTTGATACCGCTGCTCGCTATTAGATCAATTGAAGCTCCCAGGGCAAACATGCCGGCGAAATGGGGGCAGCCAAGCTCCGCGCGCGCCGCTGTGTCGTGACGCAAGTGAATTTCGTTATTCCGATCTCCATAAGGATCCTCGACGCTCAACCAACCGATCGCGCGCGGCTTTGATTGTTCCAACAGTTCGCGTGATAAATAGACAAACCCGCTGCCGTAACCCGCCAGCATCCACTTGTGGCCGGTGGCGGAGAGCGCGTCGATCTTCATTCGCTTCACATCGATCTCAAACACTCCTGCCGACTGCGCTGCATTCACTACGAGTGCGTGGCCTCCTTTCGCAGAACCGAGTTCTTCGAGATCCATGCGGAAGCCGCTCGAATACTGCACGTGACTCATGCAGATTATTCCGGTCCGTACGTTCATCGCACTGCGAATGTCATCGATTTCCACTGCGCCCGCAACTGAGTTCACCAGGTGTACAGGAATGCGGCGGTTCATCCACGGGAGCGTTGAAACGGGGAACTCCAGATCGCAGGACACAACTTCGCCGTGTGTTTCGAGCGCGTCGATGATCACGTTCATCCCCGACGAGGTGTTCGTGGTGAGCGCAATCTCATCGGGCTCGGCGTTGATTAGCGCCGCGACTTTGCGTCTTACCTCCTCGCGTTTTTCGAGCCACTCGTCCCAGTGAACGTCGCCATCGTTCATCATCTGCTGATAATACTCGGTTGCCGCCGCCATGGTCGCACGCGACAAAGGTCCCGCCGCAGCAGAGTTCAAGTATGTTGAGTTTTCCGTGACCGGAAATTCTTTGCGAATGTCGTCCCAGTTGATCATTTGAGGTGAAGATACACGATCAATACTTCGGGGCGGTAGCCTGACTCGCAAGCAGGACGTTACGCAAGAACCCTTTCAACAGCTTGTGGAAGAGCTTCACTCAGTAAGTCTTGAACGAGAACTGAAATCGTCGGATAATCACAGTCGTGAGTGATTTGAACACAGATGAGATGAACGGCAAGCGTCCCTTCGAGGAGAGGGTATTTGCTCGCTTTGACGCCTTCGACGCACGCTTTAATGCGGTTGATTCGCGCTTTGATGAGATTGATGCGCGCTTTAACACAGTCGACTCCTCAATTCGTAATCTGGATTCGCGTTTGCAAGGTGTCGAGTCCCGGCTTGAAAAGCTGGAGATCCGTGCTTACGACACAAAGCCAATCTGGGAACAAGCTCTCAAAGAGATCGTCGACACCAGACGCGAATTGTCGAAGCGTTTGGCTCGAGTCGAGGCGGTTGTTTATGAAACCCGCTCTGATCTCCGGGACGTCGAAGATCGTCTTGATAAGATCGAACCAAAACCACCGCAATAGCCTTCCGCAGTACCGAGCCTTAGGGTGAGGAATTTTGACTTCCTACTTAGGCGCTTCAAACCACAACGTTGCCAACGGCGGCAACGTAACTCTCGCCGAATACGCCTGGCCCTGAATCGGCTTCTCCTCCGCCTTGATCGATTTTGGCAGCTTCACCCCGGTACCACCATAAGCCTCGTCGTCGGTGTTTGCGAGCAGCCGATAAGTTCCCTTTCGCGGCAGACCAAGTTGATGGTTTTCATGCAGCACCGGTGCAAAGTTGCCAACACAAATCAGTTCCCGGCCAGTTGACCGCGAGCGGCGAATAAACGAAACAATATTTTCTGCCGCGTTATCGGCATCGATCCACTGGAAACCTTCGTGCTCGCCGTCCACTTCCCAAAGCGAACTCCGCTTCTGATAAAGACGATTAAGATCACTGATCAAGTTTTGTATGCCGCGGTGAGCCGGGTCCTCCAGCAGATGCCAGTCGAGGCTTTCAGTTTCGTTCCACTCGCGCCACTGCCCAAACTCACCACCCATAAACAAAAGCTTCTTTCCCGGATGCGCCCACATGTATCCATAAAGCGCGCGCAAGTTGGCAAACTTTTGCGACTCGCTCCCGGGCATCTTGTTTAGGAGCGAGCCTTTCATGTGGACAACTTCGTCGTGCGAAAACGGCAGAATGAAATTTTCACTCCACGCATATAGCAAACCAAACGTCAGCGAGTTGTGGTTGCCACCGCGAAATAGCGGATCAGTTTGGAAGTATTTGAGCGTGTCGTGCATCCAGCCCATGTTCCACTTGAAATCAAAGCCAAGTCCGCCCAGGTAAACGGGATGACTCACCTGTGGCCACGAGGTTGATTCCTCCGCGATCATCATGGCGCCGGGACATTCGCGATGAACCACTTCATTCAATTGCTTGAGCAGTGAGATCGCCTCCAGGTTTTCGCGGCCGCCAACCTGATTCGGCACCCACTCACCCTCCGTGCGGCTGTAGTCGAGATAGAGCATCGACGCCACCGCATCAACTCGCAGCCCGTCGAGGTGAAATTCTTTCAACCAGTAGAGCGCATTAGCGAGCAGGAAGTTGCACACTTCGTTGCGACCGTAGTTGAAAATATAAGTGCCCCAATCCGGATGCTCGCCTTTGCGCGGGTCGAGATGTTCGTAGAGGGCTGTGCTGTCGAAACGCCCGAGGGCGAAAGCGTCTTTGGGAAAATGTGCCGGCACCCAATCCATGATCACGCCAAGGCCGCGCTGGTGGAGGTAGTCGATCAAGTAACGAAGATCATCGGGCGTTCCGTAACGCGCGGAGGGAGCGTAGTAATTGCTCACTTGATAACCCCACGATGGCCCGTAGGGATGTTCTTTCAGCGGCAGAAATTCTACGTGGGTGAAACCCAGCGCCAGGACATATTCGGATAATGCTTCCGCCATCTCACGATAAGTAAACGGACGATTCTCTCCGGCAGAGACTTTACGTCGCCACGAGCCAAAGTGAACTTCGTAGATCGATAGTGGCCGGCGAAAGTGTTCCCGGCCGGCGCGTTGCTTCAGCCAACGCGAATCACGAAAGCGATACGTCGATTCGTAGACGATTGATGAAGTGTCGGATGGCGCCTCGGCGAAGGAAGCATAAGGGTCCGCCTTGAGAAATGCCGGCAGGCCCGGAGCCTTGATTTCGTATTTGTAAAGTTCGCCTGATTTCAGTTCGGGTATGAAGATTTCCCAAACTCCGGAAGTGCCGAGGCGCCGCATCGGATGACGCGAGCTATCCCAGGCGTTGAAGTTGCCCACCACACTTACCTGCTTCGCGGCAGGCGCCCACACTCCGAACGAGACTCCGCTTGTACCCAGGTGCGTGATCGCGTGAGCGCCAAGTTTCTGATAGATGAGTTCGTGACGACCTTCGCCGAAGAGATGAAGATCCAACTCGCCAATCGTTGATTCAAAAGAATCGTCGCCCGCCGTCTTTGATGACTTTGAGGTACGACGCTTTGGCGTTGTAGCTCGCCCTGCTGCTTTCGGTGTTTTGGTATCGCGCGCGCTTATGTTCTTCTCGCTCGCACTCGATTTACTGGCTCCCTTAATTGGAGACTTCTGCTTCATGCAAGTGTGCTCACGAGAGTTCCGCGATTGGACTGAAACCGAGGATTCGTCGGTTCGACCAGACGGCGGTAAATGTCGGCGCCGTTTCCCAACTCCGTATGATTGCTTTTCGCTACCGCGAGGATTTCGAGAAATCGTTCGCGCACCGGCGGCAGGCCCAGTTGATTCATGAGATCAATAACGCGGGCCGCATATTTCAGAATCTGAATCGGTTCAATTCCCGAAATGTCGCAGAAGAACCAACCACAACTCGTAAACATTAGCAAAGCATTCCGTTGCAACTCGAGAAATCCGAGCGCCCTCAGTTGCTGATCACGTGTTTGTTCGCGTGGAGCATGCCGGCTAAGAAACTCTTCACGCGACTTGAATTCGTCGAGGACTAAGCCGATGGCATCATCGCGCGCGGCCCACGGATCGTCGAACAGTTCTCCGCGGGTGGCTTCAAAATGGACCGCAGCTTCATCGCGTAAATAGTCGAGCGCCGCACGCAAAGGCCCGCGCCAGGATTGGTTCCAGCCAGGTTCGCCTCCGGTCTGACAACCGCAGTTGCGAATCCAACGACTGACTCCATGAACACAACTCCACGAACTACCTTCGCCCTCACCGCCGCTGTTGATTTCAACTTCGCTGTTTGGAGGAGAACTATCGAGGTAATCAGCGTAGTTAGTAAGCAGGAAACCGCGGGCCGGCGCCTCGTCTGCCAGCGCGTAAGCAAGGCAGAGGTCGCCAAACTTGTGGTGATGCCCGTAACTCTCGCCATCCGTTGCTACATTCACCAAACCCGCTCCGGAAGTTCGTTGCGCAAAGCGTTCGACCAGCCCTGGGCTCGAAGCCAACGCCTGTTCAAAAGCAATCGCCCGCGCGAGCTCCTGATCGAAGAAGAAAACCGCAATAGATCTACCCGAACCATCGCGGTGAAGATAGTTGTAAGGGACACTCGTGTCGAGGGAACCGTCTGTGACCGATTGCCACCCGTCATTTGATAAGACGGACTCTCCAGTCTGACCGGCAGGAGTGCCTGTCCTACTACGAACCCGCTGCGCCTGTTGCGGCGCCAGGATCACAAACCGCAGCCCTTCATCGATCAGCACACCTAGCACAACATCGTTGCACGCAGTTTCGGGTAGCCACATCGATTCGGGCTTACGGCCAAACCGGTGACGAAAATCCGCCAGCCCCCAACGCACTTGGGTACGCTGGTCCCGGCTGTTGCAGAGCGGCAGGATTGCGTGGTTGTAAGCTTGGGCGATGGCGTTGCCATGTCCGTTGTAGTGGCGCGTGCTCTCAGCATCGGCAGCGATGATGCGCGCATAGGTGTCAGGATGCTTTCGCTCCAGCCAGGAAAGCAGTGTCGGGCCGAAATCAAAACTTATGAGCGCGTAGTTGTTCACGATTCTCGCGGCGCCGGCCACCGGTGTAACAGTTTGGACCGCACTATTCGGTTGGTAACATTCGGCGTGAATGCGTTCATTCCAATCGGGGAACGGCAGGGCGCTGGGTTCGGGATCGATGATTCCCGTCCAGGGGTTCTCGCGCGGCGGTTGGTAAAAGTGTCCGTGAATAATTAGAGCGTTCATATCGCTGTGCAAAAGGTCATTTCAACGATAACATCTGTCGTCGTCGATGTAATATAAACTTTTCCAGCTCGATTCTGCCCAAACGAATTTCGCATGAGACTCTTAGCCGTCATCCCCGGTCTGGGGCTTATCCTGATCATTCTCTGGGACGCGTTTGAAACGATCATACTGCCGCGGCGAGTCACGCGTCGTCTTCGTTTGACCAGCCTCTTTTATAGATCAATGTGGCTGGTCTGTTCCGGATTAGTACGGGCAATGCGTAACCAGAAGCGGCGCGAGAAGTATCTGGGTGCATTTGGACCGCTTTCGCTGCTGCTGCTCCTCGCTATTTGGGCGGCGGGGCTGATTGTCGGGTATGCAATGGTGCATTGGGGACTGGAAACAAAACTCAACCTGCCCGACGAAACAGGAAAGTTTGCGGCTTACCTCTATATCAGCGGCGAAACGTTTTTCACGCTGGGCTATGGCGACATCGTGGCGCAGTTTCCGCTGGGCCGCGCCCTCGCCGTAATCGAAGCCGCCAACGGTTTTGGCCTGTTGGCCATAGTAATTGGTTATCTTCCGGTTCTTTACGGAGCATTTTCGCGGCGCGAAGTTAACATTGCGCTGCTCGACGCGCGCGCAGGCTCGCCATCGAGCGCGGCAGAGATGCTGCGCCGGTATGGCGAGAGTGGCTATCTCAGCGATCTCAATGTCGTCCTGCATGAATGGGAACATTGGTCGGCGGAGCTGCTCGAAAGTCATTTGTCGTATCCGGTGCTCTGTTACTTCCGTTCGCAACATGACAATCAATCGTGGTTGAGTTCTCTGACTACAATTCTCGACACCTGTGCTCTCTTGCTCGTGGGCGTGGGAAACACTACAACCTGGCAGGCGAAGTTAACATTTGCAATGGCGCGTCATGCAGTGGTCGATATCGCGCAGATTTTCAGAGCTGACCCTTCAAATCCAAAACTCAAACTGGACCGCCTCTTACTGGGTGACCTTGAGCGCATCCGGGAAATTCTTGCAAGATACGACATGGACTTGAATGACGGCGAGGAGGCTGAGGCAAAACTTGCTGCGTTGCGAGCAATGTACGAGCCCTTCGTTTGCGCGTTGTCGGAAATGTTGTTGATGCCGCTTCCTTTGTGGGTGGTGGGCGAGGATGCAATCGATAACTGGAAAACCAGCGCCTGGGGTAGGATTCAGTGAAAAGAATGACTTCTGTCTTCTGGCAGTCTTCGAATTCTGTTTTCTGAATTCTGTCTCCCATGCCCATGTTTGACACAGCAATCTTGCCTGCATAGAATTCCCCAACCCCCCAGCCATAGACCAATCAAGGAGGAGACTTACTGTGAAAACAACTATTCGTGTCAACCGCAAGCGTCCGGAGTCAATGACGAAACAGATTACGGATCAACTTAGCAGCCTGATCGAGTCGGGGGCCATGGCCGTTGGTAGTTACCTACCGAGTGAACGTGAGCTGGCCAATTCGCTAAAAGTTGCGCGCAACGTCGTGCGCGGAAGTTATGAAAACCTGATGAAGGCCGGCAATATCCAGAGCGAAGGCCGTAAAGGTCGAACAGTTAGATCGGCGAGCGGCAAAAAGCGCGGCGGCGCCAAGAGTGCGAAGGGCGCAACTACGAAAGCCCGCAAGAAATAAGGAATCCAGATTCCCCTGCCACAACCAGGGTAGGTAGCAGAAAATCACTGGCTGAGATTCGCGGTTTCCCTTCCGAGCGCCAGTATCTCGCCGCGAATCGCCTTGCGCTCGGCGAGCAGGCGCACAAAGAATCTCCGCCTTACCAGGAAAAACGCCAGCGCCCGAAGTCCGCCGAGAAACTTATCAAACCCTTCGAAAAATCTGATTGCGAGGTAACCGGCGGCCGGGATCAGTAGTACGGCTACCGTTGCCAGCGTCCAACCTTCAAGTTTGTAGCCCGCGATCGCGACCACCAACCAGGTTAGTGGAAACAGGAGCATCGCCGAGATAATCTTGACGGTAGAGATCACGTCGTCGTCATCCCGCGAAAATCGGGTGGCAATGTAACCACCCAGCCGGTAGGCAGGGTAATGGACGAGAAAGCCCAGCGTCGCTGGTCCGATGAGCACAAGAAAAATCAGCACTCGACTTAACAAGTGCCCAAAAACATCAAGCGTAGACTTCGGTGGCGAAAGGTCGTCCGGATCTACTCCGGCCTGCGTTAGTTCCTCTTCGAAGCGGCTCATGCGCACTTCGAGGCGGCGCAACCGTTCCGGCGCAGACTCGCGCAAGACCTGATAGGCTTTTACGAAGCGCTGCTGTAACTGCAGTTCCTCCGCTAGACTTTCGCTTCCCTCCGGATCCGGCTCGGAAGAAAAAATTCTTTCAGCTTGCCTGATAGTATGCAGCGCCTCCTCATGTTCCGCGTCGAGCATCACCTCGCGCAGCGCACACTCAATGCGATTAGAAAGCTCTTTCACCGCGGCGCGGGGGGGATCGCTGTCAGCTTCCATTTCCACCGGCTCCACCGCGATCGGCTTTCCAAAGTAGAGCAACACTGCGCTGCGGAATTTTGTTTTTGAAGTGTAGTAAAGACCTGCCGGCACAATTTTCAGATTAGTTACTTCGCCCGTAGAGACAGCGCCAAGCGCAATGCGTGCGGTTCCGGTCTTGATCGGACGGAGCCGAGGCTCGTCATGCGAGACGCCTTCCGGACAGATGCCGATGGTGCCGCCCCTCGCGAGCAGCGCGCGAGCAGCGACAAACATTTCGCGGTTCTTGGAAACGTCTTCCCCTTCATCCTGCCGGCGGTAAACAGGAATGCATTCCATCGCCCGCACGAAGAAACCAAGCACCGGCATGCGAAACAACGGCGACTTGGCAAGAAACGAAACCCGCCGCGGCGCCAGGTACAAAAGAAAGGCCGGGTCAACCAACGCATTCGGATGATTGAGGACGAAGATAACCGGAGAGTCGAGCGGCACATGTTCGATGCCAACGACCTCCACGCGCCGAAAGTAGACGCGCATGGCGAACCGGAGAATGGCAACGATGATTCGACGAGTCATTGGGGATGTGTCGAGCGCGGGTGGATTGTACCTCAAAAGACATTGCTGCGGATTTAACGGCGCGGTCTATGGCGTGCGTGACTTGTCGCCGCACCCCAAATGCGCCCCCATCAAGATGCGCAAAGAATTGTTTAGTGCAATAATATTGCTGCTTTCCCTCCAACAAATTGTTTACCACTCGAGAGAGGATTTCTTATGAAGCGCTTCGTCATCGTGATTTCTGTTCTTGTGTTTGCTCTGGCGTCTTTCGCAGCAATTGCTACCGCACAGGACCATCGCCGATTTTCCGTTGAAGATCTGTTGAAGGTGCGCCGCGTGAGCGATCCGCAGGTTTCACCCGACGGCCGCCGGGTTGCTTTTGCGATTGGCGATGTCAACTGGCCCAGCAATAAAGTGGTTACCCAGATCTATGTGATGACGATCGATGGCGGCAGCATGAAGCAGCTTACGAATGGCTCTGGCTCCGCTAGCGCCCCGCGCTGGTCGCCCGACGGAAAACGGATCGCCTATGTCACCGGCGGCCAGGTGTGGACGATGGAAAACGATGGAGATCACAAGGACCAGGTCACCACTATCTCCACCGAGGCAGCGGCGCCTTTCTGGTCACCTGACGGAAAATGGATTGCGTTTACATCTGACGTCTATCCCGATTGTAAAGATGACATTTGCAATAAGAAGAAAGATGAGGACGCAGAAAACAGCAAGGTTAAAGCCCATATCACTACTCGTCTCCTCTTTCGCCATTGGAACGAGTGGCGCGACGTCAAACGAACTCATGTATTCGTAGTAGCCGGCAAAGGTGGCGTGGCGCGCGACCTAACTCCCGGCGACTTTGATTCCCCGCCCTATGCCGCTGCTACCGGAGCTGACTATGCGTTCTCACCCGACAGCAAAGAGCTGGCGTACGTTCGCAATCCTGACAAGGTGGAAGCAATTTCTACTAACAGCGACATCTACGTGCTGCCGTTAGCCGGGGGCGCCGCGAAAAATATCACCGTCACAAATCATGGCTACGACGTCGGCCCGATCTACACGCGCGACGGGCGCTACATAATCTATCGGTCGGAGGCGACCGCCGGATTCGAGGCCGACCGCTGGCGACTTATGTCTTACAACCGCACCACCGGGAAGAGCGTGGAAATCACCAGAAACTTTGATCTACAAGTTGAAGAAGTAGCTCTCTCGCCGGATGGAAACTACGCTTACTTCATTGCCGGGGAGCGTGGGCGCTTGCCCGTATTCCGTGTCCCGCTCGGTGGCGCGGAAGTACAAAAGATGGTTCCTAATGTTTCCGCCGCCGGTTTGCAAATAACACCGGACGGGAAGTCGCTGATTTTCGCGAACAGCTCAATCGCGACCCCTGCGGAGATTTACAGCGCTAACATCGATGAAGGCACTGTTACACCGATAACGGACGTTAACAAAAACCAGCTGGCGCCCTTCGGTTTGCAAAAGGCCGAGGAGGTGGAATGGACCGGCGCTCTGGGTAAAAAGATTCATGGGTTCATCGTTAAGCCGGCAGACTTCGATCCGCAAAAGAAGTATCCGCTGGCCGTCATCATTCATGGCGGGCCGCAAAGCGCTTTCAATGATAGTTGGGGCTATCGTTGGAACCCACAAATCTGGGCCAACAACGGTTATGTTGTTTTTATGCCAAACCCACGCGGCTCCACCGGCTACGGTCAGAAATTTGTGAATGAGATCAGCAACGACTGGGGCGGCAAAGTCTACACCGACATCATGAATGGCGTAGCGGATGTGCTGCGCCGTAATTCTTTCCTCGATAAGAACCGCGTCGGCGCGGCCGGTGCGAGTTATGGCGGCTACATGATCGACTGGATCGAAGGACACAACAACGATCCTCGAGTCCACTTCAAAGTGCTCGTTTCGCATGACGGGGTCTACAACCTCGAGAGCATGTATGGTGCGACCGAAGAGCTTTGGTTTCCGGAGTGGGAGTTTAAAGGCACCCCCTGGAATAATCCGGCGATGTATGCGCAATGGTCGCCAAATAAGTTTGTGAAAAACTTCAAGACGCCCATTCTGGTAATTCATGGCGAGCTTGATTATCGCGTGCCGTTTGGCGAAGGTCTGCAGTTGTTCACCGCCGCACAACGAATGGGAATCGATTCAAAGATGCTCATCTTCCCTGACGAAGGCCACTGGGTGCTCAAGCCGCAAAATTCCCAACTCTGGTATCACACTGTGATTGATTGGATGGATAAGTATTTGAAGTAAACCGCCGCGTGATCGGATCGCAATAGGAGGGACACGATGCCGGGTTGGGCCAAGGCCTTGATTATTGTTGTCGTCCTGGGGCTGTTGCTCGTGGTTGGCGTCATTGGCGCCGGGGTCTATTGGTTTTCGCGTAATAAGGACGCGCTGCTGGCGAAAGGCAAAGCGATCGTCGAAGAAGGCCAGGAGGCAGGACGCCACACCGACAATCAGGGCTGCGTTGATCAGTCGATCGCGAGATACAAAGCGGAACCTGGTTTCACCAACGGCATCTCAACCAGCGTGTTCATGCAGAGTTGTCTCCAAGCCAGCAAGCCCACGCCCAGCTTCTGCGACACTGTGCCCAAAGAGACTGAGTTCATCAAGAGTGGACAGTGGCAACTGGCGCAGTGTGAAAACGTCGGCCTTGCTTCCGATCAATATTGCCGCCAACTCTTTCAGACGGTGGAGCGTTTCTGTGACAAACAAAAGTCAGGTGTCGGATCCGCAAGTCCCTGACGCGGCTGAGATGGCATTGCCTCGAAAATTAAGTTCCATCGCTCGTATTTAGTTGTATGATTCTCCCTGCCTCAACTCCCCAACCAGCCCTGAAAACGAAGAACGGAGTTTTACTATGCGAACGTTGACTCACAGGGTCTCGGTAATCACACTTCTTCTGTCCACGTTTTTGTTTCCAACCAGCGCGTTTGGCGCTGACTTCAAGCGCGAAGTTGTCTATCAGATTATTACTGATCGATTCTTTGACGGCAGCACCGCGAATAACAACCCCTCGCAAAGCGCCGGGCTGTATGACGCAACCAAGTCAAACTGGCGCCTCTACTGGGGCGGCGACCTGCAGGGGATTCAGCAGAAAATGTCGTACCTCGCGGGCATGGGCATCACTGCGATTTGGATCTCGCCGCCGGTGGACAACCTGAACACAAATATCCCAGACGGCGGTGGTAACCCCACGGCGTCTTATCACGGCTATCAGGGCCGCGACTTCAAACGAATTGAGGAACACTTTGGCAACAGCGGCAACACCTGGACAGATTTCGACGCCATGGTTACCGCCGCGCATTCGAATGGCATTAAGGTGATTATTGACTTCGCGCCGAACCATTCAACGCAGGACAATGCGGGCGAGTTTGGCTCGCTGTATGACAATGGCACGTTTCTCGGTAACTACACGAGCGACAGCAATGGCTACTTCCATCACAACCCCAACATCTCCGGCGGCGGCTGGGACGATCGTTACCAGGTTGAGTACTACACGCTCTTCGACCTCGCCGACCTCAATCAGGAACACGCGACGATTGACGGCTACCTCAAGAGCGCGGCGCAGCTTTTCCAGCAGCACGGCGTGGACGGTTTCCGGATTGACGCGATCAAACACATAACCTGGGGCTGGGAGTACAGCTTCGCCAATTCCATTTACACTTATGGCGATAGTTTTATGTTTGGCGAGTGGTACCAGGGAAACACGTCGGACCCGCTCTATCACGATTCCTATAAGTTCGCGAACAAGAGCGGCATGTCGATGCTCGATTTCCCGCTCAACACGGCGATCCGCAGCGTGTTCGCTTCAAATTCAAATTTCTCCGACATTGATTCCGTCATCACGGCTGAAGGAAATAACTTTACCTGGAAAGAAGATCTCGTCACCTTTGTCGACAATCACGACATGGCCCGCTTCCTCTCCGTAAACAACAATAACAACCGCTTGCATGAAGCGATGTCGTTTATTTTCACGGCGCGCGGGATCCCGTGCATCTACTACGGCACCGAGCAGTATCTGCACAACGACACCAGCGGCGGCACCGATCCCTACAACCGTCCGATGATGTCCGGCTTCTCGACAACTACGACAGCATACACGCTCACCAATAGACTCTCGGCGCTGCGCCGCAGTAATCCGGCCGTCCCTTATGGCTCGATGGCCCAACGCTGGATGAACAACGATGTCTACATTTACGAACGAAAGTTTTTCGGCAGCACGGTGCTGGTGGCAATTAACAAAAGCGAGACCACCGGCTACAGCATCAGCGGACTTAATACTTCCCTTCCGGTCGGCACTCAAGCCGATTATTTAACAGGCTTGCTCGGCGGTGTTTCGATTACGGTCGGTTCCGGGTCGGGCGGCAATAATCCAGTAACCACATTCACCCTGCCAGCGCACGCTGTTTCTGTCTGGCAGTTCACCGAGGGCGCGGCCTCGCCGGAGATTGGCTCCCTCGGACCGACGGTCGGCCAGCCGGGCGTGAAAACCACTATCGCTGGCAGAAATTTTGGCACGACAATCGGCACAGTGAAATTCGGCACGACTGCGGCGACCGTCAACTCGTGGTCACCAACTCAGATCGTTGTCACCACGCCGTCGGTGACCAACGGAAACTACAACGTCACGGTAACGAATTCCGGTGGCACGGTCTCCAACGGCATTCAGTCTACCGTCCTGACTGCGAAGTTGATTCCCGTGACCTTCACTGTTAATAACGCCACACCCACGTCTACCGGCGACTACATCTTCCTGACCGGAAACACGATCGAGCTCGGGTCGTGGAGCACGACCTGGGACGGTGCTGTCGGACCCATGTTAACGCCCAATTATCCCAACTGGTTCCTGACGGCAAGCGTACCGGCGGGGCAAACGATCCAATTCAAATTTATCAAGATTGCAGCCGGCGGCGGCGTCACCTGGGAGAATGGCTCGAACCATACCTATACCGTCCCGACGAGCGGTACCGGTTTCGTAAATGTGAACTGGCAGTACTAAGGATAAGAATAAGGGTGAGGGATGAAGGATGAATAGGAAGGCTTAATTAATGACTTGCTTGTTGTTCATCCTTTGTTCCTTATCGCTTCTCCTCGGAATTCACCCTTCGTCCCGGGTCCGCGCCGCAGCGGTAAGTTTTCATTCTGCATCCTCTCAGCAACGACCGGGGCGAAAGCCAGATACCGAGGCCCTTAGGAAGTATGTCGGCAGGTATCAACTCGACGCAGGCATCATCCCTGTCTCAACGCTGGACGTGACGCTGGAGTATGACGATCTATGGGTGAAGCCTTCCGTAGTCAGGAAACGCCGGCTCGTCCACAAGTCGAGAACGGTTTTCGTGGACGAGATTGAAGGCACACCGCTCACCTTCAATAAAGATGAGAACGGAAAGATCGTCAGTGTTGTCTTTGAATATGAAGGCGCTCCTTACACCGCGGAGAAGGTGGCGCTGCCGCCGCCAAGTCTCAAGGGCAACACCACGTTCCGACTGAAGGGTTATCCTCAGGCAAGCATCGTCGCGCTGGCGGGTTCTTTTAACAACTGGGGCCAATCTCAGTTCATCTTCGGGAAAGAAGGCGATGAATGGATCTGCCGCATCGATCTCGAACCAGGAAAGCACGCGTACAAATTCATCGTTGACGGCAACTGGATGCTCGACCCCGCCAATCCAAACTCTGAAGACGACGACTACGGCGTGAAGAACTCGGTGATTGTGGTGGGCAAAGAGAAATGACGGTAGGCGAGCCTCCGCTGGATCTCGACCGCCTCGCCATGCGCCAACGGCCGACCGGCTGGGCCATCATGCATCAAAACTGGGGCAAGCTGCTCTTCATGCATTGGCGCATCGATGAAAAACTCCTGCGCCCATTAATTCCTGCTCATCTTGAGATTGATAAGTTTGATGGTTCGGCATGGATCGGCGTCGTGCCATTCACGATGTGGGGCATTCGTGCTTCATTCCTCCCACCCATTCCGGGCACCAGCGCATTTCATGAACTCAACGTGCGCACCTACGTCCACCATCAGGGGGTTCCCAGCGTTTTGTTTCTTTCGCTTGATGCGGCAAACAAGCTTGCTGTTTGGGGAGCACGCAGGTTTTATTACCTGCCCTACTTCAACGCTCGCATGTCGCTGGAGCAAACTGGAGATACGATCAATTATTCATCGTTGCGAAGGGACGCGTGGGAAGCGCCGGCGGAATTCCAGGCGACCTGGACGATTGGTGACGCATTGCCGCAAACCTCACCAGGTTCGCTCGAGTTTTTTCTGACTGAACGCTACTGCCTCGACACCGAACACAACAGCACGCTCTACCGCTCGCGCATTCATCACCATCCCTGGCCACTGCGCAAAGCTGCACTCACTTCACTCAACTCAAGCATGCTCGAATCGCATGGCCTACCAATTCCGTCAGGCGCGCCACTGTTGCACTACTGCGAGGAGATTAGTGTTGAGATCTGGCCACTAAGGAAAGTTTGAGCCGGGCCGCATTCAACCCTCTTTACTCAGCCTTTTCCAACGGCGGAATCACCGCAACAAAATCGTCAACAAAGCGGCTGCCATACTCCGTCAACAATTCCTCGACGCGCTCTAATTTTTTTGACCGGACTATCAGACCGGCATGATGTTTCTTCTTCACCCGGTAGACGATTTCGCGATCGTCGTAGCTGGACGTGTCAGGATCTTCCTGTTTCGAGAGTGACAACACAATGCCGGCGTATTCGTTGCGCGGCGGCTTGACCTTGATACTGTTCCCCAACGATTGGCGTTGGGGTTGCTCCCCTGCCCCTGCATCCTGCCGCGTGCCGCTGCCTCCTGTCACTTCCATCCGCGCCCACTCGCGCCAGAGGTTGAGTCCGGAAGCCGCTTCCAATACGTCAGCGATGTAGGCGCCACCAACGCGCGCTGCAATCTCAAGAAAGTAGAAGCGTCCGTCAACGTCGCTCTTAATGAACTCTGCGTGCGCGGCGCCCCGTTCATGTTTGAGGGCCCTAACCAACTGGCGATTGACTGCAAACAACCGCTTCTCGTCGTCCGAGCCATGCGCAACAGTACGCGAAACGTAGGCGCCGCCGCCGTGCGCGACCTCCAGCGGTGGGCGTCCATACCGATTCGCGCCAGCGAAGAGGACACGCCCTTCGCCAACCAGAGAATCAACGTGAAAAACCTCGCCGGCAATAAACTGCGCCAACAAATAATATGAAGACCGTTCGCGCAGGTTTTCGCGTTCGTTCATTTCAGCGATGATGTTCCAAACTTCGCCGGGCTCGTTGACTCTGCGAATACCAATCGCAGAAACGTCTGAACGGGGCTTAATAATCCATGGCGCCGGCACGCGCTCCATAAACTCGCGCACCTCGTCAGCATTGATCAGCGGCACATAATCAGGGAGCACAATCCCCGCTGCCCTGGCCGTCTCCGACATCCGATATTTGTCGCGGAAGGTCTTTGCCGTCGAACTGCTCATGCCCGGCAAACAAAAATGTTCGCGAATCAGCGCCGCAGTCATTACGTCAAACTCTTCGAGGGCCACGACCCGATCAATTCTCAGATTCCGTGAGATGAACGCCGTGAGATCAATCAGCAACGGCGGGCCGGCGTCATTGGGAACCGCAATCAAATCATCCAGGCAGTCTCGCGGCCAGTCTTCCGCCAGCATCTTTTCCTTGGTGATCAAAATGACGTGACAACCGAGGCGCTTACACTCGCGAATGAAGTCGCACCCTTTGAAATAGGTAGCGAGACAAATAATGGTGAGCGGGCGTGGGGTGGATTCTGACATGAAGGGCCAAATATAAACCTTTTACTCGAATAGGGTCACCTGTTAAGGTAGGCGGGTTCTATATTTATGCGGAGCTGATCCCCGGTTCCTGCAATAGTCGGCAAGGTTCGTTAATACCAAACTAAACCAGTCCCGGCAGTCGCCACGTCTTTCATAACCAAGCTGTTTGCGTTACGAGAATCATGATCTTTCGCGGACCATTCCCCCAAATCACGATCCCTGAAATTCCGTTAACCGCCTTCGTGCTTCAGCATGCGCAAGCGCGCGGGTCGAAAGCAGCATTAATCGATGGCCCGAGCGGGCGCACCATCAGATACTCCGAACTTGCAGATCAGATTTCGCGCGTGGCTGCCAGCCTCGCGAAACGCGGATTTAAGAAAGGTGAGATCTTTGGAATTCTCAGTCCTAATCTGCCGGAGTATGCGATCGCCTTTCATGCGGTAGCCACCCTCGGGGGCATAACCAGTCCAGTTAACCCTTTGTATACCGAACATGAAATAGCCCATCAACTAAAAGACGCCGGCGCCCGGTTTTTGGTGACCGTGCCCCAGTTTTTAGAGAAGGCCACCGCCGCAGCCCGGGAAGCCAATATCGAGGAGCTGTTTATTTTTGATGAGCCAGGCAGCGAGGTTGAAGGCGGCACACCTTTTTCTTCTTTGCTGGACAGCGATGGACAGTTTCCGGACGTGGTCATCAACCCGCGCGAGGATCTGGTGGCGCTCCCGTATTCCAGCGGCACGACCGGACTGCCCAAGGGCGTTATGCTTACGCACTACAACCTGGTCGCAAACATGTGCCAGATGGAAGGACTCGATTACTTCACAGCCGACGACACCTTGATCTGCGTGTTGCCGCTGTTTCACATTTACGGACTCGTAGTCGTATTAAACATGGGTCTCAGCCAGGGCTCAACCATCGTTACCGTGCCGCGTTTTGAACTCGAGATGTTCCTGCAGTTGCTGCAAAAACATGGCGTAACGCTGGCGCACCTCGTGCCCCCGATCGTGCTCGCTCTCAGCAAGAATCCGGTCGTCGATAATTACGATCTGTCGAAACTACGGACGATATTTTGTGGCGCGGCGCCGCTCGATGAACACTTGACGCGCGCCTGCATGCAACGCCTCGGCTGTGATGTGCGGCAGGGGTATGGGATGACCGAAACGAGCCCGGTCACTCATTCTTCACCAGCTGACCCAACGCAGGTGAAGTTTGGTTCGGTCGGCGTTCCGGCGCCCAATACCGAGTGCAAGATCGTCGACCTGGAAACGGGAGCGATGCTGGGACATAACCAGGAAGGCGAGGTGTGCGTTCGTGGTCCGCAAATAATGATGGGTTATTTGAATCGCCCCGACGCGACGGCAGCAACTGTCGATGCCGATGACTGGCTACACACGGGCGACATTGGCTATGCGGACGATCACGGGCACTTCTTCATCGTAGATCGCGCCAAAGAACTAATTAAGTACAAGGGTTTTCAAGTACCACCCGCGGAACTCGAAGCATTGCTGTTAACCCATCCGCAGGTTGCCGATGCGGCAGTGATTCCCTGCCAGGATGATGAAGCGGGCGAGATACCGAAGGCCTTCGTGGTATTAAGAGGAGAGGCCACAGCAGCGGAACTTATTGATTTTGTCGCCACCCGAGTGGCGCCCCACAAGAAGATTCGGCAGCTCGAGTTTATCGACAAAATACCTAAGTCGGCAGCTGGAAAAATACTGCGCCGCGTTTTGGTTCAGCAGGAAAGAGAAAGGAAACAGAATTGATGTCTCCAGAAATTGTTTCACAGGCAATTGAGGCTTACTTTGCCGCCCTCCGGGCGATGGACCAGCGGGCCTGGGTTGATACTTTCGCCACCGACGCTATCAGTCACGATCCCGTCGGCGCCCCGCCGCTAGTCGGCCATCAAAAACTTGCTGAGTTTTTTCAAAACATTACGGCAGCCTTTAAAGAAGTTGGTCTGACAGAAGACGAAGTGTTCATTGCCGGCAATGGTGCCGCCGTGAAATGGACTGGTAAAGGCGTCAGCCAGCAGGGCCATAAGGTCCACTTTGAAGGCATTGATGTTTTTGAAGTGAACGAAGCCGGAAAGATACAAACGCTGCACGCCTACTGGAACCCCGCCGAGATGATGTCGCAGCTTTAGCCGCGGAATAGATTGCGGTATATTTGAAAAGACAGGGCAGGGCGCAAGAAGCAGGAATACGGCAAGTATTAACCAGCTTGCTGCTCCTGCCGCTGCCTCCTTGTTAGATAGTCGGTATAATCTGCGGATTGTAATTGCCTTTCAAAAGGAGATGCGCCATGAGGTCTTTAAGCGCCAAGCTTTTCATCGTCTCCGTTTTGCTTACCCTCGCTCTTCTAATTCCGGCATCAGGGCAATCAACCACGAACCTCCCCGACTGGGAAACGCTTCGTCCGGAAGGCGAGGAATTTTCCGTGCTTATGCCCAAGGGTTCAACTTTTGAAACGAGCAAAGAGCCCTATCACAAGATGGAGTTGAACACGCGCACCTACCTCTCCAATAGTAAACCCGGGCCGGTGTTCGCGGTGGTCTCATTAAGTGGGATCAAATCCAATCCCGCACTGTATACCGAGATGCAGCGCATTAATTCCTACGTGGACGCCTTCAAGACATTCTTCACGCCGAAGATTCGGAAAGATGCGATCGCGAAGCTGACGCTCACCGGCGAGAAAACATTGTTTGGAAACGCCGGTCGCGAATACCGCCTCGCGATCGGCGATCTCACCGGCACCGCACAGGTGTTCGCCACCAGGAAGCGTTTCTATTCAGTCGTTTACTTGAACACCAAAAAGGACGATGCGGTTCAGGAGCAGTTCCTGAGTTCCTTCGTATTGCCGGAAAAGGGTTCGGAAGCTGCGGCAACAGCGTCGCAACTTCCCCCTGCGTCTGCGGAAGCGCCAGTAAGTGTGACTCCGGCGGAAGCCCAGGCTGCCAAGCCGGTTAACTCCGCGAACAACGCTAAGGTGGAAGAGGCTGCTCCGAGTTCGGCGGAACTGACACCGCGCGCGCCAATTTCCGGCGGTGTCCTGAATGGCAAGGCCATCAGTCTGCCAAAACCGGATTACCCCGCGGAAGCTAAGGCCGCTGGCGCGGAGGGTGTAGTAATCATTCAGGTGATGATCGACGAGCAGGGCAATGTAATGGAGGCGCGGGCAGTTTCCGGACCCCGGATGTTGCAGGAACCTTCAGTCAATGCCGCCCGTCAGGCGAAGTTTAGTCCCACCTTACTTCAGGGAGAGCCGGTGAAAGTTACCGGTGTTCTCGTTTACAACTTTGGGCGTCCAATGGGCTGAGGGGAAAGATCCGAATTTATTCCCTTCGAGCAGTTATCAGAATCAGAATTAGTCTCGTTTATGAAAAAGGCTTTGAACCGGCTGGACTCGGTCCATCAAAAGTTAATCAAGACGGTGTCGTCGGTCGATCCGAACATCTACTCGCAGCGGCCGGCGGAAGGCGCATGGAGTGTTGGCGAAATCGTGCATCATCTATGTCTCGTTGAGGGGCGCGTAATTCAGGAGCTCGAAGGAGCGATCGCTCAGCAGCCCCGACGGGTCGGATTCCTGCGCCGGCTGATGCCCACGTCGATTGTTTCCCTGCGGCTCGTCCGGGTGAAAGCTCCCCGGGCGATGAGACCGTTGGACGCACCGGGCTGGGAAGTGACGCTTGAAAACTTCGAGCGCGCGCGAAACAGCCTCAAGGCGCTTTGCGCTACCCACGGCGAGGAGCGGTTTCGCAATCTGGTTTTCAAACATCCTTTCCTTGGCGAAATTGACGGCGTGGCTACTGTCTCCTTTATCGGTTATCACGAGAAGCGACACTACAAGCAGATTCGAGAAGTGCTGCGAAAGCTTGCCAACGGCTCGTCAAAAACAAATTAGCCGCGGATTCTCGCGAATGAACGCAGATCAGAAAACCTTTGAACTGCCAGCAATGTTCGGCTAGGACCCGGTTCCCCTGTTTATTCCTTTCCGGGATAATCCGCGAGAATCCGCGGCTGATTCTTCGGAGACGCTCTGCCCCGGCGAGGTCGCGGAGAAATCTTCTGAAACAAACTTGACGCTCCGCCAGTCGCAGTCTATCTTCGCTCGCGTTCATACGTAATAATTTTTGCCGCGGAGAAAATCAGAACCATGCCCACAACGGTGGCAACTTCAAGCCCAGCCTGGACCATTCCCGATTATCTCGAAGTTCGTGCGCGTCACCTGAGTATCAGCGGCGCGAACGCGCCGGAGCTCATTCGTAAGTACGACTCCCCGCTTTTTGTTTTTTCGGGCCCGCGCATCCGCGCCAACATTGACCGGCTAAAAGCAGCGGCGTCGTCGGTCGCACATCCCATCCGGTTTTTCTATGCGTCGAAGGCAAATTCCAACCTGTCGATTCTCAGAACAGTGCTGGAATCGGGCATTGATATTGAAGTGAACAGCGGTGGTGAACTCTTTAAAGCCTTGCGCGTTGGCTTCCGCCCCGACCAAATAATTTTTAACGGCACCAGCAAGAGTGACGACGAGCTGGACGACGCCGTGCGTGCAGGAATTTACGCAATCAACGTCGACTCAATTTATGAAATTGGCCTCGTGGAAAAAGCGGTCAGGCGCTTACGGGCACGGGATGAAACGCCAACACCACCGGCGCGCATCACGCTACGCCTCGTTCCTGAGATTGGGACGCGCTCCCATTTGGGTTTACAAACCGCTTTGCTGACCTCGAAGTTTGGTATCTCGTCTTCAGAAGTGCTCGAGGCCTTTCGCCGCGGACTCCAAAATCCCGACTTGATTCATGTTTGCGGCATCCACATTCACGTCGGTTCGCAAACTCCCGATGTCGAACCATTCGCGCAAGCGTTTCGCAGCATGTGGGAACATCTGGTCGCTATCCATCACGAGACGGGTCACACGCTGGAGCACATCAACCTTGGCGGCGGCATTCCCGTGAACTACCTGCGCGATCGCTCGCAAGCCGATCAACTGCCCGAGCACGAACGCGACATGCTGGGCGCCGATCTCGAACCGGCCGCCGTCCTCGCGGAAGCGCTCCGGGTGGCCCGCGAATCAGCGCGCGCCGCGGGCGCCGAACATCTGCTGGAGAAAACGACGATCCTGCTTGAGCCGGGACGCAGCGTAATCGCCGACGCCGGACTGGTGCTGACTACCGTGCTCAATATCAAGCAGAGACCGGAAACGGGCGACGTGTGGCTGCTGACAGATGCCGGCTACAACATTATGCTCTCGATGAATAATTACAAATGGTATTACCACACCATCTCCGCAAACCGGGCCGGAGCACCGCATGAGACGAGTTACAAAGTAGCCGGACCGTTATGTGATTCTGGCGACGTTTATTTCGATATCGAGCGTCAGGGACGTTTACCTGACTACCGAAAGCTCCCCGCAAACGTACAGCCCGGAGAAGTGCTGGCCCTGCTTAATTGCGGCGCCTATTCGCTGGCGCAAATGTTTCATTACAACGGTCGCCCGCTACCGGCGGCAGTGATGATCGATGAGAACGGCGAAAGCCAGTTGATTCGCCGGCGAGATTCATACGAAGATCTGATCGTGAACGACGTTTGGTGAATTAGTCCAAAGTCAAATTTCAATATCCAATGCCAAGTCTGTTAGTGGAAACTAGTACCACTAATCACGCGGACATTGGACTCTAAACTTCAAGAATCGATGCAAGACGATACTCGACATTTGGTCCGCGGTCTTTCTTTGGTCGCCGCATTGTCCGTGGTGGTTGGCAACGTCATCGGCACGGGCGTTTTCCTCAAAGCGCGCGTGATGACCTGCAATGTCGGTACTCCAAAGATGGTGCTGCTGGTCTATGTCGTAGCCGGCTTGCTCTCGCTGGCCGGCGCGTTGAGTTACGCCGAACTCGCAGCAATGATGCCTAAGGCTGGCGGCGAATATGTTTTCATGCGCGAAGCCTATGGACGCCCGTGGGGATTCTTGTTTGGCTGGATGTCGTTTTTTATCGGTAAGGCCGGATCGCAAGCGGCCCTCGGCGTGCAGTTCGCACTGTTCCTCAACATCATGCTTGGTGGAACTCTCACCGGCGAATTTTTTTCCCAGACCATCTGGGGCCATCCGGTTCCTTTTGGAAAACTTCAGGTGATCGCTCTGGCCTCGATACTCGTGGTCACCGGGATCAATTGCATGGCCGTGAGGTTTAGCGGCGGCGTAGCCACGTTTCTTTCAGGGATCAAGATTGCGCTGGTGCTGGTGGTTGGTATCGGCGCTTTCCTGTTTGCGCGCAACGCCGATTGGTCACACTTGTTGCTGGCAAACGTCGGCGGCACCTGTGAGGGTGTCAGCGCCGCGGCGCGCTTTGGTTTCGGTGGTTTTATAGCGGCGATGCTCGGAGCATTGTGGGCATACGATGGTTGGAACAACGTCACCCTCGTCGCCGGTGAGGTTCAGGACCCGGGACGCAACCTTCCCCGCGCGCTGATCGGCGGAACGATTTTGATTATGGCGCTCTACCTGCTCGCCAATGTCGCTTATTTTTACGCGCTGTCACCGACTGACATAGCCAGTATTTCTACGCAGTCGTCAGTAGCGACAGAAGTCGCCAAACAATTTCTTGGCTCGCTCGCAATTAGTTTCATTGCCGCCGCGCTACTGTCATCAACCTTCGGCACGCTGCACACTTCAATTCTTACCGGCGCTCGCGTTCCCTACGCGATGGCCCGAGACGGTTTGTTCCTGCGTAGTTTGTCCAAAGTGTCGCCGCGCACGCGCGTACCTACAGGCGCCCTCGTGATTCAGGCGATCTGGGCTTGCATCCTCGTGATCATCTTCTCTTCGTCTTTCGACATCCTGACGGACTACGCCATTTTCGGACTTTGGATTTTCTATGGACTGGTCACTGCCGGGGTTTTCATTCTGCGGCGCAAAATGCCAGACGCAGAGCGACCCTATCGCGCCTGGGGCTATCCGATCGTTCCTATATTGTTCCTGCTGGCGACGGCATTGATTCTGGGGACGACACTGCTGGGAGTTAGGGAAGATGCCGCGAACGCTCTCGGGCTAATGGTCCATGGTCAGGTGATTTCGGGTTTGGGTATTCTGGCTCGGAATGCACCACTTGCAGGAATCGGCTTAATCGCCCTAGGGCTGCCGGTCTATTGGATCTGGTCGCGAATGTATCCGCAAAGTCCGGAGTAATAGCGGTCTAAAACTACCGACCTGCCAGCGCCTCGCGCGCAACCTCTTTGTCGTCGAAGTGGAAAACTTCCCGGCCGATGATCTGGTAATCCTCGTGCCCTTTTCCGGCAATCAGCACCAAATCATTACTCCGCGCTTCTGAGATTGCCTGGTGAATCGCAGCTCGGCGATCGGCGATCTTTCGATAAGGCTTGCCCGTCTTCTGAATTCCAACTTCCGCTTCAGCGAGAATCTTTTCCGGATCTTCGGTGCGCGGGTTGTCAGAGGTCAGGATTACTACGTCACTTAAACTTCCGGCAGCCTCGCCCATCGGGGCACGTTTTGAACCGTCGCGGTCTCCACCGCAACCAAACACCGTAATTATTCTGCCCCGCGTCACCTCGCGCGCGGTACGCAACACGTTGAGCAGCGCATCGTCGCTATGCGCGTAATCAACCACCACTGCAAAGTCGCCATCATGCGTCACGCGCTCGAAACGTCCGGGCGCGCCGGTGCATTTCTCGAGCGCGCGCGTAATCACATCGAGGTCGTAGCCGAGTGCCAGTCCGCTCGCAACGGCGGCGAGCGTGTTGTAGATGTGCGGCGGACCAACCAGCGGCGAGCGAAAATCGCGTTTACCCTGCGGCGTGCGCAGGTTGAAACGCATGCCGGCCAGCGAAAACTCCGGGTCGCGCGCGGTGACATCAGCTTCTGCTTTCACTGCGTAAGTAACCACGTGCAAACCCTCGCGCTTTAGTCGCTCAGCAAGTTCGACTCCATACGAGTCGTCCAGATTAATAACGGATGTGCGCGGTCTGGTCCCCAGCCGCCCATCAAAAAGACGTTGCTTCGCATACCAGTAGTTCCCCATCGTCTTGTGATAATCGAGGTGGTCGCGCGTGAGGTTTGAAAATACGGCGACGGCAAACTCGAGTGCATCGCAACGATGGAAATCCATCGCTTGTGAAGAAGCTTCCATCACCGCAGTCTTGCAACCGATCTCGACAGCTTGACGCAGCAGTCGCTGCATGTCGGTGGCTTCGGGTGTGGTGCGATCGGCTTTGAAACGCTCCAGTCCCAATCGATACTCGACTGTGCCAGTCATCGCTACCAGTTCACCAGCGGCTTCCGGGATAGAGGCGATAAGATACGCGGTCGTCGTTTTTCCGTTGGTGCCGGTGATGCCGACGAGCTGCAATTCTCGCGACGGATGGTGCTGAACTTCCGCCGCGGCGAGCGGCATCGCGCGCCGAATATCTTCAACCTGAATCCAAACTGTGTTCTCCAATTCGACCGTCGGTTCGAGTTCGGATATGACGCCGACTGCGCCCTGCGCGATCACCTGGGGAACGAATTTGTGCGCATCAAACAATTCGCCGCGCACGGCAACAAACAAACTGCCCGAACCAGCACGTCGAGAATCGTGGCTGACGTCGGTTATCACTGCGTTCTCGTTGCCGGAGATCAGTCTCCCGGTCAATGCAGCGATTCGCTTAACTGTTATGGGTTGATATGTCACGGCTTTGAATTCTACTTAGCCATTGAATGAAAGTCACATCAGCCAATCAACAAGAGCGGGGGCAAGCCACCCTTCCTGACTGCACGTAGAAATTGTTGAGTCGAGTTATCTTTCCTTGAGTATCAAGGATCAACAATGAAAACGTGCAGTCGGGAAGGTGGGCTTGCCCCCGCTCTTCCACCTCAATCGAATCTAGACATCGCCGATGTTAATCATTACGATGCAGCGCTCCACAAATCCAAGCCTACGGTGAAATAATGCTAATCAGAGTTTCGTTTTCCCTGTTCCTGGCAACCATGCTTCTCTTCTCTTTTGCTAACAACCCAGCTTCGGCTACAGCGCCACAATACGATCTACTCATCAGGAATGGACTTGTGATCGACGGCTCAGGCCGCCCGGGTTACCGGGCCGATCTCGCCCTCAAAGGCGATCGCATCGTGCAAATCGGCAAGCTGAAAAACGCTCACGGCGCACGCGAGATCGATGCCGCCGGAATGATAGTGGCGCCGGGTTTCATCGACATGCTGGGCCAATCAGAGACTTACCTGCTGATCGATCCGCGCGCGATGAGCAAGGTGATGATGGGCGTCACGACCGAAGTGACCGGCGAGGGCGAATCGATTGCCCCCGTTAACGAACGCCTGCTTAAAGAGCAGGAGGACTTCAACCGTCGTTACAAACTGACCGTCGATTGGCGCACGCTTGGCGAATATTTCACTCGGCTTGAGAAAGAAGGCGCCGGCGTCAATCTCGCTACTTTCGTCGGCGCAACGCAGGTGCGTGAATACGTCGTCGGTTTTGACAACCGTCCACCGACTGCCGCGGAGTTGGAACAGATGAAGCAATTGGTTGCTGCCGCGATGAAGGACGGCGCGCTTGGTGTATCAACTTCACTGCAATACGTTCCGGCGCGGTTTGCGAAGACCGATGAGATTGTGGCACTGGCAAAGGTGGCGCACCAGTATGGCGGCATCTACGCGACGCACCAGCGCAGTGAAGCAAACTCGCTCGACGAATCGCTGGCAGAAGTTTTCCAGATCGCCCGCCAGGCGCAAATCCCGGTCGAGATCTGGCACTTGAAAACTGCCTACAAAAAGAACTGGGGCCGCATGCCCGAGGTGCTGGCAAAAATTAAGCGGGCACGCGCCGAAGGGCTCGACATAACTGCCGACATCTATCCATACATCGCGGGCAGCACCGCGCTCAGCGCCTGTCTACCACCGTGGTCGCTGGAAGGCGGCACTGAAAAAATGATGTCGCGTTTGCGAGACGCGGAGGTTCGTAAGCGACTTAAGCGGGAGATATCTAACGATACGAAAGAATGGGAAAATATCTACCTCGGCAGCGGCGGACCAGGCGGCGTCTTGATCGGTTCAGTGGTGAACCGTGATCTCGATGCGCTACAGGGCAAACGCCTGTCGCAGATTGCTGAGGAACAAGGCAAAGATCCGTTGGACGCTCTTTTTGATTTGATGCTCGCGGATCACGGCCAAACCGGCGCCATCTATTTCATGATGAATGAAGACGACATGCGCGCGGCGATGCGCGCTCCATTTGTCAGCTTCTGCACCGACAGTGGGACGCGCGCTAACGACGGTCCGTTGGCCGGTTCAAAATCACATCCGCGGGGCTGGGGAAGTTATCCGCGAATCCTGGGCCGGTACGTTAGAGACGAACATCAGTTGACACTGGAACAGGCGATTCACAAGATGACCGGGATGCCGGCGAAACGCGTTGGGCTGCGCGACCGCGGAGAGTTGCGGGCAGGATCCTACGCCGACATAACCATCTTTGACCCTAAGACAGTTCTCGATCGCGCAACCTTCGAGATGCCCAACCAACACCCCGAAGGTATCAAGTATGTAATCGTGAATGGTCAGTTGAGCGTCGACGATGGCCGGCGAACACCGGCCCTGGGGGGACGCCCATTGCGCGGTCCGGGCTATGCGAAGTAGTCCAAGGTTCCAGAGTTTTCAATACCGTCGTTGCTTTTTGATTTAGGCGTGAAGTCTTTCCGATTGGATAAAAACTTGCCGCAGAACGCGGCTCAGAAACCAGCCCGCTGCTGCAGTTGCGAAAAGCGGGGATCCGACCGGAGATTGTCCCAAACGAAACCTACTTTGAGCGAAATTGCTCCCCCTGAGGCGTGTTCATCGAAGACTCTGTCAAACCACCTAAAGGCTTGGTCATTATCACGCAAGGCTGCATAGGCTAACGCATTCGTCAGGGGCGAGACGTAAGTTTGCTTCGACATCTGTCGGATCCGCTCAAGCGCCCTGCGCGCTTCGCCCGGCCTGCCTGCGATCGCATTAACGTAGACCAGGTAGGAAAGGTAAAGCGGGTCGCTTTCCAAATGCTTAATCTTGCGCAACTCACCGAGCGCCTCCTCGTGCATTCCTTTCTCTGAATAAGTCATTGCCAGCAGCCCGTGGGCCACTTCGAATTCCGGATCCATCTCCAGCGTCCGCCGGTATTGTGATATCGCCTCGTCGTAACGGCGCGCTAACATGTAAACCTTCCCCATATCCGTGTTGATGATTATCGAAAGGGGATCCAGCTCCTGCGCCCGCTTGAGTTCCGCGATCCCTTCGTCGAACCGCCCCATGCAGGCTAAAAACTCTCCGTACCACTGGTGCGCGGTGGCATAGTTTGGATTCAGCTCGATGGCCCGTCTGAATTCCTTTTCGGTTTCAGACCAGTTCCAGTCAAAGTTCATAGCAACCAGCCCCAACGAGGCGTGTGCTTCGGCAAGCGTCTCGTCGAGTTCCAGGGCCTTCTTCGCCGTTGCTCGCGCTTTGGAAAAAGCCTCGACCTCCGAGGCCCGGTCGTGGCCGCCCAGAAACGAGGATGAATTGCCTAACCCCACGTAGGCTTGCGCATAAGCCGGGTCTATCTCAATCGCTTGTTTGAAATAATCGACGGACTTTTGATAACCGTCACGCGTGCGTTTGTTCCAAAAGTAGAGACCTTTAAGGTATGCCTGATACGCCTCAATATTATTGCTGCCCCGCTGTTGCAGACGCTTTTGCTCGTCCGGATTCAATTCGACTAACAACTCCCGCATCACCTGCTGCGAAATCGAATCCTGTACAGCAAAAATATCGGTGAAGCGCTCGTCAAACTTGGCAGACCAAAGCGTTGCACCGTCCAGCGCCCGGAATAGTTGGACGGTCACCCGAATTCTGTCACCCTCGCGCTGGACGTTACCGTCCAAGATTGCCTCGACGCGTTGTTCGCGACCGGCTGCCAGCGGATCCTGCAAGGGATCCGAGTAACGGCGCATCGCGCTCGTCGGGCGCACGACTACTTGCTTGCTATTACCCAGCCGAGTGATCAGAGCGTCGCTCATCCCGATTCCCAAATACTCGCTGTCGGCACGCCCGGATGCGCCAATCGTCTTGAATGGCAGCACTGCGAGGGAGCGCAGTCTTGGTCTGGCGGGGGCTACTGCCAGTGCGGCACGTTCTGAATCGAGTCGAGCCGACAACCGGTAAAGCGTCGCTGGCAACACCACCAGGAAAAGCACTGCTGCGGCAATGGTTGTTTTGAGAGGCGTGGAAACGCGAAAACGGCGCGGAGTTACAGCGGAGCCTGTAGAAGAAACCTGGCGGGCAACACTCGATTGCGGTGCCGCTTCCTCTTCCCAGGTCTCCTTCTCTTCTGTTTCGTTAGTGACAATTCGCTTAAAAGTGTGTCGTTCCACAACCAGCGCCGCTTCATCGCTAGCGGGCAGTTCCGTGACCTTAGCAACAAAACGATACCCACGCTTTGGCACGGTCTCGATGTAGCGTTGACCATCCTCGCTCTCGCCGAGCGTTTTCCTTAACGTCCAAACATTGTTCGTCAGGTTAGCTTCCTCGACGTGGCTCTCCGGCCAGAGCGCCTCCATCAACTCGCTCTTCTCTATCAAACGGCCCCGCCGCTCAATCAGTACAACCAGCGTCTCGAATGCCTTCGGCGTCAGGGCCACAGGCACACCATCACGCCGCAGGAGCTGCTCCTGCGTGTCGAGGTAGTAATTTCCGAACTCGTATAAACGCTGCGGTTGCTTGCTCATAGCCGCTCAGACATTTTTCAGAGATTTTTTGGAGATGGTTCTTAAGACTTTTTTTCCGGCTCTCGGTATGGTCTGCCGAAGGCTGCAATTAGTAGGTTCTCGATTTGGCGGACACGCTTAGAAACTAATAGGAAACCTTGTTGGTCGCAGCGATTCTACGCTCGACTCGTTTGCGGTGGCAAATCTCGCAGCAGAAGCCAGAAGATGAAAAGTAAAAGTCACCGGAGAACGGAGACCACGACGGAGGAGCACGAGATTTGGACAATCACGATGCCGCGGCCGAACTCTGCATCGTGGTGTCAGGAATGCCGCGATTCAGTCCAAATGCTTGGGCCTGAGCACGCGTCGAAGCTCAGGAACGTCAGTACCCGAACCATCTACCGGTGGGTGGAGGACGGGAGCATTCACTTCCGAGAGACAGAGGATGCGGGACTTTTGATCTGCTTCGCTTCGTTGTTTGCCGGGGATGCTTGCCATGAGACGCGGATCGGGGAACCGCCCGCGTCCGATTGAACCGCGAAGGTCGATACCGTGCTCGCTGGGACGAGATGACGACCCATCGTCCGGGTGGCCGGGAGCATTTAGGAGAAACTTAATGAAAGGCCTAGAGGATATGTATACCAGCACGCGAACTCAGTTTCCAGAGGTGGCTTTCCGGCAGGTTTCACTGATCGCCATAACGCTTACCTGTTTCATCGCAATCGCCGCCTCAGCGGCGAGCGCGCGACCGGCGCGTCCCTACGGAGGCTTCGCCGGTCCGTGTGGAGATCGTCTGCGTGAGTTGCCAAAGATGTGTGTCGAGTTTAAGAACGCCGCCAATGAACCGGTCGGCTTCTTTCTCGAGTGGACTGAAAACGGCAAACCAATGTCGCCGAATTTGACGGGGCGAGCCGAGTGCCGCGATGGCAGCGCCCAGGCTTATTACTGCAGCGCTTTGCAGAAGTGGTTTCACGGCAACTCGCGGATCGACGGCGCCAGTAGCAATCGTTGGATTCACGACAGCGATTACCCCGAAGGATTTCGCGTTACCAACCTTGCTTACGACAGCGAGTACTGCTTTCACTTTCGCGCGGTGGATTCATCCGGCGAACCGTCCTATTCGTGGTCGGGGTGGGCATGCGGACGCACCCCGCCGCAGTTGGAGACTCCGCCAGCACCGGCCCGGCCGCCGCAAGTGACGGCGATCGCCTCGACGAGCGGTAAGGGTGAGATTGGACCAGGCACGCCGTTCAAGGTGTTGGTCGAGTGGGATCCGTCGCCGAACGAATATAGCGTGACCGCCTGGTACTCGATCGAGCTGAAGAAGGGGCAGGAGTGGTTCCGTCAGGGGCAAGCCCGTTATCAACCCGGCGTCAACGAAGGCGTGGTGGAATTCCCGAACGGCAGCCAAGAAGACGAGAGCTATCTCTTCCGGGTGTGCGCGGAAAATATCGTGAGCAAGTCCTGCTCTCCAACCGCGCGCACTTCCGGTCGCTGGTGGGATGCCGCGCGTGCCAGAAACCCAGGCCCTGTATTTAACAACCAAGCCCCAGTGAAGGCGGATTCTAGGCGGCCGCCGAGTGAGACTGGGGGCTTAATCGACAGACAAGACAAAACTAGCAACCTTGAAATCAATCAGGCGGTGAGCGATGTCGAGAACCAACGGAACGCACAAGCGGAGGCTTTGAAGAAAAAGGCAGATGACTTGCTGCATCCTGACGGAAGAGGAAGAGTCTCAGAAAATGAGGCCGTCAAACCTTCGGGTAGGATCTCCCTGCCAGAGGGAACGGTCGCGCCGGCGCGCCCCATCTGCGATGTGGCACGCGAAGCTCGCGCGCGAAACAACGCTGCCGCTGCCGGCCTCGAAGGTCAATGCCTTGCCCTCATCAACTCTTTCGCCACCAGAGGAGAAGCGATCGCCAACCAGGACCCGGCAGCAGTCACACTGCGCAACGCGCAACCCGATGGGTCTGCTCGCCGTGGCTTCGACATTGGCATGGCGGCCGCCGAAGGACAGACGTCCGACGGCCCCGGCAAACAGAGCATTCTTAAATCGCTGCCTGCGGCCGAGCAGGCAGGCTACACCGCAGCCGTCTTTTTCTCCCTGGCGCGCAACCAGGCGCTGGTAGAAAACAGCAACGCGGATCTTGCCGCGCGCGGCGAAGCTATTGCGAACCAGGATCCGCTGGCGGTCGAACTTCGCGAGCAACAACCGGAGGGCGCTGTCCGGCGAGGTTTTGACATCGGCATGGCTACAGCCGAAGGACAAACCGGACCGGGCCCGGGCAAAGACAGAATTCGTGACTCGCTGCCTCCCAACCAGCGGCAAGGGTTCATCACCGCGGTGGCATTCACGTTGGAGCGGAACAAGTACGCCCAGCGTGCTATTAAGGGCGCGGAGATCGCCGCGGCGGATCCGGTAGTGGCGGCCGTACGCAACGCGGAAACTGATCCGTTCTATCGTCTCGGCTTCGACATCGCGACCGCCATCTTCGGCGACCCCGCCCTAGGCGCGCAGGGGAACACTGCCACTGGACCAGGTTCACTCGGCATTCGTGACTCGCTCAGTCCTGCCGGGCAGCGAGGATTCAACGACGCCGTCAAGTTGCACCTCGGCCGCAACTACAAACCGTAAGAAGTGCATAAGGCGCTGAAACAGAGGTGAGAAGCACTGAACATTGCCGCCACCGTTTGAAGGGGAAACTAATGAAACAACAAATGTTGGGACACTGCCAAAGACAAGTCCGCTTGGCCATTCGTCTGACAGGAATGCTTGCAGGCATGTTACTACCCGTCGTCTCTGCGTCTGCGCAGATCGATGCGGTATTGCCGCCACTCGGCGGCCCCGACGGAACTCAGTTCGTCGCCCGCTGTTCGGAAGGCCAGCACCTAACCGGTTTCGAACTTCTAGTGAGCCAGGATGTCGATGCTATTCGTCCTCTTTGCGTAATCGCCTTCAGTCCCGCAAACGCCGGTCCGATCGAACCCTACCCGACCAGTTTTGGCGAACCCTTGCGTGACCCTGACTTTGCAAAAGTCGCCGGCCAATTGGAAAAACGCCAAGTGGTCTGCCCTGGTAACGCGCCGGTCGTCACCGGGATGTATGTAAGGTGGGAAGGCCGACATACCTTGACCGTCAATAACATTCACTTGTTTTGCGGCGTGGTTGGCCCCACCCAAACAGCCAGCCAATACCCCGCGGCCGTCTATGACGGCCGGCTGGCGACGCCACCTTATTGGTCTGGCAGTGGCACACAAAACTGCCCTGCCGGACTAGTCGCCGTGGGCATCAACGGACGCGCCGGCGATTGGGTCTACTCCCTGGGACTTATCTGCGGGGCACCGCGCGTAACGAATATTGCCAAACTGGGAGCGATAATGAAGGCCGGGTCAAGCTCGGTCAAACCCGCACCGCGGGTCAAATCGCTTCCAGGTGAAATTCGCTGTCGCGGCTACAGCCATCCGGGGGGCAGCGAATATGTGTTTTTCACCATCGATTCGCGTCCCGGGCCCGGTGGCGAAACCATCGTGCTCTATGAGATGGCCTTTACGCCCAGTCCCATTGCGGCGGGCCAAAACAGCGAAGGGTTGCGTCCGGGAGAATGTGCCTGGCTTGACCGTCCCATCGGTGACAACGGGCCTCTGCGCATCAGATTTGAAACTCTCGCCAACGCGCAAACTAAACAGAGACTGCAGGGTGTTCCCCTGGATGACTCTCCTAACGCGGCCGAAAGTTATCCGGACGCGAGCTCGATCCCACGCTACCTGAAAGTCGATAACCACTACTGGAGTTTCGGTGGCATCACCCAAGCAGGGACTGCCTACTTCCAGGCATCCGGAAATGGATATTGGGCACCAGCGGGAGTGAAACCCGCGCCGCACCTGCCTCGAAGACCAGACTCCCCGACTCAATCCATCTGTGACAGTGCGCGCGCAGCCCGCGCTCGCAACTCTCCTGCAGCCCCTGCTCTCGAAGCGCGCTGCCGCGCCGAGGGAGAAACACTACCAGCCGTCGACGTCAACGCTCTCGCCGATAAAGGAGAAGCGATCGCGAATCAAGACCCGCTGGCCGTCGAACTCCGCGAACAACAACCCGAGGGCGGCGTCCGCCACGGCTTCGATATCGGTATGGCCGCAGCAGAAGGGCAGACGGGACCGGGACCGGGCAAAGATCGAATTCGCGACTCGCTGCCTCCCGATGAGCGGCAAGGGTTTATCACCGCCGTGGCATTCACGTTGGAGCGAAACAAGTATGCCGCGCGTGCAGCCAAGGGAGCAGAGATCGCCGCAACGGATCCAATTGTGGCGGAAGCGCGCAACGCCGAAACGGACCCCTTCTACCGGCTGGGATTTGACATCGCGACTGCGATCTTCGGCGACCCGGCACTGGGCGCGCAGGGCAACACCGCCACTGGTCCCGGTTCACTTGGTATTCGTGATTCGCTGAGTGCTGCCGGACAAAGAGGATTCAACGACGCCGTCAGGTTGCATCTGGGTCGCAAGTATTAGCCTGAAGGAGAATTGCGTGGAAACTTATTGATTGTTCTAAATTTTGATGAAGACTTTGCGCGAATAAAGTATCCACATCAGTCCCAGCCATAGCAGAATAAAAGTAATTGCGAACGCGAGCGACGCGTTGATTGGTGCAGCCCAGCAAAGAAAGAGCTTGTAGAAGATCCAACCTTGCAACGAGATCTGCCCGCTGCCCCAGGGCAGTTTGATGCGTCCCATCAATATTGCCATCATTCCGGTGCCTACGAAGAGCGCAATCGCGTTAACGCCAAAGACAATGAACGGCTTGGCCCAGCGTTGATATTTCTTTATGTCAATCAGCCAGTAACAGAACGCGAGAAACTCGAGCGCGAGTCCGCCGGTGAAAAACACATACGAGCTTGTCCACAGCGACTTGTTGATCGGGAAGAATGGATTCCAGCACCAGCCGATGACGACGCAAACAGCTCCGGCCACAAACAGACCCGCCACTTTTTCATATTGCGATTTTCCGGCGCGCAACCATTCGCCCGTCAAGACTCCAAACAGAGTAGTAGCGATAGCGGGTATGGTGCTCAGTATTCCTTCCGGATCGTAAACCTTTCCCTGCTTCCAGATGTGCGGGCCGAAGACAGTTCGATCGACAAACGAAGCCAGACTTCCCTCCTTGCTCAAGTCGCCGACGGCAAAGCCCGGCGCATGCAAGCGCGTCATGATCAACCAATAGATAACGAGCAGGGCTACCGTGACAATGATCCGCGACCTGAGTTTTGTGTTCAGGAAAATGATCGACGCGAATAGATAGCAAACTGCGATGCGCTGCAGGACGCCGGGAATACGGATCGTCGCGAGGCGAGGATAGGGGAAACCGGGCAGGCTGCGAACGACCGACCCGAAGACTGCTACAAACATTCCCAGCGCGAAGATGATCAAACTGCGCTTAACAATTTTCAAATACAGATCGCGCTTGCTGCCGCCGCTTTCGAGTCGCCGTCCAAACGCAAGTGGGATGGCGACACCAACGATGAACAGGAAAAACGGGAAGATAAGATCCGTAGGCGTCCAGCCATTCCATTCGGCGTGTTCCAGCGGCCAATAGATACTGCTCCAGGTGCCGGGATTATTCACGAGCACCATCCCGGCGATCGTTATGCCGCGAAATACATCAAGCGAAACGAGGCGAGCACTCGTCGTCGCTATGTTTGAGAGAGATTCTGACATGGTCTTTTTCGTCCGATGTCACTCAAGGCCGCTTCCAACCTTTTGGAGCTTGGAATTTGGACAATTACTTCGGCGTCGGCGTCGGCATTGGTCGGGGTCCTAATCCAAAGTCCTCTGGATCAGGCAAGATTGAATTCGTATTGTAAAGCCGCACGGCTTCGGCCAACGATTTACTCTTGTTCAGCCAAACCAATTCCGCTTGATCGTAGCGAGCCAAAACGCTATCGAGCCAGTACGGCCGGTTCTCGGCGAGCCATAAGTTCCGATAACTTTCTCTTAATATTGTTAGCTCTTCGGTCATCTCGCGCAGTGAGTTGTAGATGTTGCCCCAGTAGTTTCGCAGTCGTCCTACTTTGCGCCGGTCGCTGAGATTCAGGTAAGCGTCCCAATAGTCCTGACTGAATCTTTCCATCACCTGCATCCTCCGGCCCAGGTGATCAAACCGCTGCGCTGCGAAACGCATGGCCGGAACCATTGAACGATTGCGTCGCGCCTTCGCTTCGTTGCGCATTAATACTTCATCAACGTTTTCGACCGCCAGGCGCATTTCGCGAACCTGGCTCACCAGCGATCTGGCCTGCTTCTGAAAACTTGCATTGAAGGGATCGCGCCAAAACAATTCATCGCTCGTGCCGATGCCCAGCAAGCTATTCACGCTACCCAGCGCCTGCAGCGCCTCGGCAAACTCATGGCCATCATTGCGGAAGAATGTCCAATCAAAGTCATCATCAAACGCTTCGCGCTCGACTGGTTTGTTTTGCCAGGATGCGTCGGCCCCAAAAACAATTCCATACCAGGTCATCTCAAACAATGACTCGCCATCGTCGTCCCAACTGGTGTTCATCATTCCCAGCGCGCCGGATGCCTGCCCATCGCGAACAAAGTTGGCAATGTTCTTCGATGAAGCATCGAGGTTCGGAAAGATCTGGTTCCAGTTGTGCACTCCCGGACAAACAAACTCCTCGAGTCCGGCATCCTTAAACGGTTTGATGCGTGGCAGGTAGTCGTCCTTTGGAGCATAGTCCCAGTTCATGGCGATCATATCTTTGGGAATCCGGTCGATTAGATCGGGATGGTTCAGAGCAATGTCGCCCCAAAACATCAACCGGCGATCGTAAGGCTTCAAGACTTCACGAACGCGATTCAAGTGTTCGAAGTAGATTGCGCCCACGCCGCGCGCTTTTGCGGCTTCACGACTCTGCCCTTCTCCAAGTTCGAAAGTTTCGTCCGCTCCGATGTGGAAAAACTTGCCGGGGAACAGTTCATTCAACTCGCGATACCAGTCCGCAATCAGCTGGTAGCTTCCCGCTTGCTGCGGCGATAACACATCGCCATAGGGCGTTTCAGCCAGCTCGTTGTATTTCTCCAGCTTCAGCGCCTTGTGAAGGTGGCCAAACGTTTGCTGTTCCGGCACCAGCTCGATGTGATAGCGCCGCGCGTAAGTAACGAGCTCTCGTATTTCGCTGGGGGTGAGTGAACCACCTGCAGGAGCGATCAAGGGATTAGAACTGCTGCCAAACGTTTGCTCCATATAAAAGGAGTGCATGTTCAACTTGAAAGCTGCAAACGCGCGCAACTGGCGCTTTATGTAATCCACGGTCGGCACCGGTCCGCGACTAATATCGTCTGAGACCCCGCGCCAACGCATCGCCGGCCAGTCAAGTATTTCCACCGAGGGAATGATCGTTGCGGCGCCTTCGCCACGCACAAGTTGTTTCAAAGTCTGCAAACCATAAAAGGTGCCGGCTGGAGTCTTGCCCGCCACCAAAACTTCATTGGCGTTGACGGCCAGGACATAGCCTTCTGCGTCAAGATTGGCGGGAACACTCATCCCGAATCTTTTCAGGGCAGCTTGCGTTGCCGCGAGTTCGATATTGCCGATGAGGATCGAATGACGCGCCGGAGACGTACTGATCTTTGTTGCCAGCTTCGCAGTCTCCTGAACGTCGTTCGCAAAATCGTTCGCCGCGAAGCGATCGTCTTCCGAGCGTGGATCGGCAAGCACAAGGCGCGGGTTATTGCCAAGCCGAAAAGTATCCGGCTTGATCGCGATTTGTCTTGGCCGTGGAATTAGCTGGACTGAGACGCCAGCTTGTCCCTGTGCAAGCAAGAGTGAGCAGGCAAAGATGATTGAGAAGAGAAGTAGCGACGGACGAGCGAACGCGCTTCGTGTTAAAGTGTTTGGCATTTAAGAAAAGAAGTCGAAGTAAGACCTGGCTAGAACGTACGAGTATTTAACTGAAATCATCCGGAAATACAATGCTTAACAAGTAGGACGGCCATGTCCTACTAAAAGGATCCTCCTTTGTCGTTGATGCTACAGGAAATCGCTGAGCAGCCGGAGGCGCTTGAGCGCACCATCAACGCTGAGCGTGCCAAGATTTCCCGGCTGGGTAACTTGCTCCGATCGCGCGAGATCGATCTGATCGTACTGGTAGCGCGCGGCAGCTCTGATAACGCCGCCCTCTTCGGCCGATACCTGTTGGAGATCACAACTGGTATTCCCGTTTCGCTCTCGGCGCCATCAGTCCACACCGTCTACGGCGCCAAACTCAACCTGCAACGCGCACTGGTCATCGGTGTGTCGCAATCAGGCGAGGGTGAAGACATCAATCAGGTGTTGGAAAGCGCCCGAGCCGGCGGCGCGTTTACGGTAGGCATTACCAACGAGCCTTCATCTTCGATGGTCAACTTCGTCGATGAAACGCTGTTAATGCACGGCGGCCGTGAACGCTCAGTGGCAGCAACCAAAACATTCACCGGCCAGATGATCCTCTTTTATATGCTGGCGGCGCAGCTCGCCGTCAGTAAGCCCGGTTGGTCATACGAAGCAATTCCCGGTTTGGCAAACAGTGCTCTGGAACAACGCCCGGCGATCCTGGAACTTGTTCAGCGTTATGTATTCATGGAAAACTGCGTCGTGGTCGGTCGCGGACTGGCCTACGCCAACGCTTACGAGCTCGCTTTGAAGTTGATGGAAACGTGTTACGTGGTAGCCGAGCGCTTTTCTTCTGCGGATTTTCTGCACGGTCCATTGGCGATGGTGGAGCGTCACTTTCCCGTGATTCTCTTTGCGCCGCCCGGCGTCATGTTGCCGGGAGTAAAGAACCTGATCGAGCGGTTGCGGGAATTACACGCTGACACTTTGGCCATCACGGCCGATCTCGAAGCGGCGGGAAACTGCACGCGAGCGATCATCATGCCAAAAAACATTGATGAATTCGTAGCGCCAATTCCTTACATCATCCCGGGACAGCTATTCGCAGCCTTGCTCGCGGAAGCAAAAGGACTGGACGCGGACAAGCCGCGCTCGTTATCTAAAGTTACCAGAACACTCTAGGGTGGTGGCCCTTGACTGCGCTGCAGGTTTGAGTTTGGACAAAAATTCCAGTACATAGGAACCGCTTAAGAATGGACATCGAACTTCAGGATCTATCCAAGGGCCCCGTTTATCTCCAGGTCCGCCAACAAGTCGAGGAGCAGATCAACCGCAAGGCGATCGCTTCCGGTGAAGCGCTTCCCTCCCCCGCCGTGCTGGCGCAAAAGCTCTCGGTCGACAAGGGAGAAATTCAGCGCGCCTACTTTGAACTGGAACACTCCGGACTAGTGACGAAAGAAACCGGCAAGGACTTCCTCGGACAAGCCAAAACCACCTACCGCGTAGCGTAAAGCAGCGGGGGCAAGCCCGCCTTGCCAACCTCGAGATTACTCAACTTGACTCGCTCATCAGATGAATGGCTTTCAACGTCCGCTTGCAGCACAACATGAGAATCTCTCAGGTTGGGAAGGTGGGCTTGCTCCCGCTCTTGAGCGATGCGTAATTGACCTCTCTGTGACTAACGGATTGCAGCGTGATATTCTTTTTTGCGCTTTGAAAACTTGGTCGAGAGCGCCAGCGCGAAAGTGGCGGAATTGGCAGACGCGCCAGACTTAGGATCTGGTACCGAAAGGTGTGGGGGTTCGAGTCCCCCCTTTCGCACCAATGAAAGCAAACAGTAAACAGCCGGACTGATTGCGAGCCGCCGATTTGCTGTTTACTAATTTTGAGAAAGTGATTCGTTGAAAACCAAATGAAGACAGAAGTCGTAGATGTCTCCCCAACCCGCAAGGAGATTAAGATCGAGATCGATACGGCGGTCGTGCGCCAGGCTTACGATCGCATCAGCGATCGCTATGCGAAACAGGCAAGCGTGCCTGGCTTTCGTCCGGGCCACGCGCCGCGCGCCGTCGTGCGCAGTCGCTTCAAGAGTGAGATTCGCGCGCAGGCACTGCAGGAGTTGATTCCTGAAGCAGTCGACGAAGCGATCAAAGAACATGCGCCTAACGCCATTGGTGAGCCTGACGTCCAACTCGACAACTCCGAAGCACTGAACACGCTGGGTGAAGAACCACTTTCGGTGAAGGTCAACGTCGAAGTTCTTCCGAAGGTCAAACTGAAAGACTATAAAGCCATCGAAATTACGCGACAGACTCGACCGGTAACGGATGAAAACGTCAGTCAGATGGTCGAGGCCTTGCGAGAAACATCGGGGGCCATGCAGCCGGTCGAGGATCGCGCCGCTGCACTCGGTGACACCGTTACCATCAATATTGAAGGAAAGTTTCCCGAACTGCCGGACGAAGAACCTATCAAGCAAGACGATGTCGAAGTAACGCTTGGTGGCAAAGGCGTGCAGCAGGAGTTTACCGACAACTTGGTGGGAGTGAAGGCCGACGAGGAAAAGACCTTCGCGGTTGAATACGCAGCCGATTATCGTGCTCCCGGTCTCGCCGGAAAGAAAGTTGAATACACGGCAAAGGTTACGGCTGTCCGCATCAAAGAACTTCCGGAAATCGATGACGAATGGGCCAGGAGTCTGGGGGAAGACTTCGACTCAGTTACGACCTTGCGCACCAAGATTCGCGAGAACATGGAAACCCAGGCCACTCAGGAGGCGGAACACCGCCTGCGCGCCGATCTGATGCAGAAACTGCTCGCAGGTCACCAGTTTGAGGTACCGCAAAGTTTGGTCGATCATCAGACCAACTACCGGCTGGAGAGTGTGGTGCGCGACATGATGAGTAGAGGTGTCGATCCGCGCAACCAGAACGTTAACTGGGATGGCGCTCGCGAAGAGTTGAAAGCCCAGGCAGAGCAGGATGTGCGTGGCTCGCTGTTGCTCGATCAAGTTGCGTTGCAAGAGAAGATTGCAGTGTCTCAGGAAGAGATCGACGCGGAGATCGAGGCGATTTCGCGAAACTCGCAACAGTCCATAGAGCAGGTGCGCAGCGTCTTGACAAAGGATGGGGGCGAAAGTAGCATCGCGAACAGGTTGCGCAATCGCAAAGCGCTCGACCTTTTAGTGGAAAACGCGAAAGTTACCGAAGCAGAGTGGAGCGAGAAAACTGAGGAGTCAGAAGTCAGGAGTCAGGAGTCAGAATGAAACCGGAACCGCTTTTTCTTCGGCTTCTGACTCCTGACTTCTGCATTCCAAGCCCGGCACTTTAGAAAGGTTGACTGATACATGGCCCTGGTACCGATGGTCGTCGAGCAAACGTCACGAGGTGAACGCGCCTTCGACATTTACTCGCGTCTGCTAAAAGACAATATTATTTTTCTTGGCACTCCGATCGACGATCAGATTGCGAATCTGATCGTGGCGCAGCTTCTCTTCCTCGAGGCAGAGGATCCGGAGAAGGACATCAATATCTATATCAACTCGCCGGGCGGCTCCATCACGGCGGGCATGGCCATCTACGACACCATGCAATTTATTCGTCCGGATGTGACGACGATCTGCGTGGGCCAGTGTGCGTCGATGGGCGCGCTCCTGCTGACGGCCGGCGCCAAGGGCAAGCGTTTTGCTCTGCCAAACTCTCGCATCCTCATTCATCAGCCCAGCGGCGGTTCCCAGGGGCAGGCCACCGATATCCGGATTCAGGCAGAAGAAATCCTGCGTATGCGCGAAATGACTTCGCAAATCATTGCCCGTCACACTGGTCAGGACTTTGAAACTGTCGAGCGCGATGTCGAGCGCGACAAAATTATGTCTGCCTCCCAGGCCAAGGATTATGGTTTAATAGACGAGGTAATCGCGCACCGCGAGTAGGGCGCGAGGCTGGAGACGATTCGATGATCGCCAAAATGAAAGCTCCCGGGTTTAGCTGCTCTTTTTGCGGTCGCTCCAGAGATGAGGTTGCAAACATCGTTACCGGTACGCCGCAGCGCGCACCCGGTGTTCCCAAACGAATGATTGGTAAGAGCGCGTTCATCTGTAATGAGTGCGTCAAGCACTATCGCCAGATGGTGAGCGGCGCAGAAGTCTCGCGCAATTCAACCGCGATCACCAAGTAACCAGGTTCGCCAGAAGCTCGAAGGAGATCCCCTAAACTCATGGTTAGACGAACCGACGACACCCTGCGTTGTTCATTCTGTGGCAAGTCGCAGAATGAAGTGAAGAAACTGATTGCCGGTCCGACCGTCTACATCTGCAACGAGTGCATCGACATCTGCAACGAGATCATCACCGATGATCAACAGGCAGAATCGGTTGCTACCCGGCCACCTCTACCAAAGCCCGGTGAGATCAAAAGCTTTCTTGATGAATACGTAATTGGACAGGACGAAACCAAGAAGCGCCTGGCCGTTGCCGTCTACCAACACTACAAGCGCATTGAACTGGGGAAAAGACGTTCTGAAGTTGAGATTCAAAAAGCGAATATCCTCCTGATTGGACCAACCGGGACCGGCAAAACACTCCTGGCGCAGACGCTCGCGCGAATGCTCAGCGTACCTTTTACAATCGTCGATGCCACCACTCTTACTGAAGCTGGCTATGTCGGCGAAGACGTAGAAAACATCATTCTTAAATTACTGCAGGCGGCGAATGGTGATGTCGAACGCGCGCAGCAAGGCATCATCTATATTGACGAGGTCGACAAGATCTGCCGCAAAGACGAGAACCCCTCGATCACTCGAGACGTTTCGGGAGAGGGCGTGCAGCAGGCACTGCTTAAGATTCTTGAAGGCACCATTGCGAATGTTCCGCCGCAGGGTGGGCGAAAACATCCGCATCAGGAATTCTTCCCCATCGATACTGCGAATATTCTTTTCATCTGCGGCGGGGCTTTCGTGGGCCTCGAGAAAGTGATTGAGCGCCGGCTGCGTAACAAGTCGCTGGGATTTCAGGCTGAAGTCAAATCTGGCAGTCATCGCCACGCGGAAGCGTTGGCCGCAGTGCAACCTGAGGACTTGATCCGCTTTGGGTTGATTCCGGAGTTTGTTGGCCGCCTGCCGGTTTGCGGAGTGCTTCACGAACTCGACGAAGGCGCGTTGATCAAGATTCTGACTGAACCGAAGAATGCCCTGGTCAAGCAGTATCAAAAGAAGTTTGACTTTGACAACGTCAAACTGAAGTTTACTGAAGACTCGCTCAAAGCGGTTGCGAAACAGGCGGTCGAAAGAAAAGTCGGCGCCCGCGGGCTGATGATGATTCTCGAGGAGCTGCTGCTTGATGCAATGTACACCCTGCCATCGCAAAAGCGCGTAAAAGAGTTTGTTATTACCAGCGAAATGGTGGAACGACGGCGCGCGATCCCGGGCGAAGGATTGGCCGGTATCGACGGCGCCGCCGCCTAGTATTTGTTTGGCAAAGTTTTAGTCTGTCAACGTTCATTATTTCTTATTCCCCACGTTTTATCTCCAGCGCCAACCCTTCGTTTCTCAGACGTTTTCCTCCAAGTGGCGTGCACCCGGGAAATGATCTACAATTGCCCGTCTTAACTGGGGCGAGACGGCGGTTTCAGCGGCTCGCCCTTCTTGCAAAAGCCGGCTTAAAAGTTCATTTAGAATTATGGAAGAATATTCAGATCGTGCTCCTGCCGACGTGGCCTGGTACCCGATGGTGCCAATCCGCGACGTCGTCATTTTTCCTTTCACCAAGGTCGCTTTCAAGATTGGCCGGGCTGGGTCCGTGCGAGCGCTCGAGCAGGCCCTTGCCGCCGACCGCACTATCTTCCTGGCCACTCAGCACGACGCAACCATCGACGAGCCTACGCCGGAACAGATCTATGGCGTTGGCACGCTGGGTCGCATCCTGCAATCGCAAAAACAAGATAACGGGCAGATCAAGGTTGTAGTTGAAGGACGCGAACGCGCCACCACTGTGCGCGTTGAGAATACCGATGGCACGTTTATGGCCCTGGTTAAGCGCGCTCCGGTCGTTAATGAAGAAGGCACTCGCGTCGATGCGCTCGTGCAAAAGATCGCTCAGCTCGTAGAGCAACATCTGCGGCTTGCGCCTGAGAGTCAGACCGACGCTTTGCAGACAGCGCTACGGAATCAAAATCCTTCGCACCTCGCTGATGCCCTCGCTTCCCAGTTGCGCATCACAGTGGAAGACAAGCAGGGATTGCTGGAACTGTTTTCCGCGCAAGCGCGGCTGCAACGGTTGATTGAGTTGTTGGAACTTGAAATCGAGAAACGTCAGCTCGATCGCTCGATCCAAACGCGCGTGAAGCGGCAGATGGAAAAAGCGCAAAAAGAGTATTACCTCAATGAACAGATCAAAGCGATTCACAAAGAGCTGGGACGCAAGGATGAAAAGGCCGAGCTTGAAGAGCTGAAGAAGAAGATTGAAGAAGTCGGCATGCCTGAAGAGGCCAAGACGAAGGCGATGCAGGAATTGCACCGGCTCGAAGCCATGCCGCCCATGTCTGCCGAGGGCACCGTCTCTCGCACTTATATCGACTGGCTCGTAAGCGTGCCCTGGAAACAAAAGAGCAAGGAGATCAAGGACCTCGCGAAAGCCGAGGAAGTTCTTGACGAAGACCACTTCGGACTGGAGAAGATCAAGGAACGCATTCTTGAATACCTTGCCGTTCGTCAGTTGGTGAAGAACCCGAAAGGTTCGATTCTCTGCTTCGTTGGCCCGCCGGGAGTTGGCAAGACAAGTTTAGGCAAATCAATTGCCCGCGCTACGGGGCGGAAGTTTGTGCGTCTATCGCTTGGTGGCGTGCGCGACGAAGCTGAGATTCGCGGGCATCGTCGCACGTACATTGGCGCCCTGCCCGGCCAGATAATTCAGATGATGAAGAAAGCGGGAACGGTGAATCCGGTCCTGCTGCTCGACGAAGTCGACAAACTTGGCGCCGATTTCCGTGGCGATCCGAGCTCGGCCCTGCTCGAGGTTCTTGATCCGGAACAGAACCATACTTTCCAGGACCATTACCTCGACGTCGAATACGATCTCTCGAAAGTGTTTTTCATAGCCACGTCAAACGTCCTGCATACAATTCCACCGGCATTGCAGGACCGCCTCGAGATTCTGCGTCTCTCCGGTTACACAGAGCGGGAAAAGCTGGAGATCGCTAAGCGGCACCTCGTACCGAAGCAGGCTGAAGGAAATGGCTTGAAACCCGAGCAACTGGATTTCACTGATGAAGGGTTGCTGGAGATAATTCGCCACTTCACCCGCGAAGCCGGCGTCCGTAATCTCGAACGCGAAATCGGTTCGTGCTGCCGCAAGCTCGCCCGTCGCTTTGTTTCGGAGAATGTTGCCGAAGACTACAAAGATGTAATTGATGCTGAGCGCGTGCGCGGCATGCTTGGACCGATCAAGTTTCGCCAGCAGGGCGTTGCAGCCGAAAGTGAAGTGGGGCTGGCCACCGGATTGGCCTGGACTGAAGTCGGCGGAGAAGTTTTACAGATCGAGGCAACGCTCACCAAAGGTCGCGGCGGCGTAATGCTGACTGGCAAGTTAGGCGACGTAATGCAGGAATCGGCGCAGGCAGCGCTAACGTGCATTAAGGCGCGCGCCGAACGTTTGGGCATGAGTATCGATATCATCCGCAAGCGCGATCTTCATATTCACATTCCGGAAGGCGCCATTCCCAAGGATGGTCCTTCGGCCGGCATTACGATGGCTACGGCGATGGCGTCGGCGCTGACGCGCGCGCCCATCCGCAAGAATGTGGCGATGACCGGAGAGATTACCTTGCGTGGACGCGTGCTGCCGATTGGCGGTGTGAAAGAGAAACTCCTGGCCGCTCATCGTTTCGGTATCGACACGATCATAATGCCAAAAGACAATGAAAAGGATTTGCCCGAGGTTCCCGAGGAAGTTCGCAATGCGCTCTGCATCAATTTCGTAGAAACGATTGATGAGGTGTTGGCGCTTGCGCTCGAAGAGGTTCCGGTCGGCGATGCCGGCGTTGACGAAGCAAAAACGCCGCCGCTCTGGTCAACCGAGCAACCTTCTCAGGGGATTCCGACAAGTTAGCAGTTCAGTTCAGACTTAAGTTCCAGCAGGTCAGGATTGCGTTCCGACTCAGAGCTCGCGGTTGTTAGCAACCATAAGCTGTGGGTTGCGCTCAATCATCGCTATTACAATTCCGAAGTCTTTCCATTCAACCCCATCAGAGGAGACCCCATGAGTAAACAAGAAGACGCTGAATTGATTTTGAAACTCTACGACTTGAGACGAGAAGCAACCATGCGTGAAGCACGCAACTGGTTTTTCACCTTCAACCCCACCACCGTCCAGGAATATATGGAAACGATGATGGGCGATCATAGCGGCCACCTGCGCATGGTCATTTCCTATTGGGACATGGCTGCTTCGCTGGTCAACAACGGCGCCATTGACGAGCAGATGTTCAACGACGCGAACGGTGAGCACCTGTTTATCTTCGCAAAAATCGAACCCATTCTCGAAGACATGCGCAAGTTGATGAACGCACCCGATGCTCTCAAGCATTTCGAGACCCTCGTTCGGCGCGTACCCGAGAACGAACAGAAGTTGGCCGCGATCCGCGAGCGGATCAAGATGATCACGGCAATGATGGCTGAACGTGCCCCCAAAGCCGCCACAGCCTAGAGGCCCCGGTTGTAAAACCCCACCCGGTTCACGCCGGGTGGGGTAATAATCCGAAGTGAAAATTACCAGCGCCGAGTTTCTCAAGAGTAGTTTCCAGTTGGCCGATTGGCCGATTGGACAAATGCCCGAGATCGCATTCATGGGCCGCTCGAATGTTGGTAAGTCGAGCTTAATCAATTCTCTGCTCTCGGTACGTGGCCTGGCACGCACGTCATCAACTCCCGGCAGGACGCAGTCGCTAAACTTTTTTCTGGTTAATAGTCGATTTCGGTTTGTCGATCTTCCTGGCTTCGGTTATGCTCGCGTACCGAAAGCAATCAAATCGAGTTGGGGTGAGATGGTCAGCAGCTACCTTGCAAAGCGAGAGCAGCTTGTGCTATCAATTCACATCGTAGATTCGCGCCACGAACCCACAACATTGGATTTGCAGCTTCACGAGTGGCTTGAGCACAGTGCCAGACCACGTTTAATAGTTGCCACCAAATCCGATAAGCTATCAAACAACGAACTGAAGAAGAGTTTGGTACGCCTGACGGGCGTGTTCAGCAAGGATCGCGTGGTTGCTTTTTCCGCTAAAACTGGCCTTGGCGGCAGCGAGATTTGGCGAGCAATCGAAAGCGCACTAGCTGGGAATAACCACCCGCACCCAGCTTAGTTATTTTTGAGCGGAGGCACAGCTCCCGAAATCAAGGTCGAGCGGCAAATCACAATTCTCAAAGCCCCTTTTGTTAGACTGAATTTGCCCTAGACCAGCAATGACGTTGCCCGTCGAATCCAGGCAGGATTTCTAACCCACTCGATATCGAGGTAGATTGCAAAACACTTCTGAAGAGAATCGCACTAACTTGGCCGCGCTTTGTGGATCAATTACAGCACGCCTGCCGGTTTGGCAGTCTCTTCTGGTTTCTTAACCTCCACGAACCCAAAACCAACCGCCGCCGTTAACCCGGCGCGTCATTGAAAGATTAGTAATACAAAGCGATAGGATTGAATTGATATGGCACAGAGAACACGTTCACGCGCTTCGAGCGCGAACAACGATTCCGGTAACGAAGACAACAACGGCACGATTGCCACGGCTGAATCTGCGGAAGGCAGAGAGTTTGGCGGAGAAGGGTTTCTAAACCTCGCCGACCTCAAGGAGATGTCGATCTCCAAGCTAACCAGCATCGCCAAAGGCATGGATGTTCCCGGCGCCACCGGTATGCGCAAACAGGAGTTGATCTTCAAAGTTCTGGCGGCCCAGACGGAAAAGAGCGGCTTAATCTTTTCTGAGGGAGTGCTCGAAACGCTGCCTGATGGCTTTGGTTTCCTGCGCGCGCCGGAATACAACTATCTTCCCGGCCCGGATGACATTTACGTTTCACCTTCCCAGATCAGGAAATTCGACTTACGCACCGGCGACACCGTCAGTGGCCAGATTCGTCCACCCAAGGAAGGCGAACGCTACTTCGCGCTGATTAAGGTAGAAGCAATAAACTTCGAGTCGCCCGATCAGGCGCGTGAGAAAGTCTTCTTCGACAATCTTACGCCTTTGTATCCCGACGAGATGCTGAAGATGGAGGTGACTCAGGACAATCTTTCCGCCAGAGTTATCGACCTGGTGACGCCTCTAGGCAAGGGCCAGCGCGGCTTGATCGTTGCTCCGCCGCGCACCGGCAAGACGATGTTGCTGCAGACCATCGCCAACTCCATTACCCAAAACCATCCGGAAGTGACGCTGATTGTTTTGCTAATTGACGAGCGCCCTGAAGAAGTCACGGACATGCAGCGTTCGGTCAACGGCGAAGTGATTTCGTCAACTTTTGACGAACCACCAACACGCCACGTTCAGGTGGCGGACATGGTGATTGAGAAAGCCAAGCGACTGGTTGAACACAAGCGTGACGTGGTGATTCTGCTTGATTCCATTACCCGTCTGGCGCGCGCTCATAACGCAGTAGTTCCGCCCAGCGGCAAGATTCTCTCCGGTGGTATCGACTCAAATGCGTTGCAACGTCCGAAGAGATTCTTCGGTGCAGCCCGTAACATTGAAGAAGGCGGTTCGCTGACGATTATTGCTACTGCCCTAATCGACACCGGTTCGCGAATGGACGACGTCATTTTTGAAGAGTTCAAGGGCACTGGCAACTCGGAAATCCATTTGGATCGTCGCCTGAGCGACAAGCGACTGTTCCCTGCCATCGACTTGCAGCGTTCCGGTACGCGCAAGGAGGAGCTGCTGCTCAGCAAGGAAGACCTTAGCCGGATTTGGGTTATGCGTCGCGTTTTGAATCCGCTATCCCCCGTCGAGCAAATGGAAGTTGTTTTGGAGCGGCTTGAAAAAGCCAAGTCAAACGCAGAATTCCTTGCTTCGATGCAGAGCTAAGAAAGTAAGGATGAAGGCGGAAGGTGAAGTCTGAACATTTCGACCTTCCGTCTCTTTTCCTTTCATGGTTGTCCTCCAGATCTTCCTCCTTCGTAACCGATCCTGCTCCCATGCGCGTCGCGATTCTTTCTTCTGAAGTTGTGCCCTTCGCCAAGACTGGCGGACTTGCCGATGTCGCCGGCGCGCTGCCGAAGGCCCTCCAAAAGCACGATGTTGATGCACGCATAATTCTTCCCTTTTACCAGCAGATAGATCGCGGCGTTGTCAGCGAATCGTTTATTGAGGATGTGCCGGTGCAATGGCGCGGCCAGATAAGGCCGACGCGAGTTTACCAGAGTGACGTAGCCGGCGCGCCGGCCTACCTGATCGATGCGCCGGAGTATTTTTCCAAGCCATCGATTTATGGCTACGGCAACGACCATGAACGCTTCGCTTTCTTCTCGCGCGCCGCGCTCGCCCTGATCAAGCATCTCGAATGGCAACCCGACATCGTCCATGGCAACGACTGGCCCTGTGGTTTCGCCATGATGGAGGTCCGGGCCCGACGCCGTTACGACGAATTCTTTCGCGGTATCAAGACGCTTTTTTCGATCCATAATCTTGCTTACCAGGGCGCGTTTGACCCGAACGATTTATGGTGGCTGGGCTTCGGCGAGTCGCCCGACAAAGAGGATTTCATGTTCAAGGGCGCTGCTTCCGCCCTCAAAGCCGGCCTCATTGCCGCTGATGCGCTTTCCACCGTAAGCCGTCGTTACTCGCAGGAAATACAAACTTCTGAACACGGTTCGGGGCTGGATTGGCTGCTTCGCGCGCGCTCTCGTCGGCTGGCGGGTATTACCAACGGAGTTGACTATGATCTCTGGAATCCGCAGGCCGATCCCCACATCGCCGCAAACTTTTCTGCCGAAGATTTGTCCGGGAAACTCGCGTGCAAACTTGATCTGTTGCGCCGCTTTGCTCTGCCGGCAGAGCCCCACCGGCCAATCATCGCGATCATTTCGCGGCTGGTAGCACAAAAGGGCTACGACCTAATCCGTCAACTTAACGGCGCCATCATCCAAAGCGGCGCATTCTTCATCGCGCTTGGAGCCGGCGCGCAGGAGTATGAGGATTTTCTGCAACATTGGCACGACAGCGCGCCCAATCAGGTGGGCATTTACAGAGGTTACGCTGGCGAACCGCTGGCGCATCAGATTGAGGCGGGCGCAGATATGTTTCTGATGCCCTCGAATTATGAACCGTGCGGTCTAAACCAGATGTACAGTATGCGCTACGCCACCGTTCCCATCGTTCGGGCTACCGGTGGTCTGGACGACACGATTGAAGATTTTGATTCGTCGAGCGGCACCGGCAACGGCTTTAAGTTTCGTGATTACAACGCCGGTGCTTTGCTTGAAAAACTACGCGAAGCGCTTTACTTTTATAGCCAGCCGGCTGAATGGAAAAAAATCCAACTGAACGGCATGGCTATGGACAACTCCTGGAATGCCGCGGCCCGCAAGTATGTCCAGCTTTATGAGGAAATCATCGAGCTGGAATTGACCTGAGAATCGATCTCGTGAGGCGAGAAAGTTAGAGTTCAGTTTTGGGTTTTGTTTCGGCTAGCCAAAGAGCTTGAACTCTCGGGATCCACAGCGACACGAGGAGCTAATACGATGAGCGCACACGTCAATGAAGTAACTGACAGTAGTTTCGAAAAGGATGTACTGCAATCTACCCGGCCTGTGCTGGTAGACTTCTGGGCCACCTGGTGTGCCCCGTGTCGCATGCTGGAGCCTACTGTTGTTGCGGTTGCCGAAAAGTATGCCGCTAACGCGCGCGTGGTGAAGGTAAACGTTGACGACAATCCTTCAATCTCGCAGCGCTATGGCATCAAGGGTATTCCTACGTTAATTCTCTTCAAGGGCGGCAAGGAAGAAGAGCGCGTTGTCGGAGCAACTTCAAAAGAAGCAATTTCGCGCATGATCGAAAAGCATATTGCCGGGACAGCCCGCGCCTGATTGGCTCTATTTGTGGCGCGGCCGGTTGCGGTCCATCAGGCCGCGCCATTTATGCGTACTGATGAGTTCTGACCTCTGAAATCTGACATCTGATCTCTGTTTCTCCATGTCCAAAATAATTGTTGTTATCGGTGCGCAATGGGGTGATGAGGGCAAGGGCAAGATCGTTGATCTGCTCGCCGAACATTTCGACATCGTCGCGCGCTACCAGGGCGGTCACAACGCCGGCCACTCAGTTCAAGTCGGCGACAAATCATTTGTCCTGCATCTGCTGCCGTCGGGAATTGTTCATCGCGGCAAGACTTGCGTGCTCGGCAACGGCATGGTGATTGACCCGAAAGCCTTTTTTGAAGAGGCGGACCGGTTGATGACGCAAGGCATTGAGGTGTCTCCGGAACGCGTAAAGATCAGCTCGCGCGCACATCTGATACTTCCCTATCATCGCGCTCTGGATCACACCAGCGAAGAACGCCTCGGCAACGAGAAGGTAGGCACCACGCTGCGCGGTATCGGCCCGGCGTATGAAGACAAGGCTGGACGCCGTGGCATCCGCACCGCGGATGCGTTGGTACCAGAGGTGCTGCGCGCCCGCATTGAACGCAATCTCGAAGACGCCAACCGCATCATCGAAGCGTATGGCGGCGAGAAGTTAGACGCGGACCAGATTTTTGCAGAAATGTCGCCGCTGACTGAGCGCCTCGGCGCTTTCGTTGGCGACACTACCCACTTTCTCAACGTGGCGGCCTCGCAAGGAAAATCAATTCTGCTGGAAGGCGCGCAGGCTACGCTGCTCGATGTCGATCACGGCACCTATCCGTTTGTTACTTCATCCAGCACGATCGCCGGCGGCGCAATCGTCGGGACGGGCCTGGCACCCAATCGGCTAACTGGGGTATTGGGCATCGTTCGAACTTACACTACGCGCGTCGGCGAGGGTCCCTTCCCCACCGAGATGGTCGAGGGCGAAGCGGAGATGGGACAACTGATTCGCGAACGCGGCCGAGAGTATGGCGCCTCAACCGGACGGCCACGTCGCTGCGGCTGGTTCGATGCTTTTGCCACGCGTTACGCCGCGGAGATTAACGGCTTCACTTCTGTCGCGCTGACAAAGCTTGACGTGCTCGACGCGTTGACAGAAATAAAAGTGTGCGTCGGTTACAAATTGGACGGTCGTGTTTGTGAATCTCTTCCTGCCGTCGCGCAGGAAATGCGCCGCATTGAACCCGTCTATGAAACCCTCCCCGGCTGGCAAACGTCGACAGTAGGAACTACCGAGATGAGTTCCCTGCCGCCCAACGCGCGGCGCTACGTTGACTTCCTTTCGGAGAAGATTGGCGTGGAGATTGGCTTGGTCTCTACCGGACCAGAACGTACGCAAACGATCGTCGTCAAAGATTCCGCTTTGGGACGTTGGCTTGACGATTAGTTTGAAGTTTCAGGTTTCAAATTTTCGTAATGAGACTGGAACCTTGCGGCCAAACTTGTAACTTGAAACTTGAAACCTTAAACTGTTTTCCCATGTGGGCCGATAGCTCAGTCGGTAGAGCAACTGGCTTTTAACCAGTGGGTCGCAGGTTCGAGTCCTGCTCGGCTCACCACTTTTTCCTAAGCAACACAACAAGTGCGGTTGGTCATGAGGCCAGCCGCATTTCGTTTGTGGCGATAGACTACAACCCATCTTATAAAAAATGATAGGCCGCTTGCATGCCATCGAGGAGCTGGACATAGCCTGCGAAGCAGGCGTAAGCATAAAGCTTGGGCCCTGAGCCCCAGGATCGCGATAAGTATGATTCCTCAAGCCTGCGCAGCGGGCGACAGCTCAAGGAAATCGCAGGCCTGACCCTTGACCAGCTCAAGTTGTCTCAGGCGAGGGAAATTTTATCGAAGGATTCTCTGGTTAACGGGGAGCTAGACTCGCTCGACTAAGTGCCCCGATAATCCCACCAGAGCCTTGTTATCCATCACGAGCGGGATAATACTCTCGAAAGCGCGTTATCAAGCATGGGTGGGATAATATATAGTTGGATGTCTTCTATAAATGACACGCCCTTCTCCATTAACGGCAATCCTTGGCTTGGCCATCCTTGCGTTGGGTGTTTCTGCCTGCGGCCTTGACGAGCGGATCCATAATATGGGACCCGAGGTGACCGCTGACCTAATTGTGTATTTCAAAGCGGACGTTACCCACGAGCAAATCGAGTGTTTCTGGAATAGCGTGCTGAAGTATTCTGCTCCTGATGGTCATCAGTCTCTTCGTCCAGGTGTCGGCAGGCTTTCACGGGTTGAATCGGTTGAAGGCCACGAAGGTATCGCGATCATTTTTTTCTGGGATGCTTGGAATAGTGAACGCGCGCAACTCAGGCGGGAGATTGAGGCATCGCCGCTTGTGTTCACGGTGGTTGAAAACATCGCTCCCCAAGATGTCAAAAGCCTCAAACGCTAA
>JANLYH010000154.1:0-51223 GCA_031365545.1 Pyrinomonadaceae bacterium | reverse complement strand
TCGGCATAATTCCGTCCATGCAGCCGTCGCACGCGATTGGCGATCTACATTTCGCGCCGAGTCGTTTGGGTATCGCGCGTTTGGCAGGAGCGTACGCGTGGCAAAGTTTTATTAAATCGGGATCCATAGTCCCGGGCGGTTCTGACGCGCCGGTTGAACGTGGTGAGCCGATGATCGAGTTTTACGCGGCCGTGGCGCGCAAAGACATGAAGGGCTTTTCGGGCGAAGGCTGGCACCCGGAAGAAGCGGTCACGCGCGATCAGGCGCTCAAGATGTTTACCATCTGGCCGGCGTACGCGGCGTTTGAAGAAACACTGCGCGGTTCGATCGAAAACGGAAAGCTCGCCGACTTCACGGTACTCTCAGCAGACATCATGAAAATTCCGGAGATGGAAATTCTGAAGACGCGCTGTCTGATGACAGTGATTGGCGGCGAGATCGTTTACGAGACGAAGTAGAGGTTGGGGATTGGCGAACTTCCGAAAACCAAGTTTGCGGATTTTCGTGACGAACATTCTAGCGAGTGGAATGGCCGTGCTCGTTGTGTCGGCCGCCACTATACAACTAGCTAGACAAAACAGTGGGCAGCTTTTCTGCGGCTTAATGGAATCGATCGCACAACGAGGGTTACCTAAATGACGGTGATGATGAACCGACGGCAACTCATCCAGCGGGGACTGATGGCGGGCACCGGGTTGGTTCTGCTCAAGCAACTGGATAATCCGGGCCGACGAGTGTTCGCGGCCACAGAGTTTCAAAGAGATGCCGACCGTTTCGCCGCAGCCTACCAACGCCTCGACGAATATATCGCGCGCCACATGGGGGAAATGGGCGTGCCCGGAATGACACTCGCGCTGGTGGATCGCAACGGTTTATTGCGCAGTTCGGAATATGGATTTGCTGACATGAAAGCCGGCATCAAAGTCAGCAGGCAAACGCTTTTTGAGATTGGCTCGATCTCGAAATCGTTCGTTGCCATCGCGGTCTTGCAGCTCGCCGAAGAAGGCAAACTCGATCTCAATCAGCCGGTCACGAACTATCTGCCCTGGCTCAAGATCGAATCGAAGTATTCGCCGTTTACAACCCACCACTTGCTCAGTCACACGTCTGGTCTTTCGGGCGTGCCATTATTGCTGCGCGTAGCCGGAACACCGCTGGGCGTCAGCTTTGAGCCAGGTACGAATTGGATCTACTCAAACATCGGTTATGGCTTGCTCGGACTTCTGATCGAGGCGGTTGATAAGCGACCATTTGGGGAAGCGATGCGGCAGCGCGTTTTCACTCCGCTGGCAATGAACTCAAGCGCCCCGGTTATTTCAAACGAGATTCGGGAACGGGTTGCAGTAGGGTACGCACCGCTGCAATCGGACCGCCCCTTCCCGCTGAGGGGCAAGTTGAGTGAGGCGCCGTGGGTTGAAGTGCCGGAAGCGGCCGGCAGTATCGCAGCGACTGCGACCGACATGGGAAACTATTTGCAGATGCTCCTTAACCACGGCATGGGTGCTAAGGGCCGAGTGTTGTCGGACAAGATGTTTGAGTTGTTTACCAAGCCGGTGATCAAATCGCCGTTCCGCGGTGAGGACGCAAGCTACGCTTACGGGTTGTGGGTTAGCGAGCTCAACGGGCACAAGCTCCTGCGCCACACCGGCGGGATGGTTGCGTTCAGTTCTGTGATGTACGCGGACGTTACCGATGGCCTCGCAGCTTTTGCGTCGGTAAATGCAGCGCGACTTCCTGGCAGTTACCGGCCGATCCCGGTTGTTCGATATGCACTGGCGCTGCTAAGCGCGGCCGCCGGCGGCAAGGATTTGCCGCCACCACCGCCGCCGCTACCCTCGCCGGCAGCAGTTAAGAATGCTGCAAACTACGCCGGTACGTTCACCCTCATGTCGTCAGCCGACGACAGCAAGTTGGTGCTGAGAAGTGAGGGCGACCAACTCATTCTGCAACATGCCGGATCGAACATCGTGCTGGAGTTGGCCGGCCGCGATTCGTTTCTAGTGAAACATCCTGATTTCGCGTTGTTTCCGCTCATCTTTGGACGCGAGAAGGAAACCGTTGTGGAAGCTTTCCATGGCGCAAGTTGGTGGACCAACGAACGCTATTCCGGACCGAAGAAGTTTGAGTATCCCAAAGGATGGGAAGCCTACACGGGACATTTCCATTCTGACAGTCCCTGGTATGGCAGCACGCGCATCGTCATTCGCAAAGGACAACTGTGGGTTGGCGGCGACCAGCCTTTAGCAGAAGTGAGCCCGGGTGTTTTTCGTTTCGACGGCGACACCGGCGCTGATCGAATCACGTTTGATACTATGGTTGCCGGCCGGGCGATTCACGCAAATGTTGCCGGCATCGATTTCTATCGTGCCTTTACACCCTGATGGCGAGTTAAGGAAGAAGTAAGCATGTCGTCGCGCTCGAGTGCCACCGACTCAATTCAAATCGAACAACTCCAGGAAGCAGATCTTGCTGAAGCAGATCATATCTTTCGCCTGGCGTTTGGCACATTTCTCGGGCTGCCAGATCCGCTTGCCTTCGGTCAGGGAGCCGATTACATCCGGACGCGTTGGCATGCAGATCCGTCGGCCTTTTTTGCCGCGCGTATTGAAAGCAAGCTGGTCGGAACAAACTTCGCGTCAAACTGGGGCAGCGTCGGTTTCTTCGGACCACTGACGATCCATCCGGACTACTGGGACCGCGGCGTGGGCCAGCGTCTAGTTGCGGCGGTGATTGATCTGTTTTCCGAATGGAATATAAAGCAAGCAGGTCTTTACACCTTTGCCCAAAGCCAGAAACACGTGGCGCTTTACCAGAAGTTTGGCTTTTGGCCACGATTCCTGACGGCGATCATGTCGCTTCCGGTAAACGCTGAAGCGTCTGCTCGCGGGTTGCAAACATTTTCTGAGTTGGGCGCTGAACAACGCGCGGAGGCGCTGGAGTCTTGTCGTTCGCTAACGAACGAAGTCTACCCGGGACTTGATGTGAGCCGCGAAATTCAGTCTATCGCCAATCAGAATCTGGGCGACACGATCTTGCTGCGAGATTCGGCGAGTTTGGCTGGCATTGCCGTGTGCCATTGTGACGCCGGCAGCGAGGCTGGCCCGAATGTTTGTTATGTGAAGTTTGGCGCCGTGCGGCCAGGAGCCGACGCGGCGGAAAACTTCGAGCACCTGCTCGCGGCTTGCGAAACTCTCGCCGCTCGGCGGGGATTGTCGCAAGTGTTAGCCGGCGTAAACACAGCGCGAGTTGAAGCTTACCGGCAAATGATCAACCGCGGCTTTAAGGCGGCGATGCAGGGCGTGGCCATGCATGCGCCAAATGAGCCTGGCTACAGCAAACCGGGAGTCTTCGCGCTCGACGACTGGCGTTAACATAGGTGGCGCAGACCAGAGTTTGCATTAACGTTCAGAATCTAAACTAACCTTCGAAGGAGTTTTTTCATGTCCAGCCCTGCATCACAGCAACCATCACCGCAATTGTTTTTCCAAACCATCAATGCTTACCAGCAAACCGAAGGCTTGAAGGCCGCAATCGAGTTGGAAATCTTTACGGCCATAGGAGAAGGAAACGCAACGGCTCCGGAGATCGCCAAACGCTGCGCCGCGTCGGAACGCGGCACACGCATCCTCTGCGACTTTCTCTGCATCATGGGATTTCTCACCAAAGAAGGAAACCGTTACAGCCTGACGCCTGACTCTGCCATGTTTCTCGACAAGCGTTCGCCGGCGTATCTGGGTGGCGCTACAGAATTCATCGCGTCGCCAATGCTTACCGAACCGTTTAAGAATTTTGCGGATGCGGTTCGCAAAGGCGGCACCACGTCAACCGACGGAGGCACGGTTTCCCACGACAATCCCATCTGGGTGAAGTTTGCGCGCGCCATGGCGCCGATGATGGCGTTGCCGGCAAACTTGCTGGCCAAGCTGGTTGACCCCGCGGCAGATCGCAAACTAAAGATTCTCGATATCGCTGCCGGTCACGGACTCTACGGACTCGAGTTTGCAAAGAAGAACCCGCAAGCGAGCGTCGTAGGGCTCGACTGGCCCAACGTTCTCGCGGTCGCCAAAGAGAACGCGAGCGCGGCTGGGGTTGCGGATCGTTATTCAACTATTGAAGGAAGCGCGTTCGATGTTGACTACGGCGAGGGCTACGATCTGGTTCTGTTAACAAACTTTCTTCACCATTTCGATCCGCCAACGAATGAAGCACTGTTGCGTAAGGTTCACGCGGCGCTCGCTGAAGGTGGACGCGCAATCACGCTGGAGTTTGTTCCTGACGACAATCGCATTTCGCCGCCCGAGGGCGCCGCTTTCAGTGTCATGATGTTGGGCTCAACACCGAGCGGCGATGCCTACACATTTCGTGAGCTGGAACAAATGTTGGCGCATGCCGGATTTGCCACGAGTGAATTACACCCGTTGCCGCCATCGATTCAGCAAGCGGTGATTTCCGAGAAGTAGCGAAGAAGTCCGGGATAGAGGTAAGCACTGCGGAGTTTTCGTCAGTCGGCTCGTCGATTGGCGAGAACTGTTGCAATGGTCTGCAGCAGGTGATCGCTACTGAAGGGTTTTGAAACGTAGGCAATGAAACCAGTTTCTACCGCTTTATTCCGTCCAACGTCTGCATGGGCAGTGACGGCCATGCAAGGTATCATTTGCGTGCGTTGGTTCGCCTTGAGTTCCCGCAAAACACCCCAACCATCCAATACCGGCATCGACAGGTCCATGACAATCAGATCCGGCGGCTCGTCGAGAGCACAGTTCAGACACTCGCTGCCGTCTCTGGCTTCCCGGACATCATAACCGGCGCTCGCCAGCAAGATCCGCAAGAGCTCTCGGTTATCGTCATGATCATCGGCAATTAGGATGGTAGGGGGCATTGAATTTTTGCTGAAATAATTGAATCGGTGATCCAGCGGGCCGTTTGGGCACTTATAGCTTAGCCCGGAAATGGTGTCAATCAGGTCGTGATAAACGATTTCTTGACTCGCTGATTCACCCGCGTCCATAATCATTAAAGAGACGTATTTGCCCCCGCCAAGTCTCAGCAACAGGCGTTCATCTCAGTTATGATTTTCTCACCAAGGCAAGTTCAAGAAATATCCTTCAACGGAGGCACAAACTGTGGTTAGGGAACAACTGGAAGAGAGCTTGCGTCGCGAACTTGAGAACTATCTCGAAGGGCGCATTAGCGGCATCAAACAAGAGATAACGGCCCTGCAAAGCCAGCTCAACGAATCACTCAGCCGGCTGGTTGATCGGCAAGCGGATGTTCAGCTTGACGGAAGCATAGCGGCTTCAATCCAGGAGCATCTGAGAGCGGCACACGAAGAGGGAATAGACCTCGCTGCCTCTGACTCGTCGCGCGCAAAAGCTTCGAGTGACATGGCTATTGTTAAGGCGGCCATCTCCGAAATAGATGAACAGGAATCGCAAGCTGGTATTCTGAAAGTCCTGGTCAACCGCTGTGCCGCGTTTGCGCCGCGCATCGCTTTCTTCGTCCTCAAGGGCGAACAAAGTATTGGTTGGCGCGCGCGTGGCTTCCAGGGAACGGTTGGCGACGAGGCAATTCATCAAATGTCGTTTCCAGTCGCTGCGGATACAGCAGTGGGAAAAGCTGCCACGTCGCGCACGTCATTGAGCGGCGGCCCGGGCTCGCAATCTGAAAACCATTTGATTCTAAACCGCTTCGGTGGTGAACCACCCGCAAGAATTGTCGCCGTACCTCTGGTCGTAAGTAATCGAGCAGTAGCCGTCTTGTACGCTGATTCTGCCGACCTGGATTCCGAGGCGATTAACCTTGAGGCGCTGGAGACGCTGGTGCGCGTTTCCGGAATGGCAGTTGAACTGTTGGTTGTGCGCGCGGCTCCGGCAATGCAGCCGGCTGCGGCCCCACCCGCCAGCGAAGAAGTAGCGCCACCGTCCTATACGCCGGCCGCAGAATATGACGAGATAACTCCGGTTGTTGAAGAGAGTGCGCCACCAGCAGAGGTCACCGCATTTGCAGCACAGCCCGAAGCGCCACCGGCGCAGCCGGAAGTAGAAGCACAACCTTATGTCGCGGAAATTGAAGCTACCCCGGTTGCGGTTGAACCGCCGGTAGAACCCCCGGTAGAAATTGCCGCGGAGATCGCGCCACCGGTTGAATCACCAGATCCTGGGGCGACGCCGCGACGACGCTATGGCGCGGACGTTGAACTCCCCGTAGAAGTGGCAAGTGAGGAAGAGCGGCGTCTCCATAGCGATGCGCGCCGTTTTGCCCGTCTCCTTGTTTCCGAGATCAAACTGTATAACGAACAGAAGGTCGTTGACGGTCGCGCTCAGGGTGATCTCTACCAGCGATTGCAGGAATACATCGTTCGCTCGCGTGAGATGTATGACAAGCGCGTCAAGCCGGAAGTGGCGCAGCGCTACGACTACTTCCATCACGAGTTGATCAATACGCTCGCGGAAGGCGACGCCGCCAAACTTGGTAGTGCGTATCCGGGGACAGCAGTCTCAGCGTAAGAAGCAGTTTCAAGTTTCGAGTTTCAAGTTCCAGGTTTGAGGTTTTTCAAGTTGACCAATCGCCCTCAGAGTGCATCTAATTCGGGCGTTTGAATTAAACTTGAGACTTGAAACCTGGGACTTGAAACTGTTTTAAGAGGGAAATTTGTGAAGAAAATCGGGAATTATCGTCTGACGCTTGTTCTGATTGGCGTTATCCTGGTCGTTGGCGCTCTTATTCCGGCTTTCATGACGGCGAGCTGTCTCACCCGCGACCAAACTCCGGCGGAGGTCAAAGCACTTGATCGCTTGCGGGCTCTGACTCGGGGCGGAGTCTTGCCGTCGGAAGATGTGGTGCTGAAGATCGAGTCGGATTTCCCGCGCTCGAAAGCCGCCGCCCTGGCGAGAATTGTGCGCGCGCGCATTAGAAGTAACGCTAAAGATTTTCTCGGCGCTGCGGCACTGCTTGATACGAGCCTGATCCGTGACCACAGTTCACTGGGTGATTATGCGCTCTTGATGCGCGGCAGCGCGCTCGAACAAGCGGGCAAGGTTCCAGAAGCGCGCATAGCCTACGAACAGTTGCTGGCCGACTATCCCGGTTCGATGCGCGCTCGCGAAGCGTCATTGCGAGTTGCCAACATTCTTGTCCGTAGTGGAAACGCGGCGGCAGTAGCCAACCAACTAAAGGAGCTCGTAGCCAAAGATGACCCGGCCGCCCTGTTGTCGACGGCCAAAGCTGCCGAGCAAACTTCTGATTCGACGCGCGCCCTCGCCGTTTATCGCCGCATTTATTTTTATGCGCCCGCTGCGCCAGAAAGTGTAGACGCGGCGGCCGCGATTCCGCGCTTGGGCTCGACGCTGACGCCGGCCAATGCGGGCGAAGCAATTACGCGCGCTGATAAGCTCTTCGCGGCGAAGCCTTTTGCTGAGGCCTTGCAGGCTTACAGCGACGCTTTCGCAAGGTTTCCGAATACAGCAAGTGCTCAAGCCCAACTTCATCGCCTGATTGCTGCGGCAAACCAAAGGAAAACACCCGAGGCCCTGAGTTCGCTGAACGCCATACCTTCCTCAGCCGGCGAAACGCGTGCGGAAGCTCTCTACTACGTAGCGCAAACATACGCTCGCACCAAGCAGTGGGCGCAGGCACGCGCAACTGTCGATGAGTTGCGCCGAAACTTTGCAGCCAGCCCGTTTACTCCGCGGGCGTTGGTTAGCGTAGGTCAGATTGCGGAAGACGCGAACAATCTGACGGACGCGTCCTATTTTTTGCGAACGGCCGTCAGTGGGTATCAAGGTTCTGGCGACGTTGCGCAGGCGCAATTTGACCTGGCCTGGATGACTCACGAGAGCAAAAACTTCTCCGAGTCGGCGAAACTCCTGACTGAGCATCTTGCCTATTACGCCGACAAGAACACTGACAACCGCGGTCGGGCAGGTTACTGGGCCGCCCGTGATTCAGAGCGTGCTGGAAAACTAATTGAGGCGAGCGCGCTCTACCGGGCCATGCAAGGTCGATACGACGCCAACTGGTATGGCTATCTGGCTAAGCAACGACTTGACGCAATGACGGCCAGCGGCAATGTTCCCAAGACCGCTTCTTCTGATGCGGCTAATTCAGTGTTGAGACGTGCGATTGCAAACTTACAAACCGTCACCGTGGCTGAAGAAACCGCCGGGCCGAGTGAAGACAAGCTGATTGCCAAGTCTGAAGAACTCAACACCGTTGGGTTAGATGATTGGGCGTTGGAAGAATTGGCAGTGGCTTCTGGCGCAGCAGGAAACAGTCCTAAGGTGAACCTGGCAATCGCCCGAGTTTATCGCTCTCAGGACGACAACGTGCGCGCCCTGAACGTACTCAAGAAAAGTCTGCCTGACTATTCGCAGATGAAACCCGAAGAGTTGACTCGCGATGAGTGGGACGTGTTTTATCCGTTGGCCTATTGGGACATCATAAAGCAGGAGTCTGCCGCCAGAAATCTGGATCCCTATCAGGTGGCTGGCTTGATTCGGCAGGAGACAGTGTTTATGTCGCGCGCACGGTCGTCCGCCAAAGCGTATGGATTAATGCAACTGCTCGTTCCAACCGGCTCGCTGACGGCGAAGAAGTATGGTGTGGAACGGACCATTAATGAGGAGTCGCTCTACGAGCCGCGTCTGAATATTCAATTGGGCACGGCGTACCTGCGCGATCAGATCGACAAGTTTGGCCGCATCGAATATGTGGCTGCTGCTTACAATGCCGGCCCGATTCGCGTAGTGCAATGGCGTGCATCGCTGCCTGCTGAAATGGATGAGTGGGCCGAGGCGGTGCCGTTTAAGGAAACGCGCGGCTACGTGCAAGGGGTCGTGCGAAACCGGCTGCAGTATCTGCGTCTCTACGATGCCAACGGAGAGTTTCGTCCGGAGGTGGGCACTCGAGCGGTTACTAGACCATCAGCGACCGGGGCTTCCCCGGCTCCCGATCCCGAAGATTCGTCAATTAGAAAAAGGCGAGTTACGGGTAATGAAAATGAAGAATGAGGCCAGACCAAAGCTTCTCGCCAATCGGTGGGCCGGCAAGTCTGGCTGGAACACGAGATTGGTGGCAATCGCCGTGGTGGCAGTCAGTTTACTTTCCAGTGTAACTACGATTCTTCCTCAACGACGAAGCCGCACTGCAACTTCGCCCCCATCGAAATCCTTCACTATAACCACAGAGCCTAACGCCATCATTTGGATCGATGAGATTCGCCGCGGGCAAACCGACGCCTCAGGCAAGCTCGAGTTGCAGAAAATCTCGCCTGGCCGTCACATCCTTCGGGTCCGCGCGATCGGATTTAGGGAAGCGGGCCTGCCACTAGTAGCCGGCCGACGAAGCATCAGCGTGAAACTCCTTCGCTCAACAGATCAAGCTGAGCTTACGTTTCAGCAGGCAGAGGACGCCCGCGAAAAGGCTAAGGACGATGCGAGCAGAAAAAGCGCAGCCGAACTCTATCGAGCAGCTTTGCAACGGCGTCCGGCTTATGCTGCAGCCCACGTCGGCCTGGCGCGCGTCCTGCTTGATCTAAACCAATATCAGGCGGCGCTTGACGAGATCGAAGCCGCACGACGCGCGCGTCCTGTTTATGCGGAGGCTTCCGCCGTAGAAGGGCGGATCAATCGTGAGGCCGCCTTCACAGACGAGGCTATTCAGTCATTTCGTCGGTCCCTGAAAGAGGGTCGGGGCTTTCAGCCGGAGGCGCATGTGGGTTTAGCGCGAGTGCTGGAAGATAAGGGCCAGTATGAAGAAGCCATTGCTGAGTATCGCCAAGCGATCGAGCAACTGTCGGATTCAGAGCCGGTGATTTACCAACTACTCGGCGCCGCCTACGAACGTCAGCAGAAATACAAAGAAGCAGTTAGCGCTTACGAGAAGTATCTGATGTTCGCTCCAAATGGCAGCCTCGCGCCGGCGGTCCGTTCAATCATCGAACAACTGCGCCGCGACGCCGCCGGCCAGGAAATCATTCCCTAAATTTTTCGTCGACGGAAACAGAACGCTACGGTTGAGCAACCGGGTCGCTGGCGGACGCAGCTTGATCGGCGTTAACGCGTATAGTTCCTGAAGTCGAATCAAGATAAAAGTGTCGCCCCGCCTGGGGGCCGGCCTTCGTCGGTTCGGCGTGGCATTGATAGAAGGGACCAGCGGCTCCGGTTCCAGTCTCCATAGTCAAAACATAATCCTTCAAAGCCGGCTTCTCAGAGTTAAAACGCGCATCAAGATAGCTGCCCGCAGCTAGTTGTTGAAAGGTTCCGTAGTTACCGTTATTGCTAACTGCGTAGGTTTGCTGTGCCAAGGCAACAGCGCGCAACGCTGCGGTCGCCACAGTCTCATCGGCCCGCGCCAAACTTTGTTGCAGACCAGTCGAATAAGATTGACAGGAGAGCGCTGCAATACCCAGGAGAACGATCAGCGCCAGGGCAGCAAATCTTTTCATGGTGGGGCCTCCTTACTGCGACTTGCAGTTAGCTGAGCTCTCGGTAACGGAAGCAACTGAGGTTGTGGTCGTTGACCATGCCCACTGCTTGCATGAAGGCATAGCAGATCGTCGTGCCGACAAACTTGAAACCGCGCCGGCTCAGGTCCTTGCTCAGTGCATCTGATTCGTCGGAGTGAGTAAGCACGCCTTGCCCGCGCTTTCGCTTCCTCGGAACACCGTCAACGAATTGCCAGACATAACTATCGAAACTACCAAACTCTTCGCGCGTTGCGAGAAACGACCTGGCATTTTGGATGGCGGCGCCGATTTTCAAGCGATTGCGAACGATGCCGGCGTTTTGCAATAGCTGTTGGCGTTTGCGCTCGTCGTAGCGCGCCACTTTTTCCGGAACGAAGCCGCTAAAGGCAGCGCGATAGCCCTCGCGCTTGTTGAGGATGATCTCCCAGCTTAGGCCTGCCTGGGCCCCTTCGAGAACCAGAAACTCAAAGAGCTTTTGATCGTCGTGAACCGGGACGCCCCATTCCTTGTCGTGATAAGCGATTGATAGATCTGTTTTGGCCCAATCGCAGCGCTTCGGCATGGAGGGTAGTTTATCAGGAAGTTGCGGCGCGGGCGTGAAAAACTTCAGAGCAGTGGTATCTGTATTTTGCCCTACGAACTCTTACCCAAACGGCCGGTAAGACTTGCTACTACGGTAACGAGTTCGTTGGCTTCGAGCGGCTTAGCCACGTGAGTGCTAAAGCCTGCCATGATCGCCTGCATCCGATCCTGAACGCGCGCATAGGCAGTCAAAGCGATTGCGGGAATCCGTTTCTCTTTGCCTTGTTCCTGCTGACGAATGCGCCGGATCAACTCATAGCCGTCCATCCGGGGCATTCCTATATCACTCACCAGCAAGTCGAAGGCGCCGTTTTCGAGGGCGGAGAGCGCATCTTCCGCGTTAGTCGCGCCGGTTACCCTCGCGCCGTGTTGTACCAGTTCTGCAGTTATCAAGTCCAGAGTATCAGTTTCATCTTCGACGGCCAGGATATGCAAACCCTCGAGGTTTACTTGCTCCAACCGGCGCACTGCGAAGGTTGCAGCGGCGTTGGCCAGAATCTCTTTAGGCAACACTCCAGTCGGCAACGGCAAACGAATGGTGAAAGTGGCGCCCGCGCTATCGGCGCGATTCTCGACGGCAATCGTTCCGCCATGAAGTTCGATCAGGTGACGCGAGATGGCCAGACCAATACCAAGGCCTCCATGCGTGCGCGTTGTCGAACCATCGGCTTGACGAAAGCGTTCGAAGACATGAGGAAGGAAATCCGGTTCAATGCCTGGCCCGCTGTCCTTTACGCTGATTACGACGTGCGTAGCGCTTTGGCTTACCGATATCTCAACCTGGCCGAGGCTTGGCGTAAACTTCGCCGCGTTTGAGAGGACGTTCCAAACGACTTGTTGCAAACGATCCGGGTCGCACGAAATCATCCTCAGATTCGGGTCGATGACGGTCTCAACTGTGATTTCTTTTGCTTCCATCGCCGGGCGCACCGCGTCGAGTGCGGCTTCAACCACAGTCCCGAGGTTAGTAGGACTGAGATTGAGTTGCAGCTTTCCGGTGATGACCCTCGAGACGTCGAGGATGTCTTCAATCATCTGCTTTTGGGCCCAGGCATTTCGCTCGATTACTTCCAGGGCATGTTTGGAGCTTTCGGCGTCAAGCCGGTCGGAACCCAACATTCGTGACCAGCCAATGACAGCATTTAATGGAGTGCGGAGTTCATGGGACAGCGTAGCCAGGAATTCGTCTTTCAAGCGGTTGGCCTTTTCCGCCTCCGCACGAGCCTGGCTCTCCCGCTTCAACAATTTGACGGCCTCGTCTTCGGCGCGCTTTCGTTGGGTAAATTGACCAATCTGTCCGCCGATTCCGGCGGCGAGGTTCATTAGCTCGTCATCGGGTTCTCTAATCTCCGGGCTGAAGAATTCGATAATCCCCCAAACCTCGGTGCCTATCAGGATGGGGAACCCAAACGCCCCCCGCAGGCCTTCACGCAACGCCAATGGAGAGCGGGGAAAGTTTTCATCCCTCACGACGTTGTCAATCCAGAGTGGCTTGCTCGTTTCCCAAACTCGTCCCGGTAGTCCTACACCTTTCTTGAAAGCAGAGTTTCGAGTTAATTGATCGAATTCCGGAGTAGGCTGGGAATTCTGGTGGCAAATTTCGACGCAGCGAACAACTGCTTCTTTCGCGTCGACTCTCCATAGCACGCCGACGTTCCAGTCGAGAGTAGCGCAGGCCGCCCGCAAAATGTTTTGGGCGCTTTCAGTTATCTCGAGCGATTCAGCGAGAATTTTCGTAACGGCATATTGCAAAGCCAGCCGGCTCTCGGTGCGCCGCCGTTCGGTGATGTCGTGTGTGAAACAACGAGTGTGAATAAACTTGCCGGATTCCCGATATACGCTGGAGTTAATGTTGACATACTTGATCGAGCCGTCCTTGCAACGCAGTCGGGCTTCGTAGCTCTGAAGCACCTTGCCGGCTGTCAAACGCTGGAGAATGTCTGCAATTGCATTCTGGTCCGCGTGAAACTCAGCGATGTGATGACCGACAACTTCTTCCCGCGTATACCCAAGCATCTCCAGTTCCGCCTGATTGACGCGCAAGACGGTGCCGTCAGGTCCGACCCAGTGCAAAGCGATCGCCGCATTCTCAAAGAAGTCAGTTAACTGGGCTTCGCTTCGTTGTAAAGCCTCCTCAGCTTTTTTCCGTTCGGTGATGTCGCGCTTGATGCCGATGTAACAGAGCGTCTCGCCCGACTCGTCTCGCATCGCAAACGCGGAGAGTTCAATGTGTTTGACCTCACCAGCTTTCGTCCGATTTACCACGGCCCCGCGGTACTCACCCTTTTCCGCAACCTCGCCCACTACAGCCGCGAAATCCCCTTCACCCATATGTATCGCCGGAGTTTGCTCCGCTAGGTCCGCATCCGAATAACCCAGCAACTCGGCGTGAGCGGCATTCTGCTCCAGGTACCGACCCTGCGGGTCGAGGATGGCAATAGGCTCTTTCGAATGATGGAAGATTGCCTGATAGAGGTCCTGCCGCAGTCGTCCCTGCATACTGGCAGCCAGATTTGTTTCAGTTGTTGGGTTCTCGCTGGACATAGTTCGAACTTGAAATTTCAGGAAAGGGGATCGGACTATCGATTCAGGGGGGCCTGATAATAACATCATGCGAATCAGGTTGAAAACAGGTATTACGCGGCTACAATTAAGGTCAAAGGGCCTCTTCCAGATGCGAGTCGGCCGCCTCCAGACGCCAGTTATTTGACTTAACGCTGACTTGGATGTAAAAGCGGTGAGTAATTCATTCCAAGTATTCAATCCGGAAAAACCCTCGCTCGCACTTAGCGAAATGGAGTTAACTCTTTAGCAGCGGAAGGAGATCGAAATGGCTTTACGTTTAGGTGATATTGCTCCCGATTTCACAGCGGAAACAACCGCAGGCCCGATTAGCTTTCATGAGTGGATCGGTGATAGTTGGGCCGTATTGTTTTCTCACCCAAAAGATTTTACCCCGGTTTGCACCACGGAACTCGGAGAGGCAGCACGCCTGAAACCCGAGTTTGATCGCCGGGGCGTGAAAGTGATCGGCCTCAGCGTCGATAAGACCGACTCGCACAGCAAATGGGCGGAGGACATTCGCGAAACGCAGGGCACGGCGCTCAACTTCCCGGTGATTGCCGATCCGGATCACAAAGTAGCCGAGCTTTACGACATGATCCACCCCGAGATCAGCGATATCTTTACCGTCCGCTCGGTCTTCGTGATCGGGCCCGACAAGAAAGTGAAACTGATGATCACTTATCCGGCGAGCACGGGCCGCAACTTTGACGAGATTCTGCGCGTGATCGATTCGCTTCAGCTTACGGCAAAGTATAGCGTGGCGACGCCGGTAAACTGGAAAGATGGGGATGACGTAATCATCGTCCCTTCAATGTCAGACGAGGATGCGAAGGTGAAGTTTCCAGCCGGGTGGAAAGCGCCGAAGCCTTATCTTCGTATAACGCCACAACCGAATAAGACGGCGGCTACGGACACGGCAGCCAAGAGCGCGTCGTAAACCAGGAAGAGCTTCGCGGTCGTTCGCTCGCGGATCCGAATTTTGCCAGCTCAAGGCGCAGAGCGTCAGAAACTCTGCGCCTTTAACTTTACAAAGAATTTCTGAAGCCTGTTATGAGAACAACAAAACTGCTACTGGTCATTCTTGGAATGCTCGCGGCGTCCAGCCTCTCCTTCGCTGCGGCGCCAGGATCTAAGTCAACGAAGTCGCTATCGCCTCAGGCAGTTGTTGTCAGTCTTTATCGGCAACACAAGACACGTAGCCCGTTTTTTCAAAAGAGAAGTCGGACATTGTTAGATCGTTACTTCGTCCGGGAACTGGCGGACCTGCTTTGGCGGGATGCCCATTCTTCCGGTGGTGAAGTTGGGGCCTTGGATGGAGACCCGCTCTTCAACGCTCAGGACGTGGAAATCAAGAAGTTTTCCGTTCATGACGGAATTGCTGGGCCGGGGATGGTAGAAGTGCCGGTTACTTTCGAGAATTTCGGTGAGAAGCACGAGGTAAAGTTCCGCCTGGTTCCGGCTGGAGCCGGCTGGAAGATAGCAAACATCGTGTATGACGACGGAGCTTCGCTGCTGGAAATCCTGAAAGCTGACAGGTAAGCGCTCGCTCGCAAAGCAATTCGTTAGCTCGCTATCATGCAACGTCGCCCAGAACAAGCCGGCTCATACCCCGGCGCAGGAGGACGAATGCGACAGATCGTAAACACAGCCAGCGGTGGCGTCGAAGTCCTGAAAGTTCAGGAAGCCCCAGAGCCGCGTCCGGGCAAAGGCGAGGTTGTAGTTAAAGTAAAAGCCGCCGGACTGAACTTCGCTGACATACTCGCGCGTCAGGGCTTATATCCGGATGGGCCGAAGAAGCCCTGCGTGATGGGCTATGAAGTTTCCGGCGTGATTGCGGCCGTGGGTGCAGAGGTAGATCAGCAATTCCTGGGCAGACCAGTGTTAGCCATGACGCGTTTCCTCGGTCAGGCCGAAAGCGTGGTGGTGGCCGCGAATCAACTCTTCGACAAACCCGAGGCCCTAAGCTTCGAAGAAGCGGCGGCTATTCCCGTCAACTACCTTACGGCCTATGCGCTGCTTCAGGTGATGGGCTCGTTGCACGCCGGCGAATCGGTTTTGATTCACAACGCCGGCGGCGGCGTGGGCCTGGCAGCAATCGACATTGCAAAAAAGATTGGTGCGACAACTTACGGAACGGCCAGCCCGGGCAAACACGAGTTTCTGCGCGCCCGTGGACTTGACCACCCGATCGACTATCGCAATCAGGACTGGCTGCCAGTGTTAAAGCAACTGACTGGAGATCGCGGCGTAGATCTCGTTATCGATCCGATCGGTGGCAGCCACTGGAAGAAGAGTTACGCGGCTTTGCGGCACACGGGACGGCTTGGCATGTTTGGAGTTTCAGTCGCTTCCGCAAACGGATTGAAAGGCAAGTTGAAAATGATCAAAGCCGCCGCGCAGATGCCGCGATTTCATCCGATCGGATTACTCAACAAAAACCGCGGCGTGTTTGGCTTGAACCTTGGTCACATGTGGCATGAACCGGAGAAAGTCGCGAGCTGGATGATGGCGATCCTGGATGGCGTAGAAGATGGCTGGATTCGTCCGCACGTCGACAAAACATTTTCATTTGAGCAGGCCGGTGACGCGCACAGCTATCTGGAATCCAGGAAGAATATCGGAAAAGTGGTGTTGGTTCCTTGACGTGAGAGCCGTCAGGCACGCTGGCGTTTTGCCAGGAAAAAAGAAATGACAGTCGAATAGATCAGGCCAAATACGAGCGTCCCTACAAACAAACCGAAGAAGGCCCCCAGAGCCACCTGCGTCACCGAGAGATTCTCTGCACCCGGCTCGCTCGCCATTAACTTCGGACCCACCGCAGCTATCGCCACAACAAAAAACAGGCTGGCAGAAACTGCGTAAACCAATGCTGTTGCCAGACCAGTTTTCACGCCCTCCTTGAAAACCAATGCACCAGCGGCTTCATTCTTTGCGGTGCTGAGAGCCAGGTAGATTCCAGCAATATGCAGCAGGTTGAAAAAAATTCCGGCGCCGAGACTGTGGACCGGCGAACGAGGATTGGGAACTAGCAGATGGGTAACCACCACCCAGGCGATAATGCCAAGTGTAATGAGCAAACCAAACTTGAGAGCAATTCGTATTCGCACTCTATTTAGACCCGGGCTTGAAAATGTGTTGCGAAGTGTAACACGGGCTGGGTTGCGGCTGACCTCGAGGTGATCGAGATTTGAGCGGCGTCCACTAACGTCCAGCCGCCCAAAATGGCAGGCGCAGGTAAACGGTCGAGAATGCCTCATCGAGTTTGAAGTCGCGTTTGACTACGCGCGCCGGATCGAAGAACCACAGACCCAGCGGATCGCTACGATGATTTCGGTCGTACCAGGCCCACGGAGGATGGGCCATATTCAAGCCGCCTGAATCACCCACGAAGGTTGAACCAATCGCCCCAACGTTGATTTTTTGCAGACTAGTCTTTCCGTTCTTTTGTACGACATTGAGCGAAAGTTGGCCGTAGTCGTTTGCGGCTGCGTAGGTCGGATCGTTTTCCGCTTTGCGATTCTTAGCCTGGGCCCACAAGGTAGTCTCAATTGGAAGCAATCCATACCCGACTGATCCATCGTTTTGTTTATCCGGATCCTCAGCCTTGCCGGTGTACTTGTAGATCAAGAAGTCTTTCCTCGCAGTTTGCTTTTCGTCGCCTGAGTAAGCTTCGATTCCATGGCCTTTAGGTTCGACATAAAGCAGCGCGCGTTGCTCTTCAGTTTTAAAAGTCCCAAAGCCCTTAGGCTCCGACTCTCCCCGCAGGTAAGGAGAAAAGTCGTTGTGATGAAACGTTTGAACGAACACAGTGTGCGCGCGCGACAAATCCTGCCCGTTTTTAGCAACCACAACGAGAACGCCTTCCATGTCGTTCTCGTGAGCGACGCCCGCCTCGGACATCAAACCAGTTGGGTCTTTCTCAACGCCGTGCTTTGTGCCTTCGCGAATGATCTCGCTAAGAATCAGACCCTTGCGCTCGCCGCCCTTGTAGTCGCGCGGGTGAAACACGGCGTAGTGGATGAAGTAGTGCGTTTGGGTTTCGCTGACTGAATAATAGATATAGGCCCGGAGCGGGAATTTCTTTTCGTCAGTGTTTTCCCAGTTGTTATCGCCCCGCCAGTCGCCGTCAAAATCGAAGTTTGTTATGTAATCGCTCCGCGGTTTGTCGCCGAGTGCCTGGTAAAAGATCGGCGCAAAGCGTGCGGCAATGTCTCGATCGGGGGTCCCCTGGGAAAAAGCCGTTACGGCGAAGAAAATGATTAGAAGACAAACTGCTGGTGAAAGTCGGGGAACCATTTGCGCCCAATCATATCAGCAAGAACAACGTCGTTCGAGCTCTTATTGCTAAATCGGATGGAGCCCTTTCTGAATTAATCTCTGTGCGTACTCTTTGTGACTCGGCGGTAAATTTTCAGGCGATTACTAGCCACAGAGACACAAGAACACGGAAGTTACATTTAGAAAACCGAAGTCCGGACACTACCAGCGAGGTTCCTCAAATGCTCTCCACGTACGCCGCTTCCCCATGAATCGCCAGATCGAGCCCTTCCGTCTCCCCAGCTTCATCGACCTTCACCATGGTGATGCGATCGATTATCCAAAGCATCCCGTAAGTAAAGACAAACGCCCAGATCGATGAGAGAAGTACGGCGCCAAGTTGAACGAGGAAAAAATGCGTATTGCCGCGGAGCAGCCCATCCGTGCCTGCCGGGTTGAACACGGTGGTAGCGAAGACACCGCAAAGTATAATGCCCAGGAAGCCGCCAACGCCGTGGACGCCCCAGACATCAAGCGCGTCGTCCCAACGAAGTCTGTTCTTCAGCGCTACGGCATAGAAGCAGACGATGCCGGCAACAACTCCAATCAGACACGCTGTTGCCGGTGAAACATAACCTGCCGCCGGCGTGATGGTCGCGAGACCTGCAACCGCGCCGGTTAGCAAACCAAGAAACTTTGGCTTCTTCGTTGTCATCCAATCCATGCCAAGCCAGGCGATGGCTGCGAAACTGGCAGCCAGATCCGTATTCAGAAAAGCGACCGCCGTAACAGAGTCGACGCGAAACTCGCTGCCGGCGTTGAAACCATACCAACCAAACCAGAGCAGGCCCGTTCCCAGCGCCACGAGCGGGATCGAGTGTGGTCCGCTATCGGCAACCTTGCGCCTGCCCACATAGAGCACCGAAGCCAGCGCGGCGATGCCGGCGATGTTATGGACTACTATGCCGCCCGCAAAATCCAGTACACCCCAGCTCGCCATAATGCCCCCACCCCAAACCATGTGGACAAATGGGAAGTAGACCAGCGTTAGCCAGCCGGTAAGAAACAACATGTACGCCTTGAACGTTACGCGATTCGCGAATGCTCCCGTGATCAGCGCCGGCGTAATGATGGCAAACATCATCTGGTAAGCACAGAAAACAATCATTGGGATCGACGGGTTGATCAAGGACGGTGTGTCTAACGTAATGCCTCGCAGGAACGCCCAGTTGAAGTTGCCGAGGATGCCGTAGAAGTCAGTGCCACTTTTGAGATCGCCGCTGAAGCAAAGCGAGAAACCAAACGCCCACCAGAGCACTGTGGTCCAACCCATGGAAACAAAGCTCTGGATCATGATGGCCAGCACGTTCTTGCGTCCGACCAGGCCGCCATAGAAAAAAGCCAGCCCCGGTGTCATCAGCATGACGAGGCTGGAGCAGAGCAGCATGAAAGCCGTGTTGCCAGTGTCAATGTTCATCGGGGGTTCTCCTTGGTTGAAGACAACTGTTTTCGTCAGAGCTTATGAATTGAAAGTCGAGTACCTCGCGATTGAATTGTTAACGCTAGCGTGTCAGGTTGGATTGTGCAAGAAAAGGAAGGCTTCCGGTCGATCGGTTCGGGCTGTTGACGCTGAAAGACCTCAACAGTTTTCACTCCGTTAGCAGTGAGATATTTATAGACCGAACGCAAAACCCCGACTCAACTGGCGACTCTGGTCGTCTGTTCCGGGCTGGAGGCGGTGCAAATCAAGGTTTCTTAGTAGACAGCCCGATTCTGCTCGCGCGCTTTCGTTGCCAGACTGAAGCGTGGTTCGATTCCTTCGTTACTACCGGCGACTCGGGCAGCAACATATTCTCCGACGGCGGGACCGTGCTTGAAACCATGGCCTGAACCGCCGCCGACCAGCCAGACATTGGCAAGCTCCGGATGAAGATCGATAAGGAAGTCGCCATTGGAAGTGTTTTCATATTGGCAGACTTCCGTGGCTGCTACAGGCGCCTCTTTCAATTCGGGTAATCGTCGCGCCAAGTATTGGCGCGTTTCGGCAAGGCCCTCAGCGGTTACTTCGCGAACCTCCGTGTCTGGATCAAAAGGTGGTCCGTGGCGATCGATTGCGATCTTCACGCCGCGGCTTTCGATGTCCGGTAAACCATAGGCTTCATTTTTGAAGTCAATCCAGGTGGGTAACGATGGCGTGGTGAAGCGCCGGTCACCGGCGGGCGTGGCAAAGAAGACAACCTCCTGACGAGTCGGATGAATCCTGTCTTTTAGCAACTCGGGAAAGAGCTTTGGCAGCCAGGGACCACAAGCGAAGATGTAATTCCCGGCTGAGATGCAGCGGCCACTAGCGGTTTCGATACGATCGAGTTTAGATTTGCCGGCAGGACTCTTCACCGCATCCTGCACATACTCGACGCCGTTACGGATTGCTTCGCGCGCTACCGCCGCAACCGCCCGGCGAGCCAGCACCACTCCGCTGTCAGGTTCTAACAGCGCCCAGGAGATTCTTTCCAGTTCAAGCTGCGGAAAGCGCAGGTTAACTTCCGCAATTGTTAACTTCTCGAAAGGAATGGCGCAGTTGCTGAGCGTCTCGGCGCACTGTGCCGGGTAGGGATCGTCTGCATGGGCCAACCACAAAACACCGGTTTGTTGAAATAGCTGCTCGTTAGTCTGCGCGAACAACTCCTGCCACAGCTGCAACGACCGCTGGGCCGAGCGAGTGTAGATTTCGTCTGGACCATAGCCCATGCGCATGATGCGTGACTCGCCACCGGAACTTGAGCGGCTGTTGCCCGCGCCATGAGCGTCGATCAATACGACCCGCATTCCCGCTTGCTGGAGTTGATAAGAGCTCCAGGAGCCGAAAACTCCCGCGCCCACAACCGCCACGTCGTATGTGCTGTTTGATTTTGACAAGGACCACTCCCAGGCTTGTGCGCGGCAATGGAGGTCAAGCCGACTTCACTGCTGCCTTCCGACGCGTAGCGTTGGGATGAATTTAGCCCGGCGTTTTAACGCCGGGAAGCTTGACGTCGGCATTGCCTCAAAGTATGCCACGCCTGCTCTTCACTGGGACCGCGGGCGTCCCGCCCGCCTCACGCAACAAGTTCACTCAGGGCGCGGTTGAACCTGACAGGTTAGTCGATGTGGTGCTCAACGCGGGCGGGCGGGACGCCCGCGGTCCCAGTGAAGAGCCAGCCTCAAACTCTCGAAAGTACCATGCTGCCCGAACATTGGCTAAATCCATCCGGACGCTCGCCTCGAAGATACTGGTTCGTTTTGCGACTCCGCATCTTCGGGCGTAACTCAGTCCTGTTGCCGATCATTCAGCTTGGAAACCTCCTGCTGCATCGCTTGCCATTGGCCCATTAGTACTTGTGCATCTTTTTGCAACTCGGCAACCGCGGCAACCACTTGCGGCGTCGGTGCGAGATCCACGTCTTGCAGTATCCCGAAGAGTGTTTTTAGCCTGGCAGTCGCGCTTTGCGTCGTCAATTTGGCAGCCGCATCAGGGCGCCGGGTCTCCGGACCGACCAGTCCATCCAGCTTTTGGTTGAGCGCATCAATGCGTGCTTTAACATCCTCCGTCTTCGCCGTCGCACGAAGACTCGCGAGCTGCTTTCTGATCGCGGTGACCTTAGTGGTTACGTCATCAAAACTCAGCCACTGATCATAAAGCAGCTTAGATAAGCGAAACTGTTCGGCCAGATCACGAACGGGCGTCTTAACTCGCGGGTCCATTTGTATCGTCAGCGGTTGTGGATAACTCTTCCCGTTTACCATCAGGACAACCGTGTACTTGCCGGGCATGACCCACGGAGACGTGAAATCGGGCGCCGTGTTCCGGTAGACGGCAGCGATGGGATAGGAAGGTTTTTCACCGGGAACCGGTGCGTAATGCATATCCCACAAAAAGCGATGCATGCCACGATCACCTGGCAAACCCTGCGGCGGCCGCACCCAATAAGGTGGAACCGCCAGCATCGGATCAATCGCAGGTATCGGATCAGAGCTGGAATAACGCCGCACGACTTGTCCTGCCGCGTCACGAATTTCCAACGTTACCGGGACTGAAGGCGAAGGGCCAAGATAGTAGTCAATCACCGCGCCATCCGGCGGGTTCTCTCCTGCTGGTTCATCAGGCGGTAGCGGAGTGTCAGTGTTCATGTTCCAACGCACCCGCACCGCCGTTTGCGGTTGAAACAAGAATGCGTCGGCGCTGGTTGCTTTTGTATCCAACTGCCGCAACGGCGTGATGTCGTCGAGAATCCAGAAGCCGCGCCCGTGTGTTGCAGCACAGAGATCGTCGCCCTTGATAATCAGATCGCGCACTGAGCTGGCGGCCATGTTAAGCCGTAATGATTGCCAGTGATCGCCGGCATCAAAGGAAACGTAAACCGCGCGCTCGGTGCCGGCGAAGAGTAGCCCCTCGCGCAATGGATCTTCACGCACCACGTTTACATTTTCATTAGTCGGTATGCCATTCGTGATCTCTGTCCAGGTAGAGCCTGAGTCGCGCGTGCGGTAGATGTGCGGACGCAGGTCATCAAGGCGCAACGTATTCACCGCTGCATACGCGGTGCTCGCGTTGAAATGGCTGGCGTCGATGATTGAAATTTTCTGCCAGGCCTTGAGCTGCGCAGGGGTGACATTGGTCCAATTGGCACCGCCGTCAGTGGTCAGGTGAATCAACCCGTCGTCGGTTCCGGCCCAAATGCGTTTGATGTCGAGCGGCGATGGCGCCACTGCATAGATGACGCCGCGCTGGGTCGGTTGCGCGGTTGGTTGCGAACGATACTTGCCAATTGTTTCGGGAAGTTCAAAAGTTTTGCGCGTGAGATCTGGACTAATCTGTTGCCAGTTTCGCCCGCCGTCCTTCGTTTTCCACAAGGTGTTCGCCGCAAAGAACAAAACGTGGGGATCAACTGGCGAGAAGATCACCGGCTGGGTACGCAGCATACGAAAGTCAGGCGACCGGAATACTTTCGGCAGAATGTTTTGTGCTTGCGCCGTACGCCGGTCGTAACGCGTGAGCTTGCCTCCGTAAACGATGTCCGGGTCAAGCGGGTCCGGAGTAACGTAGCCGTATTCTTCGGCGCTGACCGGATGCCATTCGCGCATCGTAATCTGGCCATCGTTGCCGCGGCTGGAGATGCAAACGGATCCGCTTTCCTGCTGGCCGCTGCACAGGCGATAAGGAAAAGCGTTATCAGCGCCGACGTGATAAAGCTGGGCCGTCGATTGGTTGTACCAACTGCTCCACGACTTGCCGCCATTCACCGTGACGATCGCGCCCTGATCGTAGCCGAGCAGAATGATGTCGGAGTTATTGGGGTTAATCCAAATGTTTTGCGTGTCGTCGCCACCGGGCGCGCCACGAAAAGCGTTCCACGTCCGGCCCCCATCGGTGGATTTCCAACAGACAGTGCTGGCGGCGTAAATCACGTTTTCGTTTTGCGGATCGATTCGCGGCACTGACAAGTCGCCACCGCCAATACGTCCGGCCGGACGCGCATCGGTTGTGGCTATGGTCCAACTGTCCCCACTGTCATCCGAAGAATAGAGGTTTACGCCGCTGACCGCCGCAACCGACGCAAACAAGTGCTTCGTCGAACTCGCGGAGACGGTCACGTTTGCTTGAATTATTCCCTCGGGCAGACCTTTAGTCAGTTGCTTCCAGGTCTTGCCGCTATCCATCGACTTGAATATTCCACCACCGGGTCCATTCCACGCAGCATTCTCCCAGGGACCCTGACGCGCTTCCCACAGCGACGCGTACGCGACCTCCGGGTGCGATGGATCGATCTGCACATCGGCCGCGCCGATGTTCTCGTCTTTGTAGAGGACCTTTTCGAAAGTTTTGCCGCCGTCGGTTGAACGGAAAACTCCTCGCTCTTGGTTTGGACCATACGGGTGACCGGCGACGGCCACCAGCAAATGATCGGGGTTGCGTGGATCAACGGCGATTTGAGGTATCTGCTGACCGTCGCGCAGGCCCAGATGGGTCCAGGTGTTTCCCGCGTCGATGGATTTGTAAATCCCGTCACCGACTGAAAGATCCGGTCGCTGTAAACCTTCGCCGCTGCCAACGTAAATGATGTTGGGATTTGACGCCGCCACGGCGATGCAGCCGACCGACCCGGTTGGTTGATCGTCGAAAATTGGCACCCACGTGCGACCGTAGTCGGTCGTCTTGAAAACTCCGCCATTCACCTGAGCAACATAAAAAACATTCGGCTGTGAAGGCACACCAGCTACCGCTCGCGTGCGACCTCCGCGAAATGGCCCGATGCTGCGCCAATGAAGCGCCGGCAACTGGTCCGCGCTGACCTGAGCGCTGGCTGAGGATGCGCTTGCCAAACAAGACAGCATTACTATCGGCGCTATGATAAAGCCGAGTACGATGGATACCGATTTGAGCAGATTTGAGAATTGGTTGGTCATAGTCCTCGCTCCGGTGGATGTACTTCCTGGGTTCTTAATGCTTACAGCAGTTGCTGAAGGAGACAAACGCGCCGGCATGTCCCCACGCCGGCGCGACCTCCATCTCCTGTTCCATGTTCAGACTCAGGAAACTGTCTAGCCCAGTAGGCCGCCAGCCTTCGACGCGATGTCGCCAACTACGCCACTGATGCCGCCGCCTTCTCCGGATATCGCGTTTTCAATCTGTCCGGCAATAGGCGCGGGTAATTTGCTCTTAACAAAATCCAGCACCGTCGTTACGGCTGAGCGCGCCTGATCTTCAGAAATGCCGGCCCTCGCTGTTACTTGTTTGATGAGTTCTTCCATTTCATTTCTCCTGGTTTTGTAGCCCTTGTTTCGGGCGATCGTTTACTCCCAGGCGGGAGCTTTTTGTCCTTGGGGGTCGTGCCAATAAGGAGCCCACGCCAGACTCAGCAGCTTGATAGCGATATCGGCTTTTTTCGGTTTAATAACCGTAGTCTCAAGACTTTCTGTCTGCGGATCGCTTGACGCCTCCAGCGCAGCCGTTTCTTCCTTAAACTGCGCATCCAGTTCGGCCATCTGCTGATCAACTGCTGCCACGGTTTCTTCGGCACGGCCGACATCCTGAGATTCTTTGATCGAACGTCCGACACCGCGCGCGGCGGAAGTGGCTCGGCCCAACGACGATAAGCTCACGGCTTTGCGGCCCATGAAGGAAGAGAGCAGCGTGGCCCCAAATGAAATGGCAGTCTGCATTTTCTGGCCTCTAGCTTGTTCCGCCTCTCGTTCGACTGCTTGTTGAGCGCGTCTTTTTCTCTCTTCGAGGGCCGCGATTTTGGGCGCGTACTTTTGGCGCAAGCGCTCAGCAGCTTCATCACGCCGTTCGCGCGCGGCTTGTTGCAAGCGAATCCGGAAATCGCGTTCCGGCTCATCAGGATTTGAAGTTTGATCCAGACTGGGACTCTTAAAGAGCTCAACTTTCTGACTGCGATAGAGCCAACCAGCCATGTCTTTCTGCCATTTGTCGTAATTCTTTGCCTTGCTTGCCGAGCTCGGCAACTCACCAAACTGGGCCGCTTCCGCCGGCGACTTCTCCAAATCCTCAATGACCAACTCAACCAAAGTCGCACTTTCCCAATCGACCCCGACCACGCCATCGGAAACTTGCGCCAGCACTGTTAGTTCTCGAGTAGTGTCAATACTCTTGTCGCTGAAACGCACTTGCGCGGCCCCGAGCACCGTGGGGTGATAGACCAGCGTAGCGCCACCCGGTTCTGCGGCGCGCACCGGTATGAAGTATTGAGAAACTTCGGGGGGCAAAACTGGCTGGCGATTCTGCCTGGCACTGCTGCTGACTGCCGGGACTGCGGTCGAGGTTGCGCTTACCGACGCGCCGGGTTGTGCCGCTGCTCCTGCTGGTTGTGCTTTTGCCCCTTCAGCGGCCGCCTTGATCGGATCCATCAGCGCCTTGATCTGTTTGCGAGTGAGCGGTCCGCGTAAGTAAGACATAGCCCAGCGCGTTTCAAAAACTTCCGAGCCGTCTTCGTGAACATTATTCAACAGGAATATTCTGTTGTTGAGGCCGGCCAGAGTCTGCTCCATTTGTTGGCGGTCAAACTTCATTCCCGTTCCGCCGGCGACCCCTTCCAGGCCTTCCAACACCCGCGCTTTATCGCGCTCGGTTTGTAAGCGTCCGATGAACCACGTGCCGGTATTGCTGAGTCCTTTGTAGTCCAGGTCGACCGGGTTTTGCGTAACCAACACCACTCCAAGACCAAACGCCCGGCCTTGTTTGAGCAGTGTCAACAGCGGGAGCTTCGAAGGCGGGTTTGCGACCGGCGGAAAGTAGCCGAAGATTTCATCCATATAGAGAATGGCGCGCAAACTCGTGGTGCCTGACTGGGTTCTCATCCAACCTAAAATTTGGGTAAGCAGTAGCGACACAAAAAACATTCGCTGGGCGTCGTCCAGATGGGCGATCGAGAAAACGGATACTCTCGGTTTGCCATCGTTGGTGTGGAGGATCTGTTGAATATCCAGCGGTTCACCTTCCATCCAACTCGCGAAGCCCGGGGCGGCGAGAAGATTATTGAGCGACATCGCCAGCTCGAAGCGATCTTTGGAAGGGAAAAATGAATCGATATCCATCACACCGACTTTGGTCATCGGCGGCGACTGAATCTGCTGGATCAAACCCGCGATGTCCAGATCATTACCGGCAGACCAGGCTCGACTGAGTATGTTGGAAATCAGAATATGCTCGCGACTCTTCAGGGGGTCGACGTCGAGGCCCAACAGACCAAGCAGGCTGGTAGTTGTAATGTTTACCCGTTCGGTCAACAACTCGCTGTCTTCTGTGATGGCCCGCGGAGGCGCCGCAAATGATTTCAGAATTGAAACCTGAATGCCGGCATTGCTGCCGGGTGTGTAGATGCGAAAGTCTGCGGCATCGCGCAGCCGCTTGATCCGGTCTCCGCTTTGGCCCCAGTCCGCCAACCCTTTTTTCCAGAAATCGGCCTGCTGGGCAGCAAACTCAGAAGTTGAAAGATTTTTCTTTTGCGCATCTTCCTCATTTACCCAGGGAACGAAGTCTTCAGATTTCAGATCCGGGAATGTCAGCATGAGATTGGCAAGGTCGCCCTTGGGATCAATGATGATGGAGGGAATCCCATCGATGGCCGCTTCTTCAAGCAGCGCCAAACACAAGCCGGTCTTGCCGCTCCCCGTCATGCCAACGCACACCGCGTGAGTTAACAGATCCTTGGAGTCGTAAAGCAGCAGGCCGTCTTTAGGTTTTTTTGTTCCCAGGTCGTAAGGACGACCGAGATAGAAAGCGCCAAGTTTTTCGTAGTCTTCCATAATGCTACCTTCCCATCAAAAGAGACTCAGCGTGAGGTTTGTTTACCGGCTGCGGGGGAAGCGGGACAGAGCCGTGGGTGAATCCAGTTTGCCCGATGAACTCTCAGTGCTGTCTGGCGATGACCTTATCGGCGATCATGTCGTAAGTACTTTGCGAGATTATGTTTTTTTTCACCAGGTCAGTCTTCTCTCGATAGGGACGACCTTCAATGATCTTTTGCGCGTGGGCCTCACCGATTCCCGGCAGCGCGATTAGTTGAGTTTTGGAGGCCGAATTTAGATCTACCAGCTCAGTGCTGTTTCTGTTGCTGTTCGAAGAAGATCGGTTCGAGTTGTTTGGGCTGACAGCATTGCTGCCACAGGCGGCAAAAAACAGGATGGCACTGAGTCCGAGGATCAGTACGGGACAACTTCGCCTTAAGAGTCTGGAATGTCTTTGCATACAGTTACCCCAGGCTATGAACTTAATCAATCTGCCGGTTGACGTTGAATAGCTAACCGACCGGATGTTGACTTTGAATCAATAGTGACATAGAAGCGGTGTGATCTACCAGCACCCAAAGCAGCAATAGGAGACAACCCATGAATCCGAAAGTCTTTTTTCAAACTATGATTACGCTTGCTTCGGCATCGCTTGGACTGGTGGCAGCGCTCGCCTGGAATGAAGCGATCAAGGCGATAATCAAAGAAGTCTTGCAAACCAGTGACAGCATCACGGGCTTGCTCACCTATGCCATTCTGGCAACGATAATAGCGATCGTGGTAGTCATGTTGCTGGCGCGAGCTGCCTCAAGAGTTGGCGGCGAAGCGGCGATCGCGCGCGAAGCGGAGGGGTGAAACTGGTCTCAGAGCAGAGCCTTACTTAGGGCATGATTCGCGCGAGGACTAGCGTTAGTCTCCAACCACTCAAAGCTTGCGCGAATCATAGGCCCAGTGGAGCAACGCCTGCCTTTGGCGGGGCCGGCAATCGAGTGCACCAACAGGACAGTTTTTCTGGATTTGCGTGATGTGGCGTCTAACGGCGCGCCAGCGCTTTATCTGTCGCTCGTCATCCACGCATCTTCTTCCCATGTAGTAACGGCAGTACCATTGAAACCATCCGCGCGGATCTTCTTCATAGAGCCAACCATTTTTTCGCCACACTGACAACGACTGCGAGGCGTTGACGCCAAAGTAGTTCAACTTTGGATCGTGGCGCTCGTGGCAAAGTTTCGCCCTGGCAAACCAGTCCGCCGGAAACTCGGCGGTGCAGTCAGTCATATACTTGCCGCCAAATACGCCAAGCCTAAGCAGTTGTTTGGGCGTAAGTTCGGGACGAAAGTCGGGATGAAAATTTCGACCCGCCGGCGCAACGAGGTTGTAAACATAGTTTCGCTGCATCACATCGTTCACTTTTACTTTTCGCTGCGTCATTGAAGCTCTCTTACTTGATCCAGACCGTCTTTATGTTAACGAATTCCCGGATACCGAATTCACCAAGCTCGCGACCATAGCCGGAGTTCTTGATGCCGCCGAAGGGGAGACGCGGATCAGAAGCGACCATGCCATTAACAAAAACGCAACCGGCTTCGAGCTCTTCGACGAACTGCTCCTGTTCGGTGACGTCGGAAGTCCAGGCAGCAGCACCAAGACCGAAGGTGGTTGAGTTTGCAAGCGTGATCGCGTCGTCAATGTCCCGGACGCGGAAAAGCATTGCGACTGGTCCAAAGATCTCTTCGCAACTAGTTGGTGAGTCTCGCGGGATGTTTACGAGTACGGTGGGTTCGTAGAAATTTCCGGGACGATTCACTCTTGAGCCTCCGGTCAGCACTATGGCCCCGGCCGCGACCGATGCTTTCACCTGATCCTCCAGTTCCTTCAAAATCTGTTCCGTCGCCAGTGGCCCGATCTCGGTAGTTTCGTCCATTGGATCGCCAATGCGAAGCGCCTTCATTGCTGACACAAAGCGAGATTCAAACTCATCGTAGATCTCCGCGACCACGATGAAACGCTTTGCCGCAATGCACGATTGGCCATTGTTAATCGTGCGCGCTTTTACGGCCGTGGTGACTGCCTCATTAAGATCAGCCGACGGCATGACGATAAAAGGATCGCTGCCGCCGAGCTCGAGCACTGTCTTTTTGATCTGTTTGCCGGCCAAAGCGCCGACGCTGCGGCCGGCTGGCTCGCTACCAGTCAGCGTTGCCGCCACGACGCGTGGATCTTCCAGAATTCGCGGCACGGCCTCGGCGCCAACCAGCAAAGTTTGAAATGCACCTTCCGGGAATCCGGCTCGCCGAAAGATATCTTCAATTGCAAGCGCACACTGCGGCACGTTTGAGGCATGCTTCAGTAGGCCGACGTTGCCGGCCATCAGCGCTGGTGCTGCAAAACGGAAGACCTGCCAAAACGGAAAGTTCCACGGCATAACCGCCAAGACGGGACCCAGGGGTTGAAAGCGCACAAAGCTTTTCGTCGCATTTGTTGCAATCAGGTTGTCAGCCAGATGATGCCTGGCGTTCTCGGCGTAGTAGCGACAAACCAACGCACACTTCTCCGCTTCACTTACGGCGGCCTTGATTGGTTTGCCCATTTCCAAAGTCATCAGCCGCGCGAAGTCATTCTTTTCCTGTTCCAGAATTTCTGCCGCGCGTGCCATCATTGGTTCACGTTCGGCGAGACTGGTGCGACGATAGACGCGGAACGTTTCCACAGCTCTTGCCAGTCGTTCATTAATTTGAGCTTCGTTGAGTGGCTCAAAAGTCTTGATGGTTGTGCCATTGGCTGGATTGATTGATGCGATAGGCATTGCGCGTTCTCTGGGACGAAGTATTTGGGGGGTTGATAGAACTATAACCCACAGCTCCACTTTTCGTGGAGAAGGAGCTTGCCTCGCTGGTTGGTTCGAGCGGCTGCGGCTTTGCCGCATTCCGTGCGGAAAGGCTCTGCCTTTCCGAGAAACGCTCAACGCTGCGAGGCTGCGCCTCTGAAACGTGCCAAGCGATTTGATCAATATCCATGGTCAGGGGCTCGTCGTCCAATGCCCTTCTGAGCCACATCTGATACTTGACCAGTGATAGTCTTCACCCCCGCAATTGAATTGCCAAAGAATTCTTGTATTCTTGCTCAGTCATGACTAGGAACAAGCGTCTGGACAAATTTGCAATCACTGCCGCACTGCAGGAGATCGCCGCCTTGCTCGAGTTGAAAGGCGGCAAGGACAAGTTCAAAGCGCGCGCTTACGAATCCGGCGCCCGCGTAGTTGCCGGCCTGTCTGAAGACCTCGGCGAACTGGTCCTCGAAAACCGCTTGACGCAATTGCCGGGAATTGGCGGCGGACTGGCTTCGCAAATTGAACAGCTGTATCTAACCGGCGAATCCTCCGTACTCCTCAAGCTGAAGCAGGAGTTTCCCGTAGGCATAGTCGAACTTGCTGCCATACCCGGACTCTCAATTAGTAAGATCCGGACACTTCACGAAGCCCTGGGCATCAAGTCGATTGCAGACCTCAAAGCTGCGGCGGAAGCGGGCAAGATTAGGACGCTCGTCGGCTTTGGCGCGAAGACGGAGCAGAATCTCCTCGATACAATCGCCAGCCATCGTCAACGCGGCAAGCAGGATGAACGCTTACATCTACACCGCGCTCTGGAAACTGCGACACAGGTTGTTAATTATCTCCAGTCTACGCGTGACTCTGTCGAGGTGAGTTTTGCCGGTTCGCTGAGACGCTGGCAGGAGACGGTTGGGACCGTTCGCCTGGTAGCAAAGACGAAGCGCCCAGCTGCGCTGATCGAACACTTTCTTAAGTTCCCACTAATTGCTGAGGTGATAGAGCGGATGGAAGAGGCTAGCACGGTGCGGCTGCCTAACGGCGCTCGCGTTTCCGTGGTTGCTGCTAAACCGGCAGAATTTGCCCTGGCGCTGTTGACGGAGACAGGGTCACCGGCGCACATCAATAGACTCCAGCAGATCGCCAACGGCGCCGGGCCAGAATCAAACTACAAGCAGAAAGCGAAGCGTTCACGGCGCCGCTCGTCTCGTGCCGAAATGCAAAGCGAGGAAGATATTTATGAACAGTTAGGCATGCAATACATAATGCCTGAGTTGCGTGAAGACGAAGGTGAGATTGAGGCGGCGCTCGCCGGCAAACTAACGGACGATTTGATCACTCTCGCAGACATTCGCGGGATGGTCCATTGCCACACGACTTATTCCGACGGCAAAAACACGCTCGAAGAAATGGTGCGAGCAGCGGAAGCCATGGGAATGAAATACGTGACGATCACGGATCATTCACCCACCGCCTTCTACGCCCACGGCGTTACCCTCGATCGCTTGAAGCGGCAGTGGGCAGAGATTGACGAAGTGCAGGAGAGGGTCAGGATAAAGATCCTGCGTGGTACGGAGTCTGACATCGTTGCGAATGGCCAGCTCGACTATCCTGACAAAATCCTGGAACAGTTTGACGTGATTGTTGCCAGCATCCACTCGCGTTACAAAATGGATTCGGCAAAGATGACCAAACGAATCGAAACCGCGATGCGCCAGCCGGTCTTCAAAATATGGGGCCACGCGCTCGGCCGCAAACTCCTCAGCCGCCCGCCCTTTGATTGCGATGTTGAGCGCATCCTAGACGTGATCGCCGAGTCGCCCGCGGCCATTGAGGTTAACGGCGATCCTCACCGGCTTGACATGGAACCGCGCTGGATTCGCGCAGCGCGCAAACGCAAGATCAAGTTTGTAATCTCAGTTGATGCGCATTCGACGGGCGCTCTTCACAATTTAAAATACGGAGTGGGAACGGCGCGGCGCGGCTGGGTAAGAAAGACTGAAGTTCTGAATACGCTGGGGACGAAGGCTTTTGCGAACGCGGTACGACCAGCGTAAAGGCGGCAAGCCTGCTTTCCCGACCTGACTCAGCGCTGCTCAGCTCAGGTTAGGAAAGCTCGAGTTGCCACCGCTCCGATCATCCTTGCGGCGGCGCTTTGCCTTTGGTTCCGGCGAAATCGTAAGTGATATGTAATCGTAGCGACCCATCCTGCACTTCCGAGCGCACGTCTTTCACGTGAGCCTTCACCGAACCATTACTCGCCTGCACCGGAATCAGCAATTGCAGTTGCTGCGGACGCAAGAGCTGAATCGGATTAACTTTGCTGTCGATGGCAGTGCGCACGAATACCGTCACGAAGTTGTTAGCTAACGGATTGACGTTTTCTAAATCAACTCCATCTACACTCAGTCGTCCGTAGAGAGTTTGGCTGGGCTGATCAAACGAAAGTTGCATGGTAGTTTGCGCCCAGCCCTTAAACTGCATGCAGTTGCCGAGCAAATTGTAGTTGCCGCTGAAAACGAGCGGGGCGGAGATTTTTCCGCCCGCAAACTTTACCTGCGTCTTAGTGTTGCTGCCCTCGGCGGCGAGCGTCATCGTATTGGTGCAGCCGCCCTGAAACACGACGTTCTCCAGGCTTGAAGAATTCGCCGGCGCCCCTCCCGCGGCCAGGTTGAACGATGGCGCTCCCAGGTCGCGAAAAACTGTCCCCAACATTTCACTGAAGAAACTATCGCTGATCGCAACCACCACGGTTCCTGGCGGATCGCCGTTTGGCGGCGGAGTTTGTACGGCCGTACCCGGAATCGTCTTCGCGCTCGGCACACCCAGAAAGAAGATGGCCGCACCAGCTCCAATTACGAGACCGAGAACCAGCAGGAGTAAGTATTTCATCGTTGATTCTCCTTGAAACTAATAGCGCGCCGGCGACGCTGATGGCGAAGCCACGGCGGCTGGCGTCGCGCTGCTGGTTGCTCCCGCGTTCATGTTGGCAATTAGCGCTTTTACTAATGCAGCAACAGTATTGGTGAACGAATCGATCTGCTGGCGCACCTGCTCAGGGGGAACTTTATCGAACCCAACCGGAACCTGAAACAAGGTGTCATCCACCGTTGTGCTGATGTCGCGCATCTCCGCCACAATCTTTGCGCCCTTAACCCCCTGCACATTTCCGCTCGCTTCCGAGTAGAGCTCAGCCCTGAGCGGCAAGCCTGTTTCCTTATCGACAAAGAAGAAAGCCTCACTCTTTACCTCTCCGGCGGAGGTTGAAGTGTTCGTCGTGGTCGCATAACGATACTTGTCCGCGGGACGTCCATTCATCGTATCGTCACCGACTTTTTCTACGCCTTTGAGTTTCTCGAGATAAGAGACAATCTGGCCGGCAGTCATTAATTTTTGCAGTTGAAAGCCCGTTGCTTCCGGAGTCAACTCTGCATATTGCTTTCGACCTGGGGCAATCACAATGTGTTTGTCGCCCTGTTCGAGATAAATGAGATCAGAACCGTCAGGGAGTTTGAACGACACGCGCCGGTCGGCCCCATTGCGCGCAACTGCCGCGGACAACGAAGGAATACCGATGGTCTTTTGGCCGCCTTCGGTCTCGGCGCTGAAGACCAGGACGGCGCGATATTTTTCCGGTTCGCGGGCGGCGCTTATTGGTGTTGCGTCCGGCGAAGGACTGGCCATTGCCATGGTCGGAGCCATGTTTGTATTGGCTGGCATATTTGTATTCGAGGTTGTATCGGATCTTTGACAAGCGCTGAGAGCGAGTCCCAGCAAGCTGACTAACAACAATGAAGCCAATCGGTTTGTAGTTACGAGTTTGGATCCGAGTCGCGGTTTGCGACCAGGCTTAAAGGCAGCGGTATTCATACGTGTTCTCCGGCAATGTTGAGCGCTAGCTCAGTCAATAAAAGGGGGTTGTTAGAGGGGGAACTGTAGGATACCACGCACGGGGCTTCCGTTTGTAATGCAAACTCTAATTTTTCATCGCAGCGCCTAACAGAAGTCGCCGTGCGTGAGGCTCGGGCATTGACTTACCACCCCGTTTTAGAATAGAAGCGCACTGCTCTTTCAGTTTCCTTCTTGTGAGTGTGCCCATGAAACATATTCCCGTCTTGCTTATCCTCGGATTTGCGCTTTCGCTTTGCAACTTGACCGGCAAACTAAAAAACTCCAACACTTCTAGTGGCCCGGGCACCACATCGACCGAATCGAGTGGAGACGTCGAACATGGCACTCCAACCGCGGCACAAACTCAGGCACTGGCCGGCGGTCAAACAGCCAAGTGGGACGCACAGGGAATGTCCTGGAGCGTTCCACCCAAGTGGACGGAGAGTACGAACGAATCAAAAATGTTCATGTGGCGATCCCCGGGCGGCTCGGAAGCGGCAAACTTGATCGTCAGTATCTCGGCAATGGATGAAAGCTTCCCCACTGACATCAGCATCAAGGCGTTTTACGATGGCGCCAAGACACGCGCTAAGAATGGCGAAGTAGACGAAGTGAAGTGGGTGGAGATTGACGGCCTCAAAGGCGTGCAATTTCGCGAAGCCAATCCTGAGAAACCAGACGGCATCCGGCGACTACAATGGATGGCTTACCGGAAGTATAACGGACAGGTACAACTGGTGAATTTGATGCTTTCGAGCGACGGCGCCGGTTTCACCAAACATCAGGACGAGATGTACGGCGTAATGTATTCGACGAAGATTGTTCACTAAGCCATTACGGCAGCAGTAAAGGGGAGGGGTGAGAGGGATTACGAATCCTCGTTACCTCTCCTTCCCTCCCCTTAACCCTTACCCTTTGCCTGGTCTTAGTTTTTCTTAATGTAGTTGCGGTGAATCCACGCCCCGTTTTCCTTTTTGTCCCGCGTTTCAAAAAGAATGTTTTCATCATCCTCGCGAGTCAGCAGGTTAACGCGCGTGTTGACGTCCTTGTCTGAGCCTTTCGCCTTATCAGAAGCGGAAAGGAATCCCTGCACGTTATCAGCCGATGCCGGTTTGAACCTACCAAGCTGCAGTTCGGCGATGGCTTCGATCGCGTTTGCCTTGAGCAGCTTCGGCCAAAGTTTTTTGAACAAGACGTTCGAGCCGTAGATGTCTGCGCTATTCACCTTGCCGTTGATTGCGAAAACATAACCGATTACGTCGTCGCTGCGGTCAGCGATGCCGCCCAATGCTTTGAGATAGTTGTCGGCGGTTTCCTGGACCTTGTCATTTTCAACTGCAAGTTGCAGGCTCGACGCTGAGACGGTCGAATTAACGCGCGTGCCGACGCTGCGACTGAGCTTGTCCTGAGCGACCGTCACACTCTGCCAAACCTCGCCTTGCGAGTTTTCACGCTTGGCGGCCAACTTGATTTCCCTCGTGGCTACCGCATCCGACGAACTGCTGAAGACTGTGGAACGCTCATTCCCGCGACCACTCCAGCGCCCGTGCTCCACGCAAAAAGCTGAAATCGGCAACTTGCCCGAACGCGGCGGCACAATCAAATCCACTCCAATCATGCGGTCTTGCTGGCCACCTTTGACGATGTCGCCAGACTGCACGTAAACATCCTCATCCGAAAAGTTTTGGATCGAAAGTTCGTTGACGCTTTTTGTCTCATAAACCACAACCTTCTTTTGCACCAGCGCTTCCTGCAGCGTCAGAATCGACTTGGCCTTGATCAAATTCTTTCCGTGGACCAGAAAGATTGAAAGGTTCTTGTGTGTGTAAGGTCCGGAGAGACGATAGTTGCCAGCCGAAGTCTCGCCTCCTTGCGGAGCGCCGCCGGCTTTGTGGGCCTCTGCCCTAATTAGCAAACCCATTGACGCCATTATTGACAACAGAACTACCCCGAGTGTTAGCAAAAACGCATTTTTCTTCATTGTCTTGTCTCCTGAGAAATTGCCTGGGCGGCGGCGTTTCCAACCACGCCTTCGCTGTTTCATGCACCATGCCCAAGCCAGGTTAAAAATCGTTACGGGGAGCGCTAGTCATAGGTGGACCACTTAGAATTCTGGGGAGACGCTCACGAAAGTTGCGGGAGACGCTGAACCAGAACCTACTGATGAGTAGAACGCAGGCGGGAAATTTTCTTGCGCGGAGGGATGCTGAGGGTGTGCGAACTAAGCTCTATTGCCGACTCTCTTGAGTGGATCTGCTGAACCAGTGATGGAACCACTCAAGAGAGCCGGAGTGAAAATGCTCAATGACAGCGTCTAAGACGTGAACCGAAAGCGCGGCTTATTGATTGCACGAGGAAGAGCCTGAGACACAGGTCTGAATCCAATCTACATAGTTAGAAACTCGAGTATAGACTCCGACCTTGTCGGGCGCCGCACAACCATCGCCCCAACTCACTATGCCAGCGAGTTTCGGAGTTGCGGAGCCAAACGTTAACGGTCCACCGCTATCGCCTTGGCAGGAGTCCTTGCCTCCGGTCCTCACCCCGGCACAGATCATGTTTACGGTTATTCTGCCATCATAAGCCTGCGTGGAATTACAAGTGGCTCGGGGAACAAACGGCAGGTCATCGAGGTACCGCAGATCGCGGACCACGTTTCCCCCTTCCACCGTAGCACCCCAACCTGTGACGGTAAGAACGGAGGTCTCGGTAAGACCGCTTTCCTCGCCCGGCGTGAACAGATCCACCTTCTTTATTTGTAGTCCGGTTGGCAGCGGATCCCGGAGTTCCATGAGTGCGATGTCGTTATCCTGGTTCTGAACGCTGTAGCTCCTGTGAACGATAATGCGGTTAACGTTTCTTCTTACCGCACCGTCAACCAGCCGATTAGTGCCAGCTGTAATGATTACTTGTCCGGGAGTTAGTCGCACTGCACAGTGGGCTGCGGTGATGATCCACTTTTCCGAGAGGACCGAGCCACCACAGAAGTGTGCACTAAACGGATCGGAAATCCAGGAAACACCAAGCGACACCTGCCAGGGAAAGGCTCCGGCAGGCGCTGGCTTCCCACCTACAATCTTGTCCTGTTTCTTGAGCAAATAGCGATTTACAGTTTCCTCGTACGGACTTGATCCCTTTATCGCCGGATCGGTATCGAGCGTAACGGGACTTTGCGCGAGTGACCGCCGCTGGCCGGCCGCTACTGTGAAGAAGATTAAAGTCAGTGCGACTGCAAGTTTTTTCGCAATGTTTTCCATCTGATTTCCTCCACAAGCTTCATTTGATTCCAAAGAATCTTATCCTGACCGAATTGCCGACCAAGTCTTCTCTGCCAGCCACAGATGTAATGCGGTCTCCAATATCCGAATTGGTGCCTTTAGAAACAAACAGAGGAATATCTGAGTGCTTGAGAATATATTCTGCGTTCGCCATTCGGGCTGCGCGAGTTTCCTGTTCCGCTTCGTCAGCAGTTGGGGCGGTCGACAATGAGATCCAAGTGACCTTCCAGCCCTGGTCCTTCAGCTCGGCAATGGCTGCTTTGATAGGGGCAGGATCAACCAATTCCGGAAGGCTTCCGAGGCGAGGCGGGGCGAGAATTTCTTTTAACGAATGCCCCAATTCTAAGACCTGTGGAGTTTCTCCCGGTTCCACCTTAAAGAAAAAAGGAGAGGAGTTTCCGCTGCCAGTTGCTTGAATCCACACACCACCACCTCCTCCCAGCGTTACATCCACGACCTGCAACACAGCTTTGGCAGGAATGTGTTCGACCACACTCGCCGTTAATTGCGGTTGTGCCCGACCCAGCAGAGGTCGCGTCGCGACCATGGTTCCATGCGCATCGATGTTCGCCAGGCTATAAGCCAGCGAGTTTCGATAGAATTCATGGTGCACCTCACTCCCTGACGAAATGCCGGCTACAAAGTCCTCGCCTGTCCTCAGTTCGGCGATTTGATTGATTTTGGTTCCGGATCGAACCAGACCGATCTCGGTGTCGGACACCTCGCGCAGAGCAGGTCTTTGATCCTCGCTGAGCGAACGCGTGAAGGCGAGTGGAACGGACAGACGGCGAATGGCAACCATCTCGGCATTCGACGGCCGCCAGGCGCGATCTATGGCGATCGGTGAGGCTCGAGTAAATCCACTCGCCAGATCATTCTCCGGGTTCTCAGCAATCCATTTTTTTGCTGCCATCTGATATCGGCTCACTGAATTTAGCTGCACAAAGACCTTGACCCTTCGCGGAAGTGCTGAACTCAATGCTGTCAGCCAGGCTTCTCTCTCTGCGTCCAGATTCTGTTGCGTAGGTCTCATGTAGGGATCGGTTCGCGACCAATCGAAGGTTCCCGCAACTTGTGGTGGAGTTGTCGACGCTTCAAGTTCGGCGGCGGCCTTATCGAACACTGACCGAAACGATTTCCCTTCGGCCGTGAGATTTCCGACCAGAGCTTCCGTAAAGGGACTTGGTTGTCCAGGCTGCGTGCTTCCCAGCGCGACGTGACCCGGTTTTGTCGCATACGCGATCAGCGTGTTAACAACCGTACTCCCCTTCTCCATCTCGCCCGGGCCACCCTTAGCGATCGTTCTCTCGCCGTTCGTGTCGTCGATGAGTGGGCCAACTGAACGGCAGGCATCGATAATGAACAGGATTAGGCCGGGTGAATGCGTTTCCAGGTGAGACTTGAACGATTCCACAGCGATCGCATGATCAGTAACGTGCTGAACCGTCATTGACAGTGGCAGTTCGGTCGGAGCCAGAAAACTATCCGCGCCGTAAGAAAATCCATGCCCGGAGAAATAGAAGACAATAAAATCTCCCGTGGTCAGCTTCTGGCGGAAGGCGGGAAAAATCACTTCCCAGAATTCGAATGGCGTTCGCACGTCATCATGACGTTCGACTTCAAAACCAAGCTCGCCCAGACGTTGACTAATCTGATCGGCGTCGACTGTCGCGCTCGTCACCGTGCTGAGGTTGGCGTAATGCGCGTTTCCAATTACCAGAGCGATCCTCTTCGGCTCTTTCTCAACACAGTAATCATGGATACAAATGTTGTCCTGACCACGCACTGGAGGGACAAGCAACAAGACAATCAACAAGCAGAACAGCCGGAAAGTGAAAGGGATTCCAGCCCGATTCTCGCCTTCACCTGCGCTCGGCGTTGTATTCGTAATGGATTTCCGCGTCATAAGATTGGCTCTATCCAGGTTGCCGGGCTCAAACCTTTGCAGTGAGGACACGTGACTAGCTGTTTCCTCGCGAGCGCTGCCCAACCGCAGATGTGGCCGGCAGCTCAAAGACCCTTTACCTGTTTCACGGCTGAGTTGGTGTGCGTTTTGGCAAGTCTTCAACTGTGACAGGATTTGGGAGTCGCTTAATCTTTCCCGCCTTGATGTAACCTGTGTACTCAGTGAAGGTGTCAGAGGCTAATGATTTGCCGGTCAAGCCGTAAAGGTTGTATTGCACGATTACACCACCGCTATGTGACAGCCGACTTCCACCGGTAAAGATGTCAACAAGCAGATTGGTCTTAATACGGTTATTACCACCCGCCTTAACAACCGCCAGTTGGAGCCAGTAGCTGTTCGGATCCTTAAGGACCGCAGTTAAGTTCTCAGCGCGAATGTATGCGGTTAATGAGTTGATCCCCGTTGCAGAGTCGACCTTGATGAGAGTGGCGACAAGTTGATCGAAGCGATCGTTGACTAACTTCATTCTGGAAATGAGATCCCCGATCTCGTCTTCCGTCTGCCCCTGTAGAAGCTGTTTTAACTTGGCCTCGGCATTTGCTTTCTTGCCCGGAGCATCATCGAGAGTCTTTTGCAGGGTGGGAATCAAATCCTGCAACTGTGCGATGCGTTCAAGCTTATCAAAGGGCACTGGCTGATGTTTCATTGTTAATTCTTGTTGCAGTTTCAGCAGTCGATTCAGCTCGTCTTGTGCCGCCTTGAGATCGTCAGGGCCGCCTTCGATCAACGCCTTTAGCTTGTCAATCTGGCCCTTTACTTTAGTGATGTTTTTGTCCCGATCTTCGAGATCATGAATGGCTTTGAGTACCCTCGCTCTTAGATCGTGCAGGTCCTCGAGGGTTAGCAGTAGCTCAGAGGTTTGCAGACTAGGGTCTGTTGGAGGAAAGGCGGCGGGATAGTAGAGATTAGGGTTGGCGGGAAGCCCACCGGACGCTCTTGAGGCGCGAAAGACCTCCGACACCAACGCCGCTTCGTTTATATCAAAGGTATTACCCTGAATCGTGACATTGGTCCGTAAGAGCGCCGTCAGGTCGACGAACGCGCCAAGAAAGCTGCCTACCATTCCTAGTGGAGCTGTCGATCTGGTAGAGATCTTTGTATGATCACATTGTGGTGTATCTGGAACGAGCTTGCAGAACTCCTGGCGCAAAATCTTGAGTTGGGCCGTGGTGGCTTTATAGTTCAGCAAAAGATCTATATCCGCTTTGTTGTAGATTGCCAGATTCTTTATGGTGAGACCGGTGCCGTTTGTATCCTTGGCAGTTTTCAGTTGGGCGACGATTCTATTTGCCGCGTAGGCCATGGACAGGAAAGAGACCATCTGAGTCTCGATGATGGCTCCCTCGTTCACCTTGGTTTCCCCAGCCAGTGGGGAAGTCGTGGGTTTTGGGAAGGCAGCATCGAGTTTAGCCTTCTCGGCAACGGCAATATCCTTCTCCAATTCCACCTGTGTCTTTTGTTGTCTTAGCCTTATTACCTCCTCGCTGTCCGGAGTAGGGGTCGGAGTCGAAGATTGCGCGTTGATTTGCACGCCACTCATAACGAGAAGGAAGAAGAGAGCGCTGGTTAGAATTATCTTTGGAATCGCTCTCGAAGCACGATCGTTCCAGGTGATCGAGGTCCTACCGGTTACCGTTGCGGGTTTGGATTTACTCATGACAATCTCACTCTTTCGGCTTTGGTCGTGAAGAACGAATTTCACCGGTGTAAGGCGATGAACATTTCAGTTTGGGACAATGCGATTATTGTGCCGCTTGCAAGGATCGTCCGAAAGTCAAAACAGAAATAGGGCAGGCTGACGGTTAGCGAGAAGATCCGAAGCAGAGGAGTCTCGAACGGCGATTAGAGATCCTAACCGCAAGTCACTTCAGACTATCAGTAATGATATTGTTTGAATCAGAATTGATAGGGGGTCCATAACCCACGCACCTCAAAGCAGCTACGCCCGACCGATTGGCAGCAAATTTTCTTGCGCGCAGTCGGCACAGGGGCGACAATGGCCCCGCTCAGAACGTTTAGATAACTCCTTTTCCAGAGTTCCCGTTTTAGAAGTTCGTCAGTTCAATCTGGTTGGAACACTCCTCGTCCCCCAATGATTGGCCAAACTGTTTCTCATTATCGAATTATTGAAAAGCTCGGCGAAGGTGGCATGGGCGTGGTCTATCTTGCCGAAGATACGGTTCTTGGCCGCCAGGTCGCAATCAAAACGCTGACGGATACAACCGGCGTTGGCACTCGAAATTTCCGCGGCCGATTTCTGCGTGAAGCACGCTCCGCCTCGACGCTGTCTCACCAGCACATCGCCACAATTTACGACTACGGCGAAACGCCCGAGGGCCAACCATACATTGTTATGGAATTCGTCAAGGGCGCGATCCTTGGCGAGTTGATACGGCGGGAAAACCTTACGATTCCACGTTCGCTCAAGATCGTCACCGAAGTTGCGGAGGCGCTCGCGGAAGCGCATAGGCACGGAATTATTCACCGCGATATCAAACCTTCAAATGTAGCGATTAACCACCGTGGCGAAGTGAAGGTGCTCGACTTTGGGCTAGCCAAGCAACTCGAACTGGGTCCCGCAGATTCATCTGATCCGGATCGGCAAACGTTGCTGAATACGCAAACTCGCGAAGGCGTCATCGTGGGTACGCCAATGTACCTTTCTCCGGAGCAGGCGTTGGGTGTCGACGTGGATGTGCGCAGTGATCTCTTTTCGCTGGGCGGCGTGCTTTATGAGTGCATCGCCGGCAAGCCGCCTTTTACTGGCGGTAACCCGATTGAGATTTGCGCAAAAGTCATACGCGACGATCCGCCGCCGCCATCACAACTCAATAAAGACGTCACCGCCGAACTCGATCGCATCACGTTGAAAGCTCTCGCCAAGAAACAGGAGCATCGCTACCAGACTGCCGACGAAATGATCGCCGACCTAAACCAGGTGCAAGTAGAACTTCAGAGTGACAGCTCCGGCCACCCCGTCACTCGTCTGGTCGCATCTGCCGCGCCCACGCGTTCCACCAGCGCGTTGGCGACCTTTTCCGATATCTTGAAGCGGCCACGACTTTCGATCGGCTACGTGGCCGGAGGATTAGTATTGGTTGGTCTGATAGTCACGGCGCTGTGGTGGGCAATGCGTCCGAAACCACATCAAGCGACGGCTGAAGCGCAGAAGTGGTATGACATTGGGGTGAACTACCTGCGTGAGGGCGCCTACTTCAAAGCAATTAAACCATTACAAGAATCGGTGAACGCCGACGACAAGTTTGCGTTAGCGCACGCGCGCTTGGCTGAGGCCTGGACTGAACTTGACTATACCGAGCGCGCTCAGATCGAACTGCTGCGCGTTGACGGACTGGTGCCGGACCGTTCAGTGCTCGAGCGCGTCGACCTTCTTTACCTTGACGCCATCCGAAACACGATAACTCGTGACTTTCCCGCCGCCGCCAACGGCTGCGCGGAAATTGCCAAACTCAAACCCAACGAGGCCTATGCATACCTGGATGTCGCGCGCGCTTATGAGAAGAATGATGAGATCGACAAGGCACTCGAAAACCTCAAACTTGCTGCCGCTCGTGACGCTCAGTATGCGCCTGCGTTTTTGCGCCTCGGCATTCTATATGGTCGTAAAGAGGATCTGACCAATGCGGACGCGGCGTTCGATAAAGCCGACTCTCTGTTTCAGACGCTGGGAGATTTTGAAGGTCGCACGGAAGTGCTTTTTCAACGCGGCGCGATGCTAAGCAGGGTGGGCAAAATGCCCGACGCGCAGGAGCAGTTGCAGAAGGCTCTCGACATCGCGCGCACCTCTGCCAATCAGTATCAGGAAATCAAGACCATGCTTCAGCTGAGCACGGTGCTGCAAACACGAGGCAATACCGAACCGGCAAAGCAGATGGCCGGCGACGCTGTGAATTTGGCCCAGAGCCTGGGAATAGAGAACCTGGCGACTCAGGGGTTGATCGATCTCGGCGACGCATACCTCGTGCGCCGGGAGTACCCTGATGCGGAAAGAGTCTTGAAACAGGCCCTGGATTTTGCGCGCCGCAACAAAGGGCGGAGAAATGAAGCGCGGTCGTTGTTGGTTCTGGCCAAACTGTATATCCAACAGGAAACAAATACAGACGAGGCGCTGACCTACGTCGAGCAGGCTTTGGCTTACTTCCAACAAGGTGGTTACAACAAAGAAGTCTCCTTGGCGATCCTACTGCGTGGTCGGGCCAGACTGTTGAAGGGTGACTACGACGGAGCGCTAACAGATTTTGCGCAACAGATCGAGTTCGCCCAGAAAACAAATAATCAATCGCAGTTGGCCTCGACGCATCTGCTTGTTGGCAACCTACTCAAGACCTTGGAACGCTATTCTGAAGCCCTCATCAGTTTTCAAAAGAGCTTTGAGATCTACAAGACCTTGGACGTTCCGATAACTATGGGTTACCTCCTCGTCGATCAAAGCGAGATGTTATGGCGCCTTGGCCGCTATGACGAAGCGAAGGTCCTCCTTGCGCAGGTCCCCAAAATTGCAGATCGTTTGGATAGCAATTATCGGCAAGTTGTTCTGGCAAGGCAGTCCTTGGTTGAGTCTAAGATCGCACTAAGTGAAGGAAATTCCGCTGCAGCAATTGCCGCAGCAAACCGGGCGCTAACGCTTGCTGGTACCGCGGTCAGCCATACTGGAGCAGAGGCGCGCTGTCAGTTGGGACTAGTGGAGACCAGGTTGGGATCAAAGACTCAGGGATTGAAGTTAAGTCAGGAAGCGGTTGAAATGGCGAAGCTGGTCAAAGATGAGCATCTGTTGTCTTCGACTCAGCTCAGCCTGGCTGAGGCTCTGCTGGCGACCGGTGATTTGAAGAATGCCGTGGCGAATGCGCGAGAGGCTCAGCAACGTTTTGCGCAAGCCAAACAGCATGAATCGGAATGGCAAGCGTGGCTACTGATTGGTCAGGCGAGCGCAAGACAGAATGACAGCGCCGGCGCTCGTGACGCCGCGCGACATGCGCTGGGAGTTTTGACTAGCCTCGAGCAAAAGTGGGGATCGGAAGCGTTTCAGGGATACGCGAGCCGGCAAGATATTAAAGCCTGGCGTATGCAGATTGAAGAGTTGTTAACCTCGCAATGAAATCCCCGTCTTCCAAACGCTGTTAACGACACTGTTCAATTGATCGATAGACGTTAAGCATCCCGCCGGTTGCAGTAATTGTCGGGAGACGAGTCGGTCTGACACCACGTATGATCGCGTCCTTGAGTTGAGCGGGCGACAAGCCGGAACATCGCGGAACTGAGAGAATGAGAGCTGCCGCTCCCGAAACGAAAGGAGCCGCCATTGAAGTGCCGCCGCTACGGTAATAGCTGTCAGGATTCATTGTGTATGTTGAATAAATTTCGCTGCCTGGAGCCGACAGATCGACACTTTTCTGCCCAAAATTTGAACGATCCGCAAGTAGACCTTCACGATCAACAGCCGTGACCGAAACAAGGTTGGGTAAATCATAACCAGAAGGGTAGTGCTCCACTAGATCGTTGTCGTTGCCACCGTCTTCTCCCGCTGATGCAACAACAAGTATCTGTTCCTTACCAGCCACTGCGATCCTTTCTCCTAGCATTTGGGTGTCATATGCTGAAAAATGCTCCTTCCGATAACCCCAACTGATGTTCAGCACGCGAATATTGGCGTCAGCGCCCAATACCTTCTTCAGCTCGACCGCAAAGTCGATAGCCCGGGCCGCATCGGCGGCCGTACCTGCGCCGGATCTCATAAACCTCAGACCCAGAATTTTTGTCGTCCAATTTACCCCCACCACTCCGAGATGATTGTCCCCCACTGCGCCGATGATTCCAGAAACGTGTGTGCCGTGCCCAATTTCATCGAGAGGGTCACAGCGCTCTTGGGCAGTCATTCCCACAACGTTAAATCCGCGCGTGTCAGCTGGACAAGAAATCTCCTCTGTTCCCAGCCTGATCTTGAAATCCCTTGGGGCACGCCAAACGTTAGCTTGAAGGTCGGGATGAGGATAATAGACTCCCGTGTCAATTACACCAACAACGATTTTGTCAGAGCCCTTCGAAAGTTGCCACGCTCTTAACGCGTCAATATCGATGCCAGGACGTTGCTGGTTGCTCAAGCCCCAGAGTTGGCCCTTTTGGAAGTAATCGTCGCTCGGTGATCCTTCAACCGGCTGATCGCCTGGCTGAGGTTGGAGCCGAATAATAAAGTTTGGTTCGACGTTAGTGACCTGTGGTGCTTGCAGGGAATTCGGATTAGCGGCGATATTTATTGCAATCTTTGAGTAGAGCTGATCAAAAAGTTCATTAACAGTCAGGCGTGACGAAGTAGCTACATACCAGCATCCATTTCCGATCTGACTAACAATGAGCTGATCGTCTTTGGTCGTCTCTCTGGCAAACGCCTTCACAGTTTCAAGCCGTGCATTCCGGTTCTCAGTCTCGCAATCCGCCACTTTGAATACTATTTCTTTCGCCGACACTTCGGCGCCGCGGAATGTCTCGGTTTCCAAAACATTTCGGTCTTTATCTCTCGAGAGGCGGTTTGCAGATTCGGCGCCCGCCGGCGGATTGGAGCGCGAGCAGCTAGTTGCGATGCAAAGGCAAATCGAGGCAATGACCAATGACACACGCTTCGGCGTAATGGGGGGTTGGTCGGGCATTTCAGGCCTCCTCTAAAACGAAGCGCGCGAACGGGTCGAACGAGAAAAGCTCGTGCCTACCCCGGCGACGCGTTCAATGGTAGACAAAGCGCTATTGATAGTGACCAAAGGTCACATAAAGCCTGTAGTTATCTGCGCCGTTGTGTTCGAACATTACCGTATTCGCAGCATTGAGAACTTGCCACTTCGCGATGCGGAAGTGTCTTTCGTTACCGATATTGGCGTGCCGGTAGCGATGGGGTCGATTCTTCCGGTGACTCTTGTCGTAGTTGAATTTCTTTTGCTTAACGTAGATCTTGAAGGGGTTATTACCTCTGCCGCCATTTACCTTGAGATCCGGCTCTGTCGCGATACCCTCGTAGTCCGTATCATCCCCTGTAGGCTGTTGCACGATGTTCTGGTACCAGATAAAGAGCTGAGCTCCCGGCTGAAAAGAGTTGAAGAACGAGTGCGATAAGTAAGGTGCGCCCGACTCTTCGATAATGACTGTGACTTCTTTAATGTCGCCATAGCGCTTATCGACTGTAATGATGGCCGGGTCCTCGTCATAGGTGTACGGACCGTTGCCTGATCCGGTCTCTCTCAAGATGTTCTTTGAGTCGACTATGAGCGAACCGCCACCCTCAAATCCCATCGGGGGAATATGATCTTCGGGCGGAAGACGCTCCCAGGTGATTTTCTTATAGCCGTTACCGTCAGCAGCTATTAATCCGCAGGGCTCCGGAGTTGCGGTAGCTTTCGCGCGATCCGCAGGGGTGGCGTCATTAGTCTTGCACGCTAAGGTAGCCGCAATTGGCACAGACACCGCCGCGGTGACTACTGCTTTGGTGAATTGGCGACGGGAGGTTTTTCCAGACGAATCATTATCGTTCTTCATGGGCTGTTCCTTTCGGGTGATTCGGCTGGCGCACTTTTGTGCGCCGCGAATGGAGTTTGAGATCTGAAGGCGGCGTCAGACTATTCAAGTTCGTCTATCTTGTAAAGCTTTTTGCGCGCCTGGATTCGGCAAACCTATTGCTAACTCGGGCGGCCAAGTTTGGGCTCTCAGTGATTCTTCGAACTCGCCAGCGCTGGACTCGCAGGCGCAGCTGGAAGCGCCTGGTCTGCGACTGCGTCCTTCAATCTTCCGCTCTGAAGTTCTTTAGGCGTCACGTAGCCGCCATATGAACTGTCCTTATTGCTATCTACACTCTTGCCATTCTGATTGTAGAGAGCCCATTCGACCACCAGTCCTCCGCTGTGGTCCAGTTTTGCGCCACTGAAGTATCTAAATAGATTTGTTCGGGTGCGGTTGTTGCCACCGGCGCTAATTGATCTAAAGGCCAGCCAATAGCCCTCGGTCCCCAAAGCCTTATCCATGTTTTCTGCTTTCATAAAATTCGCCAACTCGCTACGGCCGGTTTTTTCGTCTGCCTTAACCAGACTCGCAACTAACTGGTTGGCTTGTTCATTGAGGACCTGGAGTTGTTCCAGAACATTCTTTCGTTTGGCGAAGTGTTCGAGCCGCGACACAGCTAACTGTTTTGCAGAGACTGCTTCGGCTTTCATGGTGTCTAGTTCTTTTATGTACTTTTCGAAGCGTGTTGCTTGGGCGGGATTCCATGGCTTAGTCAGTTCCGCCTTCAGACGTTCCAGTTTCAGATCAGCAATTTGTTTCGCAAGTGAGGTAGCAGTTCCTTCGGCCTGGGCTCTTTCCGCGGTCGCCTTCTCGTACTGAACCGTCACATCAAAGTTATCTCGGAGTAGCGCATTGTCGGCATCCTCCTTTTCAGCGTACAAAGTGGCCAGCGAACTCAACGTGGCCGAGCAGAACACTGGGGCGTGATTCTCCTCGCAGCCCTCGAGATATATCTCGGGTGAGACAACTTTCGGATAATACAAGTTCACTTCCGACCCGAACCGGTTTCTCAACGCGCGAAAAGTCTCGGCAACCATTGCGCTCTCCTCGACAGACACAGCCTTACCTTTGATTTCTGTGTCAGTCCTGACCAACGCAAGCAAATCTGCGAATACCTTTAACCCTTCGGTAAACGAGGCTATAGGATTCACCAAATTCGAGGTCAAGGAGGAAATATCTTCCGTCATGCTAGTTGAATTCTTAGCGGCGCTTGAATCCGAGGTGATGGTTTTTAATCCTCCTTTCCATGTAGCCTTTGCCTGTTCGCTCGAATCTGACGCTTCGAGAGGTGGGATGGCCGCGAGCGATTGAAGAACCTTGCGATACTGGTCCTTCAGACTCTGAATTCTTCCCTTTAAGATAGGCGATGTGGCCCGGTAGTGCTCCAGGTTCTCAAGTTCATCAGCGTCATAGATCACAATAGACCTCGCATCGCTAAACTTCTGATGAATCTCAGCTCCAATTCTGTCAGCTATGTCAGACATGGCTTTGTACGTGACCATCTGAGTTTCAATGAGCACGTTTTCGTCGGCAGTAGTGACACCTTCAAGCGGAGTGGCCGAAGCCTTGGGCTGCGATTCCCTTATCTCCTTCTTCAACCCGGCGTTGGTTTTTTTTAGCTCCAGTAGTCTGTTTTCCTCCTGGAGTCGCAACTCTTCAGCGGTCGGCGTAGCAGTTGCGACTGGTGTAGGTGTTGGCAAGGGGTCCTGAGCCTTGGACACGCTATCTGCAGCGCACAAGACGACGGCAATCAGAGTTAAGTTGAGTAAGAGGGTAGTACCTTTGTCCATGAAACCATTGTTCCTGATGCAGCGTTGTGTGAGTGTCGAGCAGTTCATTTATGAGTCTCCCTTAGGGTGTGGATGAAGGATATTTTGCAAAAAGTTCTTCTGAGTCTCGGGCCACCTTTTACTTATCGTTGAACAGTAACTATTGCGATTCTCGTGCCACCTCAACGTTGCGACCTGTAAACAGGCTCTACCACTTTGATTGGTGTAAGGCTCAGGACCGCGTGTGGTCTCCGAGGTCGCCAGTATCAAACTTGATAGTTTGCCTATCATTTCTGATATGCTGCGCCCGGCATGACCCCACGACTCATTGCTATCTCAGGTGCTCTCAAGGGAACGACATTCGCTTTGACTCAAGACGAAATGTCGATCGGCCGCGATCTTTCCAACAGCGTCTCCCTTCACGATCCTTCGATCTCTCGCAGGCATTGTCTGCTTAAAAAGAACGGAGCCGGCTTCAGTGTGCTAGATCTCGAAAGTTACAACGGGACTTTTGTGAACGGCGTTCCCGTTTTAGAGCAGCCACTTGCTCACGGCGATCAGATTGCCTTGGGAGACATTCGCTTTCTATTTCTCACCCACGAACCTGAGGCGACTATTGTTGCTGCGAATCTCCAGGACGACGATTTGATTACGCGCTCCACAATTCGGCTCGAGCGGGAAGATGCCTTTTACCTTCGGCCCGAGCGCGCGCTGCTTGAGCCGGCGGCAAACTCCCGCGTCACGGGTGAGCGAAATGCCTTACTGAAAATCAGCGCTACGATCAACTCCATAAGAAACCTGCGTGAGCTTCAGCAACGCCTGCTCGAACTGATGCTGGAAGTGATTCCCGCGGAACGCGAAGCAATTCTTCTCACCGACGAGGCCCGGGAAGAGTTTGTTTCAGTGTGCGGCTGGAACCGTAAGAGCGGGGCCGACGATTCAATAAGAGTAAGTCAAACTATTTCCCGGCAGGTTTTGGGTGAGGTCGTAGCGTTATTAAGCAATGATGTTTTCGAGAACGAGAGCATCGGCGAAGCCCCAAGCCTGATTGAATCTCGCGTTTGCTCGTTGCTGTGCGTTCCCCTGGTCGCGTTTGATAAGCCGCTGGGCGTGATTTATCTCGACACCAGCGTTCCCACCGCCCGCTTCGATGAAGAGCACCTGCAACTGTTGACCGCGATTGCGGGAATTGCCGCGATCGCATTTGAGAATGCGCGGCGGTTTGAAGGTTTGGAACACGAGAATCAACGACTGCAGGAAGAAATCCACTTTGAGCACCAGATGGTCGGCGAAAGCGTGCCGATGCGTGCGGTCTACGCGGTGCTCGGGAAGGTGGCGCCAACTCCCTCCACCGTCCTAATTCTCGGCGAGAGTGGAACGGGGAAAGAATTAGCGGCGCATGCGATTCACTTGAACAGTCCGCGGGCAAGCAAACCCTTTGTCGCAATTAACTGCGCGACGCTCACCGAAAGCCTGCTAGAGAGCGAGCTTTTTGGACACGAGAAGGGTGCGTTCACCGGCGCTATCGCACAGAAGCGCGGTAAACTCGAGGTTGCTGACGGCGGCACCGTTTTCCTCGATGAAGTTGGTGAACTTTCGCCAGCGATCCAAGCCAAGTTGTTGCGCGTGCTGCAAACTCGTGAATTTGAACGCGTGGGTGGAACGCGTCCCGTCAAAGTTGACGTGCGGATGATCGCGGCCACTAACCGCAACCTCGATGTGGCATTAAAGTCCGGAGAGTTTCGCGAAGACCTTTATTATCGTCTGAACGTTGTCTCCATCCTGATGCCGCCGCTCAGAGAACGGCGCGATGACATCCCGCTGCTGGCAACTTACTTTGTTGCGGATTACAGCAGGAAGTGCAAAAGGAGAGTGACCGGTCTCTCGGCTGAAGCGCGCCGTTTGCTCTGCGCTTACGACTGGCCTGGTAACGTGCGACAGTTGGAGAACGCGATCGAACGCGCGGTGGTTCTGGGCTCGACTGAATTGATTATTCCTGAAGATCTGCCTGAAACCGTGCTTGAGAACGGGGCGGCAGGCGGTGAATCCGGAGTCGGATATTACGAGGCTATCAAGGAAGCAAAAAGAGAGCTGATTACGAGGACCTTGCAACAAGCGGCGGGCAATTTCACAGAGGCTGCCAAGTTGCTGGGTATTCATCCAAACAATCTTCACCGCCTGATGCGCAATCTCAACCTGCGCGACAAATGACCTGTCCGATTTGCAAAAGCAAAGTTAAAAAGCATATCACTCCGGATAGCTTCACTATCAATCCTGATATCAATCTCCGCGGTGGACCTGCCAGCAAGCCGATGCAATAACGTTTATTAGGCCTAAATACGCTCAGCCCAAACTGATCGAGCCGTTTCTGTACTGGCACGGGAGTAGCAGAAGTAGTTGTCCAAAGGCGGTTCGTTCATCGTCTCCTGTGAATACCGCGTGCCCTTCCGGCAAGACGAGGTCGTGCTTCTCTTCAGTCCTCACCCCACGAAGGGGCACGGCAATGCCGTGTCCCTTCAGAATCAAAAGTTTCTGATCAGCACGATGTCTCTTGTCTTAGCGCCGCGCGAAACCACTAATTCTCCTTCAGTGCCCAGCCAATCGTAGGAGAAGATCGCGTCTTCGGTGAAGTTTGTAACTTGCGTCGGCGCGCTTTCATTGAGAGGTTGTGTCCAAATGTTATAAATGCCGTCGCACCGATCAAGATAGGTCAGCGCTTTGCTGTTCGCCGTCCAACGAATCACTTGATTGTAAGAAAAAGGCAAAGCCAGAATCTGG
>JANLYH010000040.1:0-16262 GCA_031365545.1 Pyrinomonadaceae bacterium | reverse complement strand
GTAAAAGTGCACGATCTGTGTTCATCCGCGGTCGCAGGCGGGCGGCCTTCGAGCTGCGACGGAGAATTGGCGGGCGCCGACTGGCCGAACATGCATATACGACCGCTTTGCCGGAATTACGCCGCCAGGCTTCACGGGAATCGGCTGACTGGTTCATTGCCCACGCCCACGCAGCCTTGCCGGTAGCAGCGCATGCGGCCCGGCGTTGGCAGGCGCACCTGGGCTTTGACTGTGAAGACCTGTTAACTGAACGCGAAACAGACCCTGCGGATATGGTGCGGCTTATTGAGACTAGCTACCTGGCGCAGTGTGATTACGTTTCGACACCTTCCCAGGCAATTGCTGACGAACTGCAAAACGCTTATGACATTAAAGCGCCGGTTGTTCTTTACAACGTCTTTCCGATCAGGCTGGCGGACGGCATGTTGCCGCCGGCGGAGCGCCCTGTCCCAGCGGTGTTGAAGTTGCACTGGTTCAGTCAAACAATCGGCCCGGGGCGGGGAATCGAAGAAGCGATCGAAGCGTGTGGGATGTTGAAATCAGTGGAGTTGCACCTCCGCGGAAATCTCGCCGCCGGCTTTGGAGCTACACTTCAGGCCCTGGTTACGCAACACAAGGTTAGCCTGCACTTGCATCCGCAGATTGATCATGACGATCTAATTCAGTCGATGGATCAGTTTGATATTGGTCTGGCGCTCGAACGAACGGAAAATGTCGGCGCCGCCCTCACTGTCTCCAATAAGATCGGAAGCTACCTGCTGGCTGGCCTGGCAATCGCCGCGACAGATACTCGAGGACAACGAGAAGTGATGGAGCAAATTCCAACGGCGGGATTTCTTTATCCTTCCGGAACCACCAAACTCCTGGCTGAAGGACTGCGAAGGTGGATCGACGATCGCGCTGCTCTGCGAGTTGCGCAACAAGCATCGTGGGACGCGGCGCGCAGGGGCTTCTGCTGGGACATTGAGAAAGAAAAGTTCCTCGCGACGCTGTCGTAGCTTTCAATGGCGACGTTGCCAATTAATATCAACGCGAGCTCCTAGCTTCGGTGTTTAGTCCGTTCGCCGAAACCGCATGAAACTTTCATTCGCCTGGCTCTTTCACGTTCTGGGTGTAACTAGATTTGCTGCCTGGTGGCACCGGAAAGATGTCGTGATTCTTAACTATCACGGAATCAACGTGACTGACAAAGGATCTCATGCCCCGTCTCTTCTCGACCTCAGCGTCTCCAGAGAAAACTTTACGGCACAGATAACTTATCTCAGGCGCCGTCACCACGTGATCTCCCTGGGGGATTTTCTAACGGCGCGGGCTGCAGCAAGGAAATTGCCTGACTATTCAGTTGTGCTGACGTTTGATGACGGATACAGAGACTTTCTAACCGTCGCACCTTTGCTTGTTGAACTGAATCTTCCAGCTACCCTGTTTCTAGTAACAGACATGATGAGGGGCGAAGACAGCGGCTCCGAATCCCTCCCGAAGGATGCTGACCGTTTGTCGTGGACTGAAGTAGGAGCTCTCGATGAGCATGGTATTTTCGAGTTTGGCTCACATACTCGCTCGCATACCTCGCTCACTGGTCTTTCGCGAGAGGAGCTGGATCACGAGCTGCGCGAATCTCTGCATGAGTTGAGTCGGCGCGTGAAAAATGTAGTACCGGCGCTTGCTTATCCAAACGGCGCACACTCAGGAGTCTCAACCGAGAACATCGCCGCTGCGGGTTATGCCTGTGCTTTGACAATTGACGCCGGCCCCAACCAGCTAAGAACAAACCCTTATTTCCTGCGCCGGCAAACGATCCGGGGTGAGGACGATAAGGACATGTTTGTGGCGCGGCTCTCCTGTCTTACGCCCTGGCTCTACAGCTTGCGCAAGCGGAAGAACGCGTTCCTAAACGGAAGAGCAGTTATGGCTACGCAATCTTTTAAAGATGACAAAGCCGCGGCCGGGTTGGAAGGATCGTAGCGGTCCGCTCGATGAAGAGAGTTGTTATTATTGGTTCCGACTTTTCTCCCAGCAGTTTACCTCCTGCAACCCGTATCAGATTTTTTGCGAAACATCTCCCGGAATTCGGCTGGGAACCGATAGTCTTAACCACCAGTCCGGATTACTACGAGTCGAAAACTGATCCTGAAAATGAACAACTACTGCCAGACTCGTTGCAGGTCATTCGGACGCGTGCTCTCCCCGCTTCACTGATGCGCAAGTTTGGCATCGGCGACATTGGGATGCGCACCATCGGTCATCATTGGCGGGCGCTTTCGCGGTTGCAGCGAGAGAAGAAGATCGATCTGATTTTTATTCCGGTGCCTCCTGCCGTACCAATGGTTTTGGGCAGGCTTGCCAACCTGCGATTCGGGATTCCGTATGTGGTCGACTACATCGACCCCTGGGTCAGCGAATACTATTGGACACTCCCGCGGAAGCAGCGGCCTCCGAAATGGTTGGCGGCATATTTGTTGTCACGCTGCCTGGAGCCCTTTGCGGTGAGGCGGGCACAACATATTACCGGCGTCTCCCGCGGGACGACTGACCAGATCGTGGACCGCTATGACTGGCTCGCTCGGACAGATACAACGGAAATCCCGTACGGGGCAGAAGCGGAGGACTTTGATTACCTGAGACAGCATCCCCGTAAGAACCCGATCTTCGATGCAAAAGACGGGAAGTTACACGTTTGCAATGTGGGCGCGTATGTAGAGACCATGGAACAAACTCTGCGCGCGTTCTTTGCAGCCTTTCGTGAGGGACTGGAGCGAACGCCGGCCATCTTTGAGAAGATAGTATTGCATTTCATTGGCACCACTTATTCTACCAATGGCTCCGATCCGTTTCGCGTTACCGCCGTCGCCCGCGACTGCGGTGTCGAGCAATGGGTTCATGAACACCCGCAACGAGTGCCTTACCTCGACTCTTTACAGATCATGTTGGATGCGGACTCACTCATCCTGCTGGGCTCTATCGAACCGCATTACACCGCATCCAAGATTTTTCCCTATGTGTTGGCGAAGCGGCCGCTCCTGGCAGTGTTCCATGAAGACAGCAGCGTGATCAGGATCCTCCGAGAGATTAATACAGGACGAGTTGTAAGCTTCAACGCGGCCGACAAGCTGGCTGCTAGGTCTAATGAGATTTCTGTTCACCTGGAACAATTGCTGACTGAGAATTACGCACCCGAAACCCGTTGGGAAGCATTTGAACCTTATACAACCAGGGCGCTGACTCGCCTGCTGGCACAGACTTTTGACGCCGCCGTAGGTTCTTGAAATCCATGTCATCTTCTGCAGTAGGAATATCGGACCGCGAATCTGTTCATAACGATCTCAGGTCGCCGTCCCCGGAAGTGAACTGTCCGGTCTGTGCTAGCCCGTGCACCGGAGAGCCTCTCTACCGGTATACGGTCGAGCAGGCCGCCGCGCATTTCTGCCCGAGGACGCGCGACAGCGATCGGAACCGCAGGCTGCAAGAGTGTATCCGCGCTTTGTGGCAGGACGAGGAGTGTGAAATTCTTCAGTGTGATGGGTGCGGGTTTGCTTTCGGTCATCCATTCGTGGGCGGTGACGAGGAATTCTATAGCATTCTGCACGAGCAACGGGACTATCCCGCGTGGCGTTGGGACTACGACGTGGCAGTTGCCGAAGCCGTTGACAAGTTTCCCGGGGGACGGATCCTCGACATTGGCGCCGGCGTCGGCATGTTCCTGCGTGGTATGGATACTGGCTGGGAGTGTTACGCCGTCGAGGGGAGCGAGCTTACGAGGCGCGAACTGGAAAATACCGGCGTAAAAGTTTTGCGGAACTTGTCAGAGGCAGTAGAGCGTCACACTGGTACGTTTCACGTAATCACTCTCTTTCAGGTGCTCGAACACATCGCCAATTTTGAGCCACTGCTCCAGCAATGTCAGCGATTGTTAGTTCCCGAAGGGCGACTTGTAATCACCGTGCCAGACGGTGAAGCGATGATTCGACAAGAGCGATTGACCGGGTGCGCTGACATGCCGCCGAATCATATTAACAAGTGGACTCCTACTAGTCTGTCCCAGGTGCTGATGCGAAGTGGATTTGAATGCAGTCAGCCAATTTTCGAACCACCCTCCTGGAAGAACCTTCAAGCGAACTTACATATGCGAGTGGTAGCTGATGCAACAAAAGATGAATCCCTCGCGGCCCAGGCATACCGAATCCGAACCAGATTCTTACGCATAATTGCCATTTCACTTTTGGCTGGACCAGCACTTCTGAAAATGCTCCCCCTAGGCAGACAACTTCGGCGGGGCGGTGCGTTTGCGATGATTGGCGCAAAACGTGGATGAGTGAAATCTCGGATCGACGGAACGCATGCAAAGCAACGGCTGGAGATAGGCGAAGTCGCTAACGATGTCCCCTATGAGAGATTACGTTAGTCTCGGTTCGCTTAGGCAGATTCTGGCAAGACCTTATTTGTTGACCCGAGTGCCTCGTTACCTGGCTCAGTTACGATCTTATCGAGAGTTGGAATTCCAGGCCACGGGCGCGCAAACGCCTCTGCGAATCTACCCCTGCCTTAACGATGATGCGCCGGCGCAATCCGCACGCTCTTCCTATTTTTATCAGGATTGTTGGGCTGCGAGACAGGTCTTCAATGAAAAGCCGAGCTACGGAGTGGATCTCGGCTCAACCGTCTTGCTCGTTGGAGTCTTGTCGCAGTTTGTCCCTTATGTTTCAGTTGATATACGTCCGCTGCAAGCGGAACTCGAGGGGTTGTCAGCAGTCCATGGCTCAGTGCTGAACTTGCCCTTCGCGGACAATGAAGTGCCATGTATCACTACGATGTGTGTGTTGGAACATATCGGACTTGGGAGATATGGCGACCAGCTTGCGGCTAGCGGTACCGTCGATGCAGTGGCCGAGATTGCCCGAGTAATCAGGCCGGGGGGCATCGTAGTCTACAGCGTTCCCGTGGGTCGATCATTGACCGAATTCAATGCCCATCGTCGTTTCACTTACGAACAGGCCGCAAGTTTGTTTGCAGGTTGGGAGTTGCTCAACTCCTGCATACTGACGCCGGAGCCGAAGTCGTATGTTTCCGAGGCGGAGATTTTGAAAATGTCCGATCCAGTAGCCTGTTTTTGCTACCGGAAGCCGAAGCTTAGCTGAAATTATTGTGATTTATTGTCAGGCGGTCTTACACAGAGCGGGGCTGGGAAACCGTTTGTTTCCCTGGGCTCGCTGTCGACTGTTTTCGTTCAGGAATAGCGCGCCGATGCTTTCGCCCAACTGGACCCAAGTCTCATTCGGTCCTTTGTTAAGAGGGGAAACCGATCTTAGACATTACTCTGATTTGTTTTTGCCGGGTCGCAGTGAAGTAACCGGCGCCAGGAAACTTTTGGTCAAGCTCGGTTCGCGACGCGAAAGCGAGGAAGAAAATGGCGCGCTTGCCGGGACCAATGGACGGAACGTCTTAAAGATGTTCACAGGCGAACAGGAACGGTTCCTGAACCTCAACGGTTGGCACCACCTTTTGAAGGCTGAATTGCGCGCGATTACCAGGCCGCATTGGCTGTCGGCCGCCGATCAGATCAAGGATGTTGCTATTGGGATGCACGTTCGCATGGGAGACTTCGTTGGTGAGAACGCAGAACCCGACAATCCTCATCGGCGAGTGCCGCACGCGTGGTTTGCAGAAAGTTTGAAAGCGATCAGAAGCGCTGTGGGTTATCCGGTTAGCGCCATTGTAGTGTCGGACGGCAAGGAGAGCGAACTCAGCGAGTTGCTCGATCAGGAACAAGTCTCTCTGGTGCGCACTGGGTCGGCAATCAGTGACCTTCTGGCGCTATCAAACAGTAAGATACTAATAGCGTCAGCGGGCAGCTCTTTTAGCGCCTGGGCTGCTTTTCTGGGGCAGATGCCAACCATTGCGCACCCATCTCATTCTTTGGATTGGTTTAATCTAGTGAATCATAACAATAACTACGTTGGCGGAGCCGACCCTGCTAGGTTACCCGAAGCCTTTGTTCGTCAGGCTATAGCGATTCTTCGTCACTGATTAAACTGCGAGCGGAAATAAGAGTGTCTTACAGAATTGCAGTGGTTACCACACACCCGATTCAATATCACGCGCCCTGGTTTCGGGGACTTGAGAAGCATCCAGATCTGGACTCACAGATCCTCTTTTGTCACGAAGCGACTGCCGAGGATCAATCTCAAGCGGGTTTTGGGGTTACGTTCAGTTGGGACATGCCGATTCTTGAAGGGTATCGCTTTGGCTATCTGAAGAATGTTGCTGCTAACCCTTCGCTCGGCAAATTCTCAGGTTTGGATACTCCGGAGATATCTGAACTTATCAGTTCGGCCAAGTTTGACGCGGTCATCATCAATGGCTGGCACTATAAGAGCGCCTGGCAAGCGATGCGCGCCTGCTGGAAAACCAGGACGCCAGTCATGGTGCGTAGCGATTCGCACCTGCACACCGAGCGCCCATTTCTCAAGCGAATTGCCAAAGAGCCTTTTTACTCCTGGTTTATTTCGAAGCTCGATGCTTGCCTGCCAGTGGGGAGGTGGTCGAGCGATTACTTCCTCCACTATGGCGCGGCGCCGGAGCGCCTATTCATTGTTCCCCACGTTGTTGACACCGACTACTTTCAAGGCGAGTCTCAGCAACTGGGGTCGCAACGCGGCGCGCTACGGAAACAGTGGGGTCTTGACGAAACAGCAGTGGTATTTGTTTTCGCCGGAAAGTTTACCAGCAAAAAACGTCCGCTTGATTTTGTGAACGCGATTGGGCAGGCAAGATCAGGAGGAGCCCGAGTCGAAGGGTTGATGGTAGGGGATGGTCCACTGCGAGTTGCGTGTGAAGAACTGGCGAGAAAAGAGAATCTTCCGATCACGTTTGCGGGGTTCCTCAACCAGTCAGAGATAGCTCAGGCTTACGTCGCCGCAGATGCGCTCGTATTACCGTCAGACGGAGGAGAGACCTGGGGCCTGGTGGTTAACGAGGCCATGGCATGTGGCCGGCCGTGTTTCGTAAGCGACCGAGTTGGTTGTGGGCCAGACATGATAACGCCGGGCGAGACCGGCGGCATTTTTCCAATAGGCGATACTGCGGCACTGGGAGTAATGCTGTCAGAGTTTGCTACCAACAGGGAACAGAGAGATCGCATGGGGAAACGGGCCGCGAAACAATCGCGAAACTACACGCCGGACGTTGCTGTTGACGGGACAGTTGCGGCAGTTGAGGCAGTAAGCAGATGAAAGCGCTGGAAAAGAATATTGCTTCCAGTGCGAAGGCGCACCCGTTCGTTGTTGCCCTCGCATTTCCGTTAGTCGCAACGTCGCTGCTTTACCTGGTGCGACTGAATGACGTCTCGCTGACGCAGTTTCTAATCGCACTCGCGTTGTTGTTTTTGCCCTGGCATGACTACCGCAAATGGCGCCGAGAAACTCGCTCGTCGCTGCCGATCTTCGCGATGTTAGCGTTCATGTACTGGTTGTACTACGCGATTCCACTCTTTCTTGAAGATCACGTCTTCTCGACGGTTTATGAGCCGGTGGGCCACGAGCTGACGTCAGAATCGATCACCCTCGGCCTGCTCATGGTTTTGCTTGGTGTTTGTGCTTTGTGGCTTGGAATGAGGTTACGAGTCGCCCGGTTGCTGGTGCCGCGGGTTCAGTTGTCTCTGGAGTTGACTAAGCCGAAGTTGAATTATGTTCGGGCCGTGTTGGTTGTCGGCAGTTTGCTCAGTCTATCAGAGACTCCGTCGCAGCTGGCCGGGGAGGGTGGCCGGCAGCTGGTAGGAATCATGGTGACTGTCATTCCCATCCTTGCTTTTGCGATCCTTTTCCGCAACTTCCTTCGCGGCCAAAGTAATCTTTGGGACAAGCTGCTCGTTCTGGGGTTCGTGCTCGTGAGATTGACAGCCGGACTGGCATCGGGCTGGTTGGGGGTGTCTACTGCGATACTGGTGATTTGTGGAGCAATATATCTAATGGAGTTTCGCCGCATACCTCGGGCTGCGGTTATTTTGGTTGTCATCTTCACGCTCTTTTTTCAGTTTGGCAAAGAAGACTTTCGTAAGACCTACTGGCAAGGGGAACAAACGGCGGAACAGGACCAGGGCGGCAGGGTTGAGCGCGTTTCGTTTTGGATACAAAGCTCCCTCAGCAAATGGAATGAATCGTTGACGGACTCGACGGGAAGCGCCTTCCGGCGCGCTATCAGCCCCAGCGTCTCCCGCTTTTCACTTCTCAATCAAACGGCAAACGTAATTGATCTAACGCCATCGGTAGTTCCTTACCAGTATGGCTGGCTTTACTCTTATATGGCGGTCACGTGGATTCCGAGATTTGTTTGGCCAGACAAGCCTTCTATGAGCGAAGCAAATCAATATTATCAGGTCGCCTATGGCTTATCGTCGGAAGAGGACCTTAGTAGGGTTTCGATCTCGGTTGGCCTGTTAACCGAAGGATTCATTAACTTTGGCTGGCCCGGAGTGATAGGCATCATGTTTCTGGCCGGCCTCTTTTTCGATCTCTATCAAAAACTCTTTCTGTCGAAGACTTCCGGCGCCTTGATGACCGCGATTGGCGTCATCTTGCTGCCCCAGTTTCTCGCGGTCGAATCGCAGATGGCCCAGTACGTTGGCGGGATTGTGCAGGAGGTTGTGGTAACCCTGATTGTGATGTTGCCAATCATTCGCATTCAAGGGCTACGGTCACGGGGTATGGCCAAGACTTTAAGGAAGTCGAATCCCATAGCCTTGCTGGCGCAGAAATGACCGGCTGCAAGTCCGCACTCCGACGTTAGGTTCTTGATTCTTGAACAAGATAGTGGCAAACAATCACCGGCTCGAGGAAAAGGTCCTGGGCCTGTTTCCTTATTTCGGTCCTGACGCTGTCGGCGGAGTTCAGGCGAGTGCGCGGATTGCCTGGGACGCAGTAAGCAAAGAGAAGAATGGTCAGGCGACGTTGCTGGTATATGCCAACGAAGGCAATGCCGTCGCGTCAGGAAACGGCACCGAGACCCTTTTCGTTAAGTCAAAAAGGAAAGCGGTGTACAGCGCACTTACGCGAAAGTGGCCGCAAGACGTTGTTTTTGTTTGGCACCTCGGCCTGTTGCGGCTATTACCTTTTTTCCGGTTCTCCAAAATTCGTGTGGTTCTAATGTTGCTGGGAATCGAAGCATGGAAGGAACAACGTGGACTGACGCGTAAGGAGTTGGACAAGGTAGATCTTTTTCTCAGCATCAGCGATCACACCTGGCAAGATTTTCTAAAGTTTAATCCTCAATATAAGGACCGGCCGCATAAAACGGTCTTGCTCGGAATCGGAAGCCCACTGCAAGGTGAAACACGGGCTCCATCGACGACGCCGGCTGCGTTGATGTTAAGCCGCCTTTCTAAAGACGAGGACTACAAGGGACATCGCGAAGTAATCAAAGCCTGGTCGCGAGTTCTGAAAAGCATACCAAACGCCGAGCTGTGGATTGTTGGCGATGGTGACCTGCGGCAAGATCTGGAACGACTGGTGACTGAACTACAACTGGCAAAGCAAGTCCGGTTCTGGGGCCTGGTCACAGAGGAAGCCAAAGAGCAGCTGCTGCGAAATTGTCGCTGCCTGGTCATGCCCAGTCGCGGCGAGGGTTTCGGTCTCGTCTACCTCGAGGCCATGCGCGCGGGCCGCCCCTGCCTGGTTAGCACGCTCGATGCGGGTCGTGAAGTTGTAAATCCCCCTGAAGCTGGTTTGGCCGCGAATCCGGATAGCGAGGACGAGTTAGTAGAGTCAATCTGCCGGCTCCTTGGAGACGGGCCGGACTGGCGTCAATGGTCAGCGCAGTCGCGCCGGCGCTATGAGCAAAGCTACACGGCGCAGCATTTCCAGGCGCGACTATTGACCGCTCTATTCCCAGCTGAATTATGAAAGTCCTCCACGTGATTCCTTCAGTGTCGGACCGTTCGGGTGGTCCGGCTCAGGCAATTATTCCGATGTGCCGTGCGCTTCAGGAGCAGGGAACTGAAGTAGTGATTGCTACCACCGACCACGGAATAGATGTTTCGAGTTTCGAGTTTCAAGTTTCGAGTTTGACGCCCACCGACAGGGCCAACGCTGACAACATACTGCTGAACAATGAATCTTTAACTCGAAACTCGAAACTTGAAACCCGAAACTATAGAGGCGTGCCAACGTGTTTCTTCCCGGTGCAGTGGGGTGATTCATTCAAATATTCTCGAACGCTGGCAGTCTGGCTTGATGCAAATGTGAAGAATTTTGACGTTGTTCACATTCACGCAGTTTTCAATCACGCTTGCATCGCCGCCGCCGCTGCCTGTCGCAGGCATCATGTTCCCTATATTGTGAGACCGCTGGGTACTCTGGATCCCTGGAGCATGAAGCAGAAGCCGCTGCGCAAAGTTCTCTATTGGCAGTTGGCGGGCAAGCGCATGTTGCAAGGCGCGGCTGCGGTTCATTACACGGCGAGCGCTGAAATGTCGGCCGCCGAAGATTCGCTCGGCATAACCCGTGGACAGGTGATTCCTCTGGGAGTAGTAGCGCAGCTACCTGCGAACGGAAACGGCGCGAAGTTACTCGCTGACAAACTTCCGAACCTCCGGGGGCGCCCTTACGTCCTGGTGCTTTCAAGACTGCACCCGAAGAAAGGTCTGGACGTTTTTATTGACGCTTTTGTGTCGCTTGTTGCGAAGGAAGAGTTTAAGGATTGGAGATTGGTTCTCGCTGGTGAAGGGCCTCAGGAATATGTTCGCGCGCTCAGGGAGAAGGTTGCCGCCGCGAGGGCCGACAACGCCATCTTTTTCGCCGGTTGGCTTGAGGGCGATGAGAAAGCAGCTTTTCTAAGACACGCTTCTTTATTGGCGCTGCCCTCTTACCAGGAAAACTTTGGGCTCTGCGCGATGGAAGCGTTGGCGGCGGGAGTGCCGGTGCTGGTGAGCCCGCATGTGAATCTTGCGGCTGAAATCGACGCTGCGGGTGCCGGCTGGATAACGACGGTAGAGACCTCAACCATAGAGAATACTTTGGCGAAAGCCTTGGGTAGCGGGGCCGAACGTTCACGCCGAGGTACAGCAGGCAAAATTCTTTCCTTGAAGTTTTCCTGGGAGCGCCTGGCTTCGCGGTTGACTGAAATGTACGCGGCAGTGGCAGCCCCGGCTCGGTCGCATTAGCGAGAACATTATCGACGGCGCTCGAAAGCGCAAAGCAAACAAAGTTATCGAGGGTTAAGTTGTTCGTTCACCGCGCCGCCAGAGTATTCAAGAAGGTTCTCCCGTCTTCAGTTTTCGGGGCTCTGCGTGCCCTGAGCACCGGCGCCCTAACGCCCCTTGCTTTTAGCCTTCAATCTGGGCATTTTCGCAGCTCACTCAAATCAAAGGCGGTCGATAAATCAGGTAAGCCCCTGCCGTGGTACACCTATCCCGCAATTGATTTTCTGAGCCAGAAGGAAATGACTAATCGTTCGGTGCTGGAGTTTGGTTCGGGACAGTCAACTTTGTGGTGGGCCGCGCGAGCGAAAAGCGTAGTCTCATTTGAGAGTGATGCCGACTGGTACAATTATGTTCGCAAACAAGTGCCGGACAACGTGACGTCGATCCTGACCGACGACGGAGCGGCAGATGTTTCAGCCAAGCTCGATGGTTCGACGTTTGATGTGATTGTCGTCGACGGACTCGATAGGTTGAAAGTTGCTCTGATGTCCGTTTCGTTCCTCAAGGAAGGTGGCGCTGTCATCCTGGATAACTCCGAAGGCTATTGGGGCCGCGACGGCGAATATCCAATAATTGATTTTTTTCGCGCTAATGGTTTTTCGCGAGTCGACTTTTATGGCTACGCTCCGGGAGTAATCTTGCCTTCCTGTACTTCGCTATTCTTTAAAGACGCTTGCTTCCTGTTTTCTGGCAGCGAAAGTCCTGCAAGATTGGTAAATTGAGTTACGCCTTGTTGACTAGAGATGCTCGCTAGCATTACCCCTTTGATTCTGACCTACAACGAAGCGCCGAACATTGGCCGGACGCTTGCCCAGCTGTCCTGGGCCCGCGACATCGTGGTGGTCGATAGCTTCAGTGATGACGACACTGTGGAGATCGTGAAGACGTTTCCCCAGGCACGGATTCATCAGCGTAAATTTGATACGCATCGGAACCAGTGGAATTTTGGGTTGCGCGAAACGGGAATAGGTTCCGCGTGGGTGTTAGGGCTGGACGCTGACTATGTTTTGACCGAAGAGTTCTCCGCCGAACTCCGCGAACTGCAACCGACGCCCGAAATCGAAGGGTATCGCGCAAACTTTATTTACTGCGTCGGCGGCGAGCGCATCAGGAGTGGAGTCTATCCGCCGGTGACCGTGCTGTATCGCCGCGAAAATACTTCATACGCCCAGGACGGGCACACGCACCGACTCGTTATCAACGGCCAGGTCGAGAGTTTGCGCGCGCGAATTCTTCATGACGATCGCAAGCCGCTCGGTCGCTGGATGGAAGCGCAGTCGCGCTACACGAAGCTTGAAGCAGATAAACTACTGTCTGCTCGCCCGGAGAGTTTGACCTGGACTGACCGCGTCAGACGCTGGCGGTTAGTCGCGCCCGCGGCGGTGCTGTTCTACTGTCTAATTATTCGCGGCGGCGTCCTGGATGGTTGGGCTGGCTTCTATTATGCGTTTCAAAGATCTCTCGCTGAACTGATGTTGTCACTTTACCTGCTCGATCGGGATCTCAGAATTGCGAACTTCGAATTTCGGAATTCAAAATTTGCAGAACCTCACCGCCTCGACTCTGAGAGCGAAGAGGTAGCGCCGGGCAGTCCGCAATTTGAAATTCGCAATCCGAAATCCGAAATCCGGACACCTTAAGATATGTGTGGCATTTGCGGAGCTATTGACTGGTCGGAAGCGGCTGATGCGGCGGCGCTGGTGCGGCGGATGACGCCGACCATGACGCATCGCGGTCCTGACGATGAAGGCTATCTTGATGGCGGGAACCTATCACTTGGCATGAGGCGCTTGAGCATCATTGATATCCAGGGCGGACACCAACCCATCTTCAATGAAGACGGCAAGGTCGGGGTAGTGCTCAATGGCGAAATATATAACTTCCGGGAGCTACAGCAGCAACTAATAGATCGGGGTCACAGTTTTCGCACGCGCTCGGATTCGGAAGTAATCGCTCATGCCTATGAAGAGTGGGGTGCTGGTTGCGTTGAGCGGCTTCAGGGAATGTTTGCGCTGGCGGTCTACGACCGTCGCTCCGCTTACGATGACGAATCCGGCGGCACCCTCTTCCTTGCTCGTGACCGCCTGGGCATTAAGCCGCTCTATTATTCAGCAAGCAGCGGTCAGGAATCAGCAGTCAGCAAATCCTTTATCTTTGCTTCGGAAGTTCGCACATTGCTCGCGAGTGGCGTGGTGCCGCGCCTGCTATCGCGAGCAGCAGTCGAGAGCTATTTGTTGTTTGGCTCAGTAAGCGAACCCCTGACCATGGTCGAAGGCATACGCTCGTTGCCACCGGGCCACACCCTGACCATACCGCTTCGGTCGGAACCAAGTTCTGCAAAAATCACAAGGTATTGGGAGATTGCCGACCAACCAGCGAGCAATGGTCACGCCGAAACAATGGACATCAAGACCGCAGCCAAGCGGGTGCGCAGTCTATTGGAGCAGAGCGTGCGGAGTCATTTGATTGCTGATGTTCCTGTTGGAGTTTTCCTGAGCGGCGGCATCGATTCAACCGCGCTCGCAGCCCTGGCGAGTAAAGAAGTTTCCGGAGTTCACACTTTCACCGTCGCCTTTAAGGAAGATGAATTTAGCGAAGCTACTATTGCACGCCAAACCGCGGAACGTTTACAAACCACGCATCGGGAAGTGATGTTGAGTAGCGACGAGATGCTGACCCGACTCAGCGAAGCCGTGGGAGCGCTCGACCTGCCGACCATGGATGGCATCAACACTTATTTTGTTTCAGCCAGCGCCCGTGAGGCGGGGTTGAAGGTGGCGCTCTCGGGTTTAGGCGGAGACGAAGTCTTCGGTGGCTACAGCACGTTTCGCCGGACGCCGCAATATCAGCGTCTGGCCCGAGCTGGGAATCGCGTGCCCGCGACCATGAGATCGGCTGTGGCGTCAGCGATGGCGGGCGCGGGTGGCCGCTTCATTTCGGGAGACGCTGCCCGGAAAGTCGCGTCGCTCTGGGGCGACTCGGAGTCGTTGCCGAATCCTTTTTACTTTGGTCGCGCACTCTTCACGCCGGCGCAGGTGTCTGAATTGATAAATGGAGCACGGCCTGCCGGAGAGCAACCGGCCTGGTGGAATTGGCTGCATGAGAGTGCAACCAGGGCGCTGAAGTTAGACTCCTTCGCGGCAGTTTCATGCATGGAGGCGGAGTCGTATTTGGTGAACACTTTGCTGCGTGATACGGATTCGATGAGCATGGCCCACTCGCTGGAGGTTCGAGTGCCATTTCTCGATCATCCGCTGGTGGAATTCGTCACACATCTGCCGCAGGAACTAAAGGTCTCTCCCGGCACGCCGAAGGCTTTACTGGTCGCAGCTCTCGCTGATCTGCTGCCGGCGGAAGTAGTTCGTCAGCCTAAGCGGGGCTTTACTTTCCCCTGGGAAACCTGGCTGCGCGGGCCCTTGAAAGAAAAGATTGAAAGCGGCCTGTCAGAATTGTCTCCGACTTTGGCCGAAACTTTGAACTACAAAACCGCTCGAGGCATCTGGCAGAGTTACCTTGTCGGTAAGACGACGTGGTCGCGGCCATGGAGTCTTTACGTCTTGAATGAATGGACGAAAAAACATTTTTAGTTTCGAGTTTCTAGTTTCGGGTTTCTAGTTTAGATCAAACCGCTCCACCTTCCGCTTCGTTCAGGAGGATGCAATGGCTACATTCAAGAGATTTGAGGAGATTGAGTGTTGGAAAAGAGCTCGGGATCTTACCCGTCGTATTTACGAAATCACAGGCAAGCCGGCATTCGCACGCGACTTTGGACTTAAGGATCAGATTCGTAGGGCCTCGGTTTCCGTCATGTCCAACATTGCGGAGGGCTATGACCGAAGCGGGACTGCTGAATTCGTTCACTTTCTGGCTACCGCGAAAGGCTCTGCTGCGGAGGTTAGGTGTCAGCTCTATGTGGCAGCGGATCAGGGTTATATTCAAGACAATCACTTTGTTGAAATCAACGCACTCGCAGTTGAGATCGGAAGCATGCTCGCTGGGTTAATGAAGTACCTAAGATCTTCCGGTTATAAGGGAACAAAGTTTAAGTCTTTGGCAAATGACCAAACTTAAAACTTGAAACTTGAAATTTGAAACTAATGTATATCTTAGGCATTAATGCATACCACGGCGACGCCGCCGCGGCCATAATCAAAGACGGTAAAATTGTCGCGGCGGTTGAGGAAGAACGCTTCAATCGCGTCAAACACTGCGCCGGATTTCCCGCGCAGTCCATACGTTACTGTCTGGAGACCGCAGGTATCGGCATTGAGGCAGTCGCCCATATTGGTATCTCGCGCGATCCTTCAGCGCACCTGCACAAGAACGTTTTGTTTGCTGCATCGCGCGCGGCGAAACAGGTCGCAGGAGGCAGACGGCAGACGGCAGACGGCAGACGGCAGGCATTGGGCGTGACCAGCGCAGTTGGATTAGACAACGGTGCAGTTGCTGAAGATAGCAATGGCAATGGCCGCGCACCGGGAATCTTCCGTCAGGTTAAAGATCGATTGAGCAACGCCGCAAAGGTGCGCGATCTGAAAGACGATCTCGCTAAGCAACTCGGGGTACCGAAGAACAGCCTGCGCGCGCAGTTTCATAACATTGAACATCATCGCGCCCACCTGGCCAGTTCCTTTTATGTTTCGCCTTTCGAACGCGCCGCCTTACTCTCGATTGACGGCTTCGGAGATTTCATTTCGACGATGTGGGCCGTCGGAGACGGCAACTCGATCGACGTTCTCGACCAGGTGGAATATCCACACTCGACCGGCATCGTCTATACCGCGACCACCCAGTTCATCGGTTTTCCTCACTACGGTGATGAAGGCAAGGTGATGGGTTTGGCGCCGTACGGCAAGCCGCGCTATATGGAAGAATTCCGCCACATCATCCGCACGGAGGAACGGGGCCAGTTTCGTTTGAACCTCGATTACTTCCGGCATCATGCTGAGGGTGTCGACATGAGTTGGGACCAGGGCTCACCGGTCATCGGCCGCATCTTCTCTGACGAGTTTGTAGCAGCGTTTGGGCCCGCTCGAGAACGCGGTGCGGCGCTGACTGAACGCGAGCAGGA
>JANLYH010000025.1:0-5038 GCA_031365545.1 Pyrinomonadaceae bacterium | reverse complement strand
CATTTCAGAGATCATTCGCGCCGGAATTATTTCAATCGACGCCGGGCAAATGGAAGCGGCGCGCTCGTTGGGCATGAGCTACTCGCAAGCCATGCGCAACATTATTCTGCCGCAAACTTTTCGCCGGGTAGTGCCGCCACTGACAAACGAAGCGATCGCCTTGCTGAAAGACTCGTCGCTCGTTTCGGTCATCGGTCTAACTGAACTCGCGCGCACCGGTCAGGAACTTGCCAGCCGCTACGCTGCGCCCCTCACGATCTGGCCGGTGGTTGCAGTCTGCTATTTGTTGCTGACTTTCCCGCTGACGCGCGTGGCGGAATATCTAGAGCGTCGCTGGCGGCCTGTGACAAGGGCGTGAGAATCCACTGCGGGTTCGCAAAAATCTCGCATGGAGAGTTGTGTTTCTTCCGAGCATGGTGATACTTGAGCTATGTTTACGCGAATACAGGCACTCCGATTCAGGTCGTTAAAGTTCGTCGATCAGCGACTAGAATCTTTTTGTGCTCTCGTTGGGCCAAATGGCAGTGGAAAAACGACGTTTCTCGATGTGGTGGCACTGCTCGGTGATTTGACGCGCAATCGAGGAGATGTACTCGAAACGCTACAGGCCCGCAGTGCTACATTCGAGAAACTTCTCTGGATGGGAAAAGGTCGCTCCTTCCAACTAGCAGTGGAAGCGGAAATACCTGCAGATGTGAACAAGGCGCTCGCTCCAGAGAGACAGGAGTTTTCTCGGATACGCTATCAAATAGAAATTGGCCTAGATCCGAGCACCGACGAAGTGGGAATTGATCAGGAGACTCTTTGGCTGATGAAGACTCCTGGCGCACCCGATTTACAGCGGACACTTTTTCCGGCACATCCTAAACAAGCACCGGCTTCATTGCCACAGCCAACGGTTAAGAAAAAAGTCTCGCTCAACAAGAAAGCAGGCGGGAATGATAACTATTACACCGAAGGCAAACCTTCCTACAATCCTTCCTTTCGACTAGGTAGGATGAAATCAGCGTTGGGTAACCTACCTGCCGATAGTGAAAGTTTCCCCGCAACCACATGGTTTCGCGACTTGCTAGAACGAGGCGTTCAAACTTTCATGTTGAATAGTCAAGTCATTCGTCAGCCAAGTCCTCCTGGCCTTGGGCGTCGATTCCAACCCGACGGCTCAAACCTGCCCTGGGTGGTAGCTCAATTGCGAAACGACTCGAGTCGATTTGCCAAGTGGTTGGAGCATGTGCGCACGGCCCTCGATGACATTCGCGACATACAGACAGTCGAACGACCTGAAGATAAGCACCGCTATCTAATGGTGGAGTATGCGAATGGCGCGACAGTACCGTCATGGTTGGTGTCCGACGGAACTCTTCGATTGCTGGCGCTTACCATTCCGGCATACCTACCGGATCTCGAAGGGACGTTTTTGATTGAAGAACCCGAGAACGGTATTCATCCACGCGCCATCGAAACAGTTCTTCAATCACTGTCCTCGATGTATGACAGCCAAGTCTTAGTGGCCACTCATAGCCCTGTGGCTCTGAATATGCTTGAACCTCGGAACGTGCTTTGCTTCGCCAAGGACATCGAGGGCGCAACCGATATTGTCTTCGGTGATCGCCATCCTGCGTTGCGTGATTGGAAGAAGGGCGAGCCTGATTTGGGAGTTCTTTTTGCTGCCGGGATTCTGAGCTGACTTGTCATGAAGGATCTCGTTATTCTCGTAGCGGACAAGAACATGCAGTTTGCATTGACGGGTGCCTTGGGTCGCCACGCGTCGATGCAGATTCATCCGATTGAAATTGAGTTTCGTGCTCATCCTGGTCGAGACGGCGGCGTGCGCAAGTCCGGCGCAGACCTGCTCCGACTGGACCGGAGCCGTTTCAATCACGCGCTATTAGTATTGGATTTTGAAGGTTGCGGAACAGACTTGCCTAATGCGAAAGCGTTGGAGGACGAACTTGACGGCCGGCTCTCTGCGGACTGGGGCGAGTCGGCGAAGGCGATTGTAATCGAGCCGGAGTTGGATGTATGGGTGTGGGGATCAGACAATGCCGTGCAACAAGCCATTAATTGGCAGCGCCCCGGGCGAATACGGCAGTGGTTGGTCGAGCAAGGTTTTGTCTTCGACGAAAACAACAAGCCGACGCATCCGAAAGAAGCGCTCGAAGCCGTGCTAAGAGTAGTTGGACTGCCACGATCATCCGCAGTATACAAAGAGATTGCGGAAGGGATCAGTCTGGTAAGATGCAATGATGAAGCGTTTATACGCATGCGCCAGAAGCTAATCGAGTGGTTCCCAAACCACTAGGACGAAACTCGCGTTACTAAAGGACATTGAGTCAAACAGGTTCCTGATGGACTCTAGAATTTGCCTGCCTCTCCAATGAACGCCCTACCAATCATCATCGGCTCGCTCTGCGTTATCGCGATTGCTTACCGTTACTACTCTGCTTTCATCGCCGCCAAAGTGCTCGCGCTCGATGACTCGCGCCCAGTGCCGTCGCAGACGATGTATGACGGCCACAACTATTACCCGACAAACAAGTGGGTGCTCTTTGGTCATCACTTCGCGGCCATCTCCGGCGCCGGTCCATTGATCGGCCCGGTGCTGGCGGCGCAGTTTGGTTTTCTGCCCGGACTGTTATGGCTCGTCATCGGTGTCTGCCTTGGTGGTGCGGTACACGATTTCATGATCCTCGCGGGGAGCGTGCGCCGCAAAGGAAAATCGCTGGCCGAAATGGCACGCACCGAGATCAGTCCGTTGTCTGGCCTGGTTGCCGGGATTGCGATTTTGTTTATCGTCGTGATCGCGCTCGCAGGTTTGGGTCTCGTCGTAGTAAACGCGCTTGCCGAATCCCCCTGGGGAACGTTCACGGTTGGGTTTACGATTCCGCTCGCGCTTTTCATGGGCTTCTACATGTATCGCTTCCGCAAAGGCAAGATTGTGGAAGCGAGCATTATCGGGGTCGCGGGATTGCTGGCGGCGGTTTATTTGGGCGGACGGGTTGCCGATTCATCGCTCGCCAACACTTTCACGCTTTCGCGCAACGCACTGATCGTCCTGATGGCCGGCTATGGCTTCATTGCCTCGGTATTGCCGGTTTGGATGTTGCTCTGCCCACGCGATTACCTGTCGTCGTATCTGAAGATTGGCACGATCTCATTCCTGATCATCGGCGTCATTCTGGTTCATCCAAATCTAAACATGCCGGCGCTCACGCCTTTCGTCGCTGGTGGTGGACCGGTGATTCCCGGCAAGGTTTATCCTTTCGTCTTCATCACCATCGCCTGCGGCGCGATTTCCGGTTTTCACGCGCTGATTTCTTCGGGCACAACGCCGAAGATGATCGCCAAAGAAACCGACGCGCGCATGATTGGTTATGGGTCGATGTTGATGGAAGGCGTCGTGGGCGTGGTAGCGTTGATCGCCGCAAGTTCACTTTTCCCGGGCGATTATTTTGCCATCAACACGCAGCAGAAAACTGACGCGCAGAAAGCAGCCTACGTGCGCATGGTGGATGAACACAGCGCGCCGGGTTTCAATCTACAACCGCAGGAGATTGACAGACTCGAACAGGAGTCGGGCGAAAAGAACTTGCGCGGGCGAACTGGCGGTGCGGTAACCCTCGCGCTCGGGATCGCCAAAATCTTTGACGGCATCCCCGGCCTCCGCGGTCTGATGAAATATTGGTACCACTTCGCGATCATGTTTGAAGCGCTCTTTATCCTCACTACCATCGATACCGGCACGCGGGTGGCCCGCTTTCTGGTGGGCGAGTTTGGCGGGCGCTTTTATCACAAACTCGAAGAACCGAATTGGCTGCCGGGGTCAGCCGTCACTTCTGCTCTGGTGGTGGCGGCGTGGGCGGCGTTTATCTGGTCAGGTTCGATCTCAACCATCTGGCCGATGTTTGGCATTGCCAACCAACTGCTGGCGGCGGTGGCACTTTGCGTGGCCACAACCATAATCATCAACTCCGGCAAGGCAAAATATAGTTGGGTAACGATCCTGCCCCTGAGCTTTGTTGGCACCACAACTTTCGTGGCCGGGTGGAAGTCGATCACCGACATCTTTTGGCCGCTGGCGCAAAAACCTGAAACTGCGACGCTCGGCTACGTAAACGTTTTCCTCACCGCGATCATCATGGCGGCAGCTGTGATTATCCTGGTCGATTCAATCCGCCGCTGGCTGGGCTTGGGCAAACGTCCGTTGAGTCTCGCCGATCTCGCCGACTCCAAAATACCCGGCTGAACAAATTCTCTTCACTGGGACCGCGGGCGTCCCGCCCGCTTCCGTTGAATGCCACACTGCGTCAAAGTAAATCCTTCAACTCGCAACTTGAATGAAACCGCCGCTTGAGGCGGGCGGGCCGCCCGCGGTCCCAGTGAAGAGCTGGCCTTCTAATCTGGAAGTGCAAGCTAGCCGACTGTCTCCTATCAAGTTGACTCGCTTCCGCACCAATTCCTCCCCGTTGGACAGCCCGCCCAAAAATCGGCAATAATACGCAATTCTGGAAAGGCTATCCCTCGACACAGTGCGTCATTGCGCGCTACTTAAACGACCGAAAGGAATCAGACAATCGTGGAACTATCGCTGATCTCAATTATCAGCCTGCTAACAGTTTGTTTGGCAGCATTGCTTATCAGAGAGAAAGCTATCAATAAGATGCGAGCCGCAGGTTCGTCATTAATTAGCCGGCAGACGCGCCGGATTGGTCGAGCCGGACTGACGTTTGCCGCTGCTTTGGCAGGCCTGGCAGTTGCTGCGTCACCAACTTTTGCGCAATCGCATGAGGGCGGCGAAGCGAGCCTGATCCTCCCCGACCTTGCCAAGGTTACTTTTTTCGGCGGCAGCGTTAACGGACACAACCTGCTGCTGGTCGGTCTGATCGTTTGCATGCTCGGCCTTGGTTTCGGTATGGCGATCTACATGAACCTGAAGAAGCTTCCAGTTCATCGCGCCATGCGGGAGATCTCCGAACTAATTTATGAGACCTGCAAGACCTACCTGATCACGCAGGGCAAGTTCATTCTGATTCTGGAA
>JANLYH010000037.1:0-26745 GCA_031365545.1 Pyrinomonadaceae bacterium | reverse complement strand
CTGTGGCGACCTCAACGTCTGTCCACTTACCCACGCACTTAGTACCAATATGCTCAACGCCATTACTGACGCTCTCGTTGCGAGTCTCATCGCAATCCTCCTGCAAAACGAATATAGAACTTTGTTTTGAATGCCAACGTCGATACTTGTAAGTTCAACGATTAGAACCAATCTAAGTTAGCGCTATGCGCGTAGCACCCATTATGAGTACCCTCGACCACGCGTTACTGCCAGAATTCTTGAATCTTTGACCCGGGGTGGGGGCCCTTCGTATGTGACACCGCACGCAAAGCCTGGCACAGACCAAATGTTCTTCACCTAACTGGCCCATACGGAATCATGCCAGACCATACCTTACCAGTTCACGGAAATCAAGCCCTTTTCACGACTTAGGCCTATTTCTTTATGTCTTTTCCGTCACGCATAGATACCGCGCATCCGCGTATCATAGGCCACCCGGTCTATGGCCAACATGTAGGCCGCTGTCCGCGTGTCGACTGCGTGCGCATCTGCATAACGGCACAGATCGTTGAAGCTGGCAACCATCGTGTCTTGAAGGCGTTGGTTAACTACATCTTCCCGCCAGAAGTATCCCATCCGATCCTGAACCCACTCAAAATAGGAAACCGTCACTCCCCCTGCATTCGCCAGGATGTCTGGTATCACGAAGATTCCTTTCTCATGCAATACCTGATCCGCAGCGGCGGTAGTTGGCCCGTTCGCGCCCTCAGCCAGCACCTTACATCTAATCCGATCGGCGTTCTGCGACGTAATTTGGTTCTCGGTGGCGGCAGGCACCAGCACATCGCATTCCAACTCCAGCAATTCGCTGTTCGTTACGCGCTCCACCCCCTCATAGCCGTCGAACGACCGCGTGGCGCGCAGGTGCTTGAGTGCAAGCGGAATGTCAATACCGTTCGGGTTGTAAATTCCGCCATGAACGTCAGAAATAGCTACGACTTTGTAGCCGGTTTCGTGGAGCAACTGCGCACCGATTCCACCCACGTTGCCCGACCCCTGCACTACCACTCGCGTCGTCTCGGGGGTCATCCCAAACCGTTTGATCGCCTCGTTGATCACAAAGAGAATTCCTCGCCCGGTTGCCTCACGGCGACCTGACGAACCGCCCAGATCAATGGGCTTGCCGGTTACGACCGCGGTTACAGTGTGCCTTGCGTGCATTGAATAAGTGTCCATGATCCAGGCCATGGTTTGCTCGTTGGTGTTCATGTCAGGCGCGGGCACGTCCTTCTCCGGTCCAATAAAGTCCAATAGTTCGGAGGCATAGCGTCGCGTCATTCGCTCCAGTTCACCTAGAGACATTTGCTGTGGATCACAGATAATCCCACCTTTGGCACCGCCGAAAGGCACATTCACAACCGCGCATTTCCAGGTCATCCACGCAGCCAGCGCTCGTACTTCATCCAGGTTTACATCCGGCGAATAACGGATGCCGCCTTTTGCCGGTCCCCGAGCGAAGTTATGCTGCACCCGGTAGCCCTCAAAGACCTGGATCCGGCCAGAGTCCATTCTGGTCGGTATATAGACCTTGAGCTCCCGGTTGGGAACTCGCATAACTGCATATAGATCCGCATCGAGATTGAGCAATTGCGCCGCCCGGTCAAACCGCGACATCATTGACTCAAACGGGTTCTCTTCCTTTATTTCGCGGATGTCATCTACATAAACTGTGCTTGGGATACTCGACATTGGTCTCTCCGAATCGTCAAGGTCGGATGGTTAAAAGTGCATTGAAACTCTTCACTCAAGATGTGGGGGTGAATCAATAGCCTACAATTCAGGCACTCCATGATCACTCGTTTCAGTTCTCGGCGCCGGAATTACCTGGGTCAAAACCTCATTCATGGCGCCGCTGCGGAAGCCGTGCAGGTCCAGTGTCACATACTTGAAGCCCAGTTCGCGAAATCGGCGCGCCAGATCCTCAATTAGATCCATACGTAACGCTCGCGCCATTTCAGCCGGAGCAATCTCCAGACGCACAAGGTCATCGTGATGCCGCACGCGAAATTCCTTAAATCCCAGATCGCGCAAAATCTCCTCCCCGCGGTCTACTGCCGAAAGCCTCTCGATAGTAACGGGGATGCCGTAAGCAATCCGCGAAGACAGACAAGGACTGGCGGGTTTGTCCCAGGTTGGCAATCCAGCTCTCTGGCTTAACCTGCGAACCTCAGCTTTCGCCATGCCAACTTCGATAAGCGGACTACGCACGCCGTGTTCATTCGTCGCTGCGCGTCCCGGCCGATAATCCAACAAGTCATCAGTGGTTGAGCCGTCGACGATAAACTCAAAGCCGCGAACCCCGGCTAGTTCCTCCAGCTTATTGTAGAGTTCGTCTTTGCAAAAGTAACACCGGGTAGGGCCATTCGCCGTATAGTTGGCATCTTCCAACTCGTCCGTTGTGACTACTTCCCTACGAAAACCGAATTCCTCGGCCAGACTGATAGTCTGCTGACGCTGTTGCAGAGACAAGCTTGCTGATTCACCGGTAAGGCAAAGCGCCCTGTCGCCAAGTTCAGCGTTGGCTATGTAAGCGAGATAAGTGCTATCGACGCCTCCGGAAAATGCCACGAGGGCAGAACCCATTTGACGAAACAGCTCGCGAAGTTTCTCTTCCTTTGCAAGCGCAGCAAGGTCATCGTCATTTTGCCTGCTCACGTCCGCATCCGCGTTTTCAACCAGCAGACTGCTCACAACTTTTTGTTCTCCGAGGATAAAGACACGTGCGCCGGGCGTCTGGGTTTCTCTAGCTAGAATGATTGGATTGCGGCGGCAATGTTAGCGCAAGCATCAAGATGAACGCAACCGGCATCTCAGAACTGCCTAAGGGTAGATTGGTTAATCTGATTTTTGGACGCAGGTCGTTTTGCCATGTTAACATCGACATCTCCTCAGACATCGTTTCCACCACCGCAAAGGTTCTTTGGTTCATGATTCACCTGGTACCAAAAGCTGTGACTCTATGGTCGCGCGTGGGAGCGGGTGTGGCAGTAATGCTTTTGCTGTTCGCTTGCAATAGCTCAACTCCGGCACAAACCGACGACGCTTTTGGCGATGGCTCCTCCGATCCGGTGAAACTATTTGATCGCGGCCAGAACGCTCACGCTCACGGCGACCTTGAGAAGGCGCTGGAGTTTTACGACGAAGCTATCAAAGTGCGGCCGGAGTTTGCCGAAGCCGAATTCCAAAGAGGAAACGCTTTGGTCGGGCTGAGACGTTGGCCGCAAGCCGAGGCCAGCTTCCGACGCACGATAGAATTGCGAAAGAATTGGGCCCTTCCCTATTCAACTTTAGCCGCCTTGCTGCTCCGGCTGAATCGCGATTCGGAGGCTGAGCCTCTTTTGCGCCAGGCCCTCAAGCTCGATACTAACGACAACCTCGCCCTGCGCCTGTTGGCTGACGTTTGCCTGCGAGCAGGTAACGCAAACGAAGCGCTGGACTTGACGCGACGCGCTACCAACGATACAGATGCAACGGCGTCAACCTGGATTCTGCGTGCGCGAGCAGAACGCGGAATGGGCGACAAGATTGCCGCGCTAACCAGTTTGGATCACGCGCTGAACCTAGACCCGACAAATCTTTCCGCACTTATGGAACGTGCCGAGCTTCAAATCGCCGGCGGCAATTACGTAGCTGCTCTCACTAATCTCAAAATCGCCGAAACTTTGATTAAAGGAGAGAAATCCGGCGCCTCGCGACTCGCCACCGATTACGAATTAGCGGGCAAACCTGACGAAGCGCGGCGAGTAGCCGCCGCAGCCGGACTGACTCCGCCACCAGTTGCGGCTGACGGCGCTTTCAAAGTTGCAGGAACTCCCGAAGAAATAGCCGCGGCAAATAGTGACGATCGACTCGTGGCGCAGAAGGCCCTGGAAGTCTTACAGGGAAAGAACCCTAATAACGGAATGTTGCTGGGGCGCTTAGGCGCAGCCTATCGAGCTACGGATCCAAATCGTTCGCTCGACTACTATAAACGAGCCGCTGCGCTCGATCCGACAAACGCCGACTATGCGACGGGCTACGGTGCGGCGCTGGTGCAGACCCGACGCTTTGCTGAAGCAGCAGTTATCCTTGGCCGCGTTATTAGAGGCGTCCCGAATAACTATGCGGCGCATGCTAACCTGGCGACGGCCCTATACGAACTCAAGCAGTTCGCCCTCGCTCTGGTCGAGTATCAATGGCTGCTAAACGCAAAACCCGATTTGACAGTGGCCTATTATTTCATTGCCACGGCGCATGATTATCTTGGAGAATACGACCTGGCGCTGGCTGCTTACCAAAGTTTCCTGGCCCGCGCCGACGCAAATAAGAATCAACTCGAGATCGAGAAAGTGAAATTGCGGCTCCCCTCTCTGCAACGGCAAATCAAATTGGGTCAGGGGGTAAAACAAAAACCCCTTGGGCGACATAACCAGCGCAACTAAATCCGACATGGCACTCGCGGAAATTCAGCGTCGCATCATCCGAAGCATACCGGTCATACTGTTTGCGGCGTTCTTCGTGCCCGCTCTGAGCGCTCAAGAGCCTCGCCCTCTGGATCAAACCGCGCCACCACCCTTAAAGATCATCACGCGCCCAGAGCGATCTCAACTCGATGAATCGAAGGACGACAAAACTCGCGTTAAGGTGACCTTGGAGCTGGCGGAAACTCATCTCGCTAATGTAGAGAACCACACGTCGCAACAGCAATATGAAGGGGCTGCCGCCGAGGCCGGTATGTATTGGGCGCTGATAGAAGATGTGCTTAGCTTTATGAAGGACGTCCCCCGCGAGAGCAACCACAAACGCGATTTATACAAACGCCTGGAGCTAACTCTGCGCGCCCATGGACCAAGATGGGGGACTATACGCCGCAGCACGCCGGCTGAATATGCTGTTTGGATTAAAGAGATCGAAGAATTCGCGCGCAACGGTCGCACTGAAGCGCTTAATTCCTTCTACGGGGACACCGTTCTTCGCGACGGCACAACCAGGTCTTCTGAATCAAAAGAGATCAGGAAACCGTTGGACAAAAACTGAGCAGGTTCACATACCAAGCAACTATGACTCGTGGAATCTTTATCTTATTGATCGCCTTGCTCGTCGTGTCTGCTGGCTCGGCTGTTTTTGCCTTTCAAGCCCGAGAGCATTTGACTCCGGAGGAGATAGAACTGGTCAAGGACGCGCAGGTGCTCGACAAGCGTATCGACGTTTTTATCAAAGCTGCCGATCGCCGGCTGTTCGTACTCAACGGCGCGAGTAGCTCAGACGCAACCAACGCAAAACAGTTGAAGAAAGATTCTGAGACCTGGGGAGAACTTCCGAAAGGCTCTCGGGCCGAACTCATCGGAGACATCGCCGGCATCTTCGACGAGGCGATCACCAACATCGACGACGTCAGCGTGCGCGACGAAAACAACCCGCTGATTCCGAAAGCCGTTCGCAAGCTCGCCGCCGCGGCCTCACGAGTAGTGGAGCAACTGAAACCTGCCGAGGCGCAAGCAAAGAGCGAAGCGGAATTAAATAGTTTTGACCAGCTAGTGGAAAACGCTGAGTCGATTCTTCAAGCGGCGAACAAACTGCCACCGCCGGTTGAGAAAAAGGGAAAAGGCAAGCCGGAAAAAGTAAAGGAGTAATGAGTTATGAGAAAGCTGCCAGGCGTCAGTTGACCAGGTTGCCGCTCATTACTCATCACTCATCACTCATTCATTTGGCGCTTAGCCGCGTTTCTTTCTTACTTCCGCGCTAACCTGTTTCGCCTCCTGATCCAAAGCGGCGCCCGCGCTGGCTTCGTCACCTTCTTCTTTGCCGGTAGCGGCCGACTTCAACCGTGCCGCAGCATCGCCCACCGCAAAGAGTTGAAATTCAACCTTTGCCTCCGTCTTGCCAACCGAACCGGAGCCGACACCCGTCGCCCGACCGAGAAAGCCGCCAACTGACTTGGCCACCGAAGTCTTTAGCGTGGTTATGTCGGTATAGAGAATGAAGTCACACTGTTTCGCCCGGGCCTCAACTTGAGCTTCACTCTGCGAAATGGCATTTAAAGGTACAGCATCCACACCGCTGCCACTTATTTCCCCAAGCAAACGATCCCGCAGAGACTGCGTCGAAACCGAGTGGTCAGTTTTGTTGTTGAGCTGCACTACGCCGACGCGAATGCTGCCGGGCGTTTTGGCGTTAACCATCGCTGAAGTATTGCCCTGATCATCTTCAACCGGCGGCTGCCCTTTCGACATCTGCGACCTCATTGATTCCATGGACGGCAGGCTGTACAACTCCTGGGCGCTCTGCGCCTCGGTATATCCCGCCGGAATGTCAAACAATGCCGCATCAAGCGGCTCGCGTGAAAGTTCGATCACTTCTTTGGTTGTTGTGAACGCTACCCGTCCGTCTTCATCATAAGAAGTCGTCGTCTCCTGCAGCGCATACCCCGTGCGAGCGGCGCCCAGCTGATTGAAACGAACCGTGTCGCGGCAACCACCGCGGGACGCTGGGTCGCGCTGCATCGCCGCAGCGCCGATCTCACAGTTAAGACCAAAAGAAAAATCTATGTACCAGCCATCTGTATCCATCCTTAGCTTCGTTTGACTACATGCATCAGGCGACGACTCAATCATTATTGTCTTCTTAACGTGCCGGGCTTGAAAACCAAACATCTCCTTACGCTCGCCAGTATCAACAGAGGTCGTCGTATAGGTGACTACGCCACCGCGTCGCCAGGCTTCAGACACTGCCGCGCCTGCAGCCGTGTTCGCTGTCGCTGTGCTGCCGTCCATTGGCGTGATGATGTATTTCTTCGCCTTATCGCTAATTTGGATGGTGCGCTTCAAATCACACTGGGTAACGATGACGATGTCTCCGATGGCAAGGTTCATCTCGGAACGTTCGCGAGCGCCCTTCAGCATGGTGGTATTTTCCGACGATTGGCCTAAGAGACTCGTGCGATAAGTGATCTTCAAGTCATTTCGTGGTGGAACTGCCGGTGGCGCGGCGGGACGATTTCTTGTACGTTGCGCTACCAGGCCCGAAGACAAAATCACTAATAGTGCCAGAGCACTCAATAGGCTCATTGCCCAAAACCTTTTTCTCATTACCCGCTCTCCTCGTCTGTTTGTGGATTGAAACAATATTTCTGCACTCAGCTGTTAACACGTAAGAAACAGAGCCTGGCGCAGCAAGAAAAAAGTTTTCAATCGCGCGCTTTGCGTAAAGTCTCGGCGGCACGATTGATCGCCTCCACAATACGCCCCAATGCCTCGGCCGCGTTGGCCGTGTTTCTGTCATCGAGAGCCTGACGAAAATCAGGCAGCGGTTGCGAGGCGTAGCCCGTGTAAGTGCCCGGGGCATAAATTTGGTGTGTATACCAGTTTCGCCCGCGCAGCCCTCGTTCGTCAGTCAGGGAACGCTCGACCGCAAGCAACGCGTCATTGATGCGCTTAAGTTTGGCAACGGCGCGCGGGTGCCGGTCGTTTGCTTCAACTCGCGTGCGTTCACTCTCCGCCGCGGCGTCCTCGCGCGCTTTCTGGGTCCGTTCGGCTTCATCCGCAAAATTCTCCAAGGCCCTGTTCATCGGTTTCTCGTCGAGCCCGCCGGCAAGGTTCCGCTGTTTCGCAAGTTTCATACACTCGTTAAAAAACTCTCGCGTCTGCCAGGCATAATCGCGATAGTCAAGCGGCACTCCGGCAGCATCCGCCAGCCGCATTGCCACGGTCCCCCAAAGCTGCGCGGCGGCAACATGGTAAACAAAGTCTGGATCACCGAAGCGACTCATCCAGTAGAAAGAGTCGTAGGCGGAGTGGTAGACACCGTAGTCTCCGCCAAAGCCCATGTCGCTGGCAGGTACTCCGAGGTGTTGTAAAAACGGTGTGAAGTCGGAACCTGAACCCAATGGCCCGATACGCGCTTCGGCGATCGGCTTATTCGATCCGGCTTCGGCGCTGGCTATTTCCGGGTCGGGCTGCTGCTCGCGCGCGCGATCCTGCCAACGCTGGTAAACCGACAAGCCGCTTTTCGGATCCTTCACATCACGCGTGGCGCCACGAATAAGCTTCCACATCGAAGGCACTGACGACGCGCCAAAGTTTGCGCCGGAAACAGCAGAATCAACGTTGAGATAAGCAACAGCTTTTTCCTTTAACTCCGCGGCGTTTTCTTCAACCCATTCGGTCGAACCTAAAAGGCCATACTCTTCACCGTCCCAACTGCCAAGCACGATCGTGCGCCGCGGTTTCCAGCCTTGCTTCAGCAATTCGCCAAAACCACGCGCGGCCTCAAGCATTGCGGTTGTGCCGCTGTTGGGATCGACTGCGCCAAAGACCCAGGCGTCGCGGTGGTTGCCCATGATTACCCAACGGTCTTTTTCCTCGTCACCGTCAATGCGCGAGATCACGTCCCAGATCTTTCGGATCTGGTAATCCATGGACGTCTTCAAGTGCACCTGGACGTATTCCGTTCCACCAACGTGATAGGGAAACGGCAACCCACCCTGAAACCCCTTGGGTCTGACCGCACCGCGCAATGGCTCCAACAATTGTTTTGCATCACCATAGGAAAGCGGTTGCACCGGAATGCGCGGCAGCGTCGTGACTTCTTCCCGTTTCAGTCGCGCGACGCCAGGAATGGCAGGCTTACCCGGCGTCAGTGGATCACCGGGAGCGTTGGACAAAAATTGGACGGAGCCGCGTTGCGCTGAACCCGCGGGGCGCCACGGTCCCTTGGGATAGACATCACCTTGTGCGTAACCGTCGTCTGCGGGGTCGGAATAAATTATTAGTCCAACCGCGCCGTGATCCTGCGCCACCTTTGCTTTCACGCCCCGAAAAGAATTGCCATAACGCGCAATGGCGATCTTGCCGGTCACGTCAACGCCAAGTTTTTTAAGGGCCTCATAATCCGGCGGCAAACCGTAGTTTACATAGACCAATGGCGCGGTCACGTCTCCGCTGGCGCTGTAGCCATTGAAGAGCGGGATAATCCTCGGATTAGACGACGAGGGATCTTCCGCAATTGGCGGCTCCTTAACAGCCAGCCTGGTCCGCTGCGGTCGTACCAGCTCCACAACGGCGGGCTGCTTGGGATAAGGCAGCAACACTTCGTATTCCTTCAGCTCGGAGGCAATGCCATAACTCCGAATCCGATCGCGCACGTAAATGGCGGTCGCGTAGTCTTCTTTCGTTCCTGCGACGTGTGGTTCCGCTGTCAGTTTCCGCAAATGCTCTCGCGCCGAACTGGGCCCCGGTACTGCCCGAAACTTTTCTTCCCAGCGGCGTTCCGCTGCCGAACCGTCCAACGTGAAACCGTCGAGCATTGCCGACGACGCCGGAGAATTCTGTGATAAGGCGGGGCGGAAAGTTGCGGCGGTTGTCAGGAAAGCAATAACCAAACAACCGGCGAGCAGGCTGCGCATTATTTTCATTTTTGTTCGTATCCTTTATTCGGCGACTTAGAATGAACTAAGAGCTTCGCAACGTTTTTGATCAAGACTATGAAGTGCAAACTATGCACGTTTCGTTAACTACCTGTAAAGCAGACTGTTAGTTTGCGTTGCTCTTATTGACTTGCCTGGGCGATCGTCGTATCTTTCCGCCGCCCAAACAACTCTAAGCGCAGCAACAGCGAATAGAACTACCAGGGGTTTTCTAGCTCGCGTTTTGGTTCTTCGATTTTCAACGGCAATGAAGTTAACCAGATTGCCCAGAAGTCTCGGCTTCGGAGCCGCAACCGTAGTCGTCTGCCTTTTAGACTGGCTGCAAACTTAATCAAACATTCAGCAACCTCGGAGGTAATCGTTTATGAAGAAGTCTCTCCTGCTCTTGGTCGTCGTAATAGTAGTTTCAGCGTTCTCCCCAACTTTTGCTCAGGACCCAGCGATGCACGGTCCGCCGCCAGTGCTTTATATCGTGCGCGAAGACATCAAGCCCGGAATGATGCCTGCCCATAACACGCATTCGGCCAGCTTTGCCAAGATCTTCAAGGCTTTGGACACACCAAACCACCGCATAGCTTTGGTGCCCGTTGCCGGCAGCGAGAACGAAGTTGTTTACATCACCGGCGCCGGCTCCTTCAAGGAACTTGAGCAACTGCTCCAAACCACCGACAAAAAGATGGCGGATGCTAGTGGCTCGATGAAAATGGAACTGGATCGGCTGGGCAAAGAAGCACCCGGATTGCATGCGGCCATGCGCGACATGTTTGGTATTTACCGGTCCGAATTGAGTTACAACCCCGGGGTTGATCTCCGAACCATGCGTTACTTCTCGATTACGACGGTGCGCGTTCGTCCCGGCCATGACGCTCAATACGCCGATTACATACAGAAGATGGTAAACGTCGCCAGACAGAAGGCGAAGATCGACAATCTACACATCGCCGTTTACCAGTTAATTTCCGGAGCGCCCGGGGGCACATATCTGTACTTCCGCCCGCTGAGGTCCCTGGCGGAGTTTGATGAAAACCTGGGAATGAAAATGCGCGCCGCGATGAGCGATGACATGAAAAAGGACGTTGACAAAACCGTCAACGACGCAATCATGTCTAGCGATACCAGCACGTATTGGATGACACCGGAGATGAGTTATGTGGAGAAGGATTTTGCCGCAGGCGATCCGGGCTTCTGGAACCCCAAGCCGGCCATGATGCCGAAACCAAAACCGAAGAGGAAAATGGCGAAGCCATCAGCTCCGGCCCCACCAACCGACTAGAACCAAACTAAACCCCAACCCGAAGCGGTAGTGACCAGCTTTTACCCGAGGCTGTTCGCTGCCGCTTCTGATTTGTGCCTCTAATCGTGCCGGAGAGCCCGCACCGGATCGATGCGCGCGGCGCGCGCCGCCGGGTAGAGCGCAGCGAGGATTGAAACAACCAACGCAAACAGAATGGCCCCCAGAGAAAGCCAGAGCGGCAGCCAGAAAAAATCGACAAATGACGCTCCCTGCGGTTTCAGAATGAAGCGATAGGCGAGACGATTGGCAATCGCGTCGATCGCCCAGGCTGCCAGCACTCCGAGAATTCCGCCGAACAAACCTAACACCGCTGCCTCAACAAAAAAGATCAATTTGATCTCGCGGTCTTCAGCTCCAATCGCCTTCATGATCCCAATCTCGCGAGTGCGTTCGAGGATCGACATAATCATCGTGTTGGCGATCCCGAATGAAGCTACCAGCAACGAGATTCCTCCCAGCAATCCCAACACGGAATCGATAATCAAAAACACAGTACGAAACTGCTCCAACTGATCCACTATTGAGAAGCTGGCAAAGCCCAACTCCTTAAGCCGCTTGCGTACTCCAGTTAACGCCAGCGGATCATCAACGCGAATAATTGCCGAATCGTATCCTTCAGTTTCCGAATTACCCAGCGAGCCGCTCTCGCGCGCCAAAGCCAGGGCCACCTGGCTCATTGGATTACGATGTTCGAGCGACCAATGACGCGCGGCTGGCAGCGGGATATAAATTCGCGCGCCGGGAAATAATCCGCGCACTCCTCCCTGCCCCGCGCCTTCTTTCACCTCGGAGTTTAAAACGCCGACGATGCGAAATTGTTTGGCGACGAGCCCGCTGCCCCCGGCGTCGTTTGAGATGTCCTCTTCCAGTGGCAGTCCGAAAAACGTCGGTTGCTCCGCAGCGTTTTCTTGCTTTGCAGAGTCTTCTTTGGAAGTGTTTGGTGCGGCCAGAAACTCAATTGTTTTGCCAATTGCATCGGCAGACTTCTCGAAACCGAAATCATGAACGAAGCTTTCATTAACTACAGCCTCGTCGGCGGTTGCCGAGCCAATCATCTGCCCGGCGCTGTAATCGCGGAACCGCGAACCGGCGTTGGGCACTGAGGCGCCGCCAATTGATTCGATTTGCGAATGACCATTTGTCCTGACGTAGGTATAGATCATCAGACTGGGTTCGACATAGGACACGCCCGGAATTTTGGCGATCTCAGCAATGGCGGCCTCATCCAGAATTCGCGTCGGCTGTACGTCTGGTTTCAAACGCGAGCGTCGATCTCGTCGATCGTTGTCATCTCTGGACGAGTTGCTCGGAGATCTGCTGGCTACCAAAGTGCCCAGGCTGCGGCCAAAGACCTGAATCTCATTAAAGAGATCGAGGGCCTTGAAGCGCGATAGCATGTTTCGCTGCAGACCCAGTCCAAACGAAACCATCGTCACGATGACCGCGACCCCGACGATTACACCCATAGTCGTCAGCGTGGCGCGCAACTTCGCTTGACGCAGGTTTCGCAAAGCGAGCTTGAGTATGTCGAAAAAACTCATCTCCCCTTTGGCCTATTCCCTTTCTTAACCAAACACATGGCGAACTGCAGCGGCCGTCCAATCGGCTAGACTCGTAGTCACAATCTCAGCGCCGGCGGTGCGCATTTGTTCCACTGAAACAGTATTAGTAATAGCCAACGTGCGCATGCCCGCTTGCCGGCCCGACTCAATTCCGGGTGGCGAGTCTTCAATTACCAGGCACTCGCTCGGCAGTAGCGCGGATAATTGTTCACCTCCCCGCTTTTCGTTCAATCTTTTCAACCCGAGGCGATAACACTCAGGCGCGGGCTTACAACTGCTAACGTCACCAGCGCTCACAATCACTGAGAAAACATTCTGCAGTCGCCCGCGTTCCAAAACGTATTCAATGTCTGAGAGCAATGCCATGCTTACCAGTCCCAGCGAATACTGACGCGCGGTCGCCTTCAGAAACGTCACCACGCCGGGAAAGAGTGGCAACTCATTTTCAAGCATCTGACGATGCCGAACGGTCTTGGCGGCCACAGTCTCCTTAAAGACATCGTCAGTGAGTTCTTTCTTGGCCCGGGCAAACGCAGCGCGCACAAAGGTCTCGTCATCCATCCCGAGAGCGCCGTAGTAGTCAGCCTCGGTAAGTTCAATGCCCTGCTCGCGTAAAACTTCCTGGTAAGCAATTACCTGCAGCGGTTCATCGTCGATGATGACCCCATTGAAATCGAAGAAGATGGCCTGAATCATTTCTTATTAGTCCAACGGACATGTCCAATGTTCAAAGTCCACCAGGGCCGGTTGAAGCATGACCTGGTTTCGCAGTTCTATTAACTCACTCCGGTTCTCTCGCTGACATTGGAGTCGCAACCTGTGCATTGGACGCCGCACTTTGCGCGTTAGACTTTGGACTTTGGGCATTGGAGGTTGGACTTTGTCCGGGCCCGAGTCGTTCGTTTTGTTCTTCAAACAACTTAGGCAGTCGCTCACTTTCGAGTACGTCGAGACGGCGCAAGACTTCGGCGAGGGAAAGCTCGTTTTTCAAGTTCACCCGGTAGTCGAGATCCGCGCGCAGGCGATCTTTTTCGCCTTGCCGGTTCTGCGACATCATGATTATTGGGGCCTGCATACCGGCTATCACCGCCAGCACCAGATTTAACATTTGATAAGGCTTCGGATCGAAACCGTTAAAAAGGATGAAGGAGTTGAACACAATCCAGAAGATTATCAGGCCGATGGATACGCCAATAAATTTCCAACTGCCACCGAATTCGGCAATCATATCAGCGGCCCGATCGGCCACTGTAGCTCGCTTGCGTTCCTCCTCATTGGCATTACGGGAAACGCGCGAGCGAATGAGTTCATCAGTGCGCCGCAACCGGTCAGACAAGGCCCCGAGCATTCCCAGAGCCACGTCTGGATTGGCGCGTACAAAGGTCAAAAAATCGGGTCGCGCAAGAACGGCTAAACGGCCATCCTCGATCACGGTGGAGTCTGCCGATCGCTTGCGTCCGTCAATGATCGACATCTCGCCGAAGAAGTCTCCCTGGGCCAATTCGGCAAGGGTGATCATTTTACGATCTTCATCGGTAATGCTGATGCGTACGCGACCGGTTTCGATTAGATACATGGCGTCGCCGGTATCACCCTGATGAAAGAGTTTTACGCCAGCGGACACGTTTTTGATCGCGAGCAAACTGCGTAGCTCGGTCGCCGCGGCGTCGGTCAAAGACGCAAACAGCGGCACCGAGCGCAACGCTTCAAGAGTCATTTCGTCTGACATACAAACCTCACTCTAAGAGAAGGATGAAGGCGGAAGGATGAAGGATGAATCGGAAAATGTGAGCAAAACGGATCGCTCCAGTACTTCAATTTCAATCCTCATCCTTCATCCCTCATCCTTCATCCTTCACAATGTGTCCGTCTTTCATCAGGATGATGCGATCGGAGAAACTGCTCGCCAGCTCGCGATCGTGTGTGACCATTAAGATGGTTAACGAGTCTTTGTCAACCATTTCCCGCAGGAGTGCAAGCAACTCATGAGCGCGCTTGGAATCAACATTTCCGGTTGGCTCATCTGCAAGTAGAACCCTGGGACTGTTTGCCAGGGCCCGCGCAATAGCTACGCGTTGCTGCTCGCCGCCGGAAAGTTCCGCCGGACGATGAGTCAGCCGGTCGGCCAGGCCTACTCGACCCAGCAACTCCGCCGCTCGATCGCGCCTTTGCGTTCCGCGAATCCCGCCGAAAGCCAAAGCTAATCCGACGTTCTCTGCTGCCGTCATTGTCGGAATGAGATTAAAGTTTTGAAAAATCATGCCAACGGAGAAACGACGGTAACGCGCCATCTCCTTCTTGGTGAAAGGTCCCAGCGCTCGATTATTAAACAAGACGTCCCCGGCCGTGGGGTGATCAAGTCCACCAACCATATTGAGCAGCGTGCTTTTTCCTGAACCCGAAGTCCCTTGAATTGACACAAACTCGCCCTCCGCCACGGTCAGCGAAACATCGTCCAGCGCCGTGACGCTCGTAGAGCCCATCTGGTAAACCTTTGAAACCGCTCGTGCTTCTAAGAGAGACATAGGCAAACTGTATTAGCCGCAGATTAATGCTGACTCACGCGGGTCAGAAATTGCACTTCGCACTTTGCAGGCCAATATTTTTATTCTGATCCGCGTCTATCCGCGAAAATCCGTGGCAGATTTTTCGGTGGTCTTGCCGATGCGCCACAGCTCAAACTTTTCTTCCTGAAAACCTTTCAACAGCATTTCAAAGGCAGTGGCCTGGAGGTTTTCGCTGGTAATAAATCCGCCGACCTCCGGGTCGTCGTAAAGCGCGCTGGAAATGATAACGTCATCACCGGTTGATAAACTTTCAAGGCGCGCCGCCATATTTACGGTTGAGCCAAAGTAGTCAAGCCGATCATTTAGGGTGACCGCGATGCAGGGACCGGTATGAACTCCTGCTTTCAAGGTCAACGGCGCGTCACCTGATGGTGGCGCTGCCAAAATCTCCTGCGCCCTCAACATTGCTTTCAATGCCGACACCGGCCGGCGAAAGACTGCCATCACCGCATCGCCAATGGTTTTCACTAAGGCCCCGTCTTCTTCCGCGATCACTTTCTTTAGTACATCAAAGTGGTTCATCACGCGGCCGAAAGCGGTGGCGTCGCCAATCTCACGATAAAGCTGGGTCGAGTTTCGCAGATCGGTAAACAACACTGTCAAGGTGCCAACGGAAATTTGCTCTCCCGGTCGCAAGGCTTCGCTCGCAAACAAATCGCGAAACATCTGCAGTGCAGTGACTTCAGCTGCGGTCGCCGATTGATCGCTCCAGGCGAGCCGTTCGAGGATCAACAGTTGCTCGGCGCTGGTGGCGTTTTCCATGTTCAGCACTGACTGCCTAGCCAGACTGAGTTCGTGTGCGGGCCAGCCTGCTTCCGCCATCGTAACGCGCGCCGTCGCCGCGCCTTCGTCGCTAACCGTCACGTCCTGCCCGCCGGAAAGCTCGAGCGCCCGCAACCGATAGCGGCCCGGCTCGAGCGGCAATGTGAGAGAACGTTCGGACTTTGCCGGCAACAACTGCTGCGCCACGATGTGCGGTGTTTTTTGCGGACTGCCCATGCAAAAGTTCTGAGACTGAATTTGGCGCAGCAGGCTATTGGGCCTGAAAGTTACTTCCACAAATCGATCAAAGTTAACCGTGAAATCGATCTGGCACGTTTCGCAGTGCACCTGCGAATTGATTTCACTGAGCGACTTACCGGTTTCCCCGGCCCCGCGACAAAGTGGGCACAGCAACTCCCATTGTAAATCGAGCAAACCGAGACGCGTCGAGCGCAAACACGTTTCCAACACGTCACGCCGCGGCAACTTCCAATCATCCGCCAACGCGTAAGGACGAATGCGCGCCAACGTGAAGTCGTCTGCGCTGCGAATCAAACTGACCAACTGGGAAACAACTTCCGCGGGCGCGCCGTCGGCGAGCAACTTCTCGCTGATGGATTGAAGGCGATCCTGGACTGCCGCTTCCAGTTCCACTTCGGCTTCCGGCGGCATCTCGGATTCTGTTGTAGCTATTTCGTCATACCTTCTGAATGCTTGGGCAAAACGACGCGTGCTCGAGAACTTCAATTGCAGCAATACCAGAAAAGCACTCACTGGTGACCTGGGCGTCACCCGCACATCGTAACTGAGTCTAGTGCCGCCATGCGCACCGGGAGTCAGTTCTGCAAGCGCGCGCATTTTCGTTATCGGGCCCTTGCTGTAAGTGCGCGCGACGCCGAAACGAGACGGCTTGATCCATTCAAACGGCTGTTCTTCCCACTCGACAGCCATCCCATACATCGAAAGACGCAAACGCCGGCGCGCGTTTCGCAAACGCTCGCGGGTTGTCCGGGCAGGCTGAACCGACGGCACTCCGGTATCGCGATTGAAGCGATTGGTATCGGAGACAAAAGGCCAGAGCTGCTCGGGACTGGCCTTCAGATCGTATTCCCAGTGGTAATGAAGTTCGCGGGACATGGAAAGCAGAAGTCAGAGGTCGGAGATCAGAGGTCAGTAGTCAGTAGTCAGTAGTCAGTTTCGGTCTGCAGTTGCGCACTCACTTCCCGGTTACCAAAATTCCCTTTCTGACCGCTGGCCTCTGACCTCTTTCTTTTCACACTTCCTTGTATTCCGAGTCAACATCTTCAGTTGACGACGCGACTCGGTAGTTTCTGGATTGCACTTGCTTGGTGATCAGCAGGTCGTCTTTCGTCTTCAACAAGTCCGCGCGGTTGTAAACTGAAAGTTCGAAATTGTAGCCGTGCGTAATCGCATCTTTGGGACACGCCTCAACGCAGTAGCCACAGAAGATGCAACGCCCGTAGTCGATGTTGTAGACCTCGGCGTAGCGCTCGTCCACACCGATACGTTGTTCAGGCAAGCGCGGATCATCCTTGGCAACGATGTAAATGCAATCAGAGGGGCAGGCGGCCGCACAGAGAAAACAGGCCACGCACTTCTCCCGGCCTAACTCATCAACATGCAACAGGTGTTGTCCGCGGTAACGCGGCTGCACGGTGACCGGCTCCTCTGGATACTGGACAGTCCATTTTCGTTTGGGAATGTAAGACAGGGTCACGCCCATGCCCTGGATGATCGCTTTGGTTGACTGGATTACTTCGCTAATGATTGACATCGTTCTCATGCTTTCAATGGATTCACTTCCGAACTCGTGGCCTGCCAGCGGCCCTCACGCCATACAAACTTATCGGTGAAACTAAAACCCAACTGCTGAATTTGACCCTGCTCATCTCTGACGTCCAGCCGAATTATTCCTATGAGGCTAACGCGGTCGCCCTTGAGGCTGGCTTTAAGATTCTCAAAGTTCCATCTTTGAATAGACGTGTCGCGCTTAATTGTTTTCAGATACTCCGCCTTGCCCTGCGGGTTCCCTTCGGAGGTACCAACGTAGTCGTCAGCCAGAATCCGATCCAGTTTCTTCTTGTCCGCATTAATATTCGCCGCAGTCCACTCGTGTTCCAAATCCGTCAGATCCGATAGCACTTGGGCTTCGTCTGTGGGTGGCGGCGTCGTACTATCCTCGTTCCAATTAGCGTTGCTGTTTTCGTTTGTATTCGCAGCATTGGAGTTTGAATTATTTGAATTCAAATTTGACTTTGGCGGAGGCGGAATAGCGCGTCTCTCGACATTCGCATTTACCGTTGGGCTGTTAGTTGACGACTTCATGATGCGCGGGATGAACACCGCCGCTGCTATTCCCAATCCGGCGAAGACAATCAGCACCAGCGCCAGAATTGCGAGAATCCAGGGCCAGGTTCTCCTCCGGTCCTGACCGTACGACCCGGGAGGGATGTATGAACCGGGCGGTTGATAAGAACCAGTGCCGCGTGTGTCTGACGTATTAGAGGAGCCTGATGTTTCGGACGAACTCGGTTCCGGCGAAGACCGCACGACAGTGGCTTCATCGTCAACCGGTTCAACCTTCACCAGTGGTGTGCCGTCTTCGACACAAAAACTCAGGTGTTCTTCGGTAAAGGTTTTCTTGCAGGTCGGACAGCGCTTCACTTTCAGTTCTCTTCCTGTTGCCGGACGTTAGGTTTCGCGGATGCAAATGATTTTAGCGTGGTTTTCGTCCGGTTGCGAACCGGCGCACTCCCGGCAATGACATGTAGGCAGTAGTACAAACGCCGTAGCGAGTGGTCAGAGCATTACGAGTGCAGGCCGCCCATGAGGATACCAATTCCGTAGAGCAGAATTATCACCAGGAAAATTGCAAAGTAGAGGGCGCCCATGGCGATGCCGCCAATGGCAAAACCTTTCCCGCCATACTTCGCGGGATCGTTTTTGATTTGCACCAGGGCAACGATACCCATGACCAATGCTATTGGTGATGTCAGTATGCCAAAGGAGCAACACCAGCCGATCGTGATGCTCACTATTCCCAATACCATCGAAGCTACCGCGAGACTCTGTTGGGGTTTAGCCGGATAGGCCGGCGGCGGCGGCGGCGCCCAACCTGGCTGCGGAACTGGCGGGGGAATGTATTCCACGGGCGGGGGATTGTAACGGCCCGGCATATCCTGCGTCGTTTGTTCAGTCGGGCTGACACTCGGCGGCATGGGGCGGAGCAGGGTCGGGGGCGGATCACTTGGCGACGCCGGTAAATCAACAAGCGTAGCGCCGTCTTGAGTGCAAAAAGTCAGCCACTCATCGGCAAACTCCTGATTGCATTTTGGACAGCGCCTCATAGGTTGCCACCTCTGGTCTATATCGTTCAGACCAGCTCAAGCTGACTGAAGAAGTAAGCGATCTCAATGGCTGCGTTCTCGTCAGAGTCGGAACCGTGGGTAGCATTCTCTCCTACTGAACCGCCAAACTCTTTGCGCAGCGTTCCCGCTTCAGCTTTTGCCGGATCAGTTGCACCCATCAAATCGCGCCAGGCTTTCACGGCGCCTTCCTTCTCCAAAACCATGACTACGCACGGCCCGCTGGACATGAATTCGGTAAGGCCCTCATAGAAAGGTTTGCCGCGATGAACTTCGTAAAAACCCTCGGCCTGCGTCCGTGTTTGATGAATCAATTTCAGCGCGCGAACTTTGAAACCTGCGTCGGTGGTTCGCTGAATAATGTTGCCGATGTGGCCTTCGCGCACCGCGTCAGGCTTAATGATTCCGAATGTAAGATTACCCATCTGCTGTATTGATTTCTCCTCTTTGAATATTGACCGCGGATGAACGCGGAAAAATGCCGATTTGAAAAGGCGGCCCAAACAAAATCTGACTACATTCTCTGGTTGAGTTCTTATCTGCGGTAGTCCGCGGGCTGAATGCTAAGCTACGGCACGCGCGCCCAACACTTCCTTCATTCCCGTTCCAATATCCGCTGGCGAACGCACCACATGAATGCCGGCATCTTCCAGCGCCTTCATTTTTTCCGCGGCAGTTCCCTTGCCGCCCGCGATGATTGCGCCCGCGTGGCCCATGCGACGTCCCGGCGGGGCTGTCTGGCCGGCGATGAAAGCAACGATTGGTTTGGTGACATGAGCTTTCGCAAACGCAGCGGCTTCTTCCTCCGCAGTTCCACCGATTTCACCGATCATCACGATGCCGTCAGTCTCGTCGTCATCTTGAAACAAGCGCAGCGCGTCAACGTGCGTGGTGCCGACAATCGGGTCGCCGCCGATACCGATCGCCGTAGACTGGCCCATTCCGAGCGCCGTTAGTTGTCCCACCGCTTCATACGTCAACGTGCCCGAGCGCGAAACAACGCCGATGCGTCCCTCGCGATGAATGTGGCCCGGCATGATTCCGATCTTGCATTTGCCGGGGCTGATAATGCCCGGACAGTTTGGCCCAATCAGCCGCGTGGACTTGCCGTTCAAGTACTCCTTCACCTTCACCATGTCCAGCGTCGGAATGCCTTCAGTGATGCAAACGACCACCGGAATGCCGGCATCTGCCGCTTCCATAATCGCGTCCGCCGCAAACGCGGGTGGCACATAGATCACTGCAGCATTAGCGCCCGCTTGCTTGACCGAGTCGGCGACAGTATTGAAAACCGGAATGCCTTCGTGCGTAGTTCCGCCTTTGCCGGGAGTGACGCCACCAACGACGTTCGTTCCATACTCAACCATCTGTTTAGTATGAAAGGTGCCCTCTTTGCCGGTGATCCCCTGCACCACCAGCCGGGTCGATTTATCAACCAAGACGCTCAATGAATAGCTCCTTGTCTACCAGAAAAAATGAGGGCGCAGTATAACACGCGCCGAAGTTTGTCTGAGAACGGGTCGCGGTTCCTCTTCACACGAACTTAGGGTTACGCGCACCCGGTCGCTACCGCTCCCAGTTCCGCATTTGTGCGGAGCTGCTCCTCGGTTTGCTCCATCAAATTAGTTGAAACTGTTCACCGTGTTCGGGAACTTCAACGGTCCAGTTGAACCGTTCGCGAATGTGTTGGGCCATTGCAGTTGCCGAACCGATTTCACCGTGCGTCACAAACACGCAACGAGGCGGCGCCGCGAGGTCCTTTAGCCAGCGAATCACTTCCTGCCAATCCGCGTGGGCGGAGAAGCCACCAATCTTTACCGACTGGCAACGGACCGGGACCCATTGTCCTAATATCTTTACTTCCTTTTCACCATCTGCCACGCGACGGCCAGGTGTACCGGCTGCCTGGTAGCCAACAAAAACAACGGTGGCGTTCGGATCAGGCAAGACTCGCAACGCGTGATGCAGCACACGGCCGCCACTCATCATTCCCGAAGCACTGATAATTATGCGCGCGCCATGTTGAGCGTTCAGTCGCTTCGAATCTTCCCGCGAAGTACTGGTAGTCATCGAGTGGGTCTGCATCGGGTTGGCATTACCAGCGGAGGCGGTAACGTATTCTTCGTCATGTTCTTCGCGGCGATTGAAATACACCTTGGTCGCTTTCGCGGCCATCGGTGAATCCAGGATCACCGGCAGAATTGGCACCCGTTTCTCGTCTTCAAGTTCGCGAATCAGATAGAGCAACTCCTGCGCGCGTCCGACGGCAAAAGCGGGAATCAAGATTTCACTGTTATGCAGAGCTGCATTTTTGATTACCCGCTCGAGCGCAATCTTTGGCTCTTCCGGATCATGGGTTCGATCGCCGTAAGTTGATTCGACTATCAGATATTCGCACGCCGGAGGCGCCACCGGATCGCGAATGATGGGCTGGTCATACTTGCCGAGATCTCCGGAAAACAGTATGCGCTCGACTGCGCCGTCAGACTCAAGACAGACGAGCACCTGGCTCGATCCCAGAATGTGGCCAGCAATCCGAAACTCAGCTTCGATGCCTTTAACAATATCGATCCGCTGTCCGTCGTTTGGCACGACCTGCAGCAGTTTCAGCGCTTCTTCGGCGTCTTCTTCAGTGTAAAGCGGCAGTGCCGGGTCGTGACGGGTGGCCTTGTGACGATTGCGATAGTCAGCTTCTTCTTCCTGCAGACGTGCTGAATCCGGAAGCAGTATGCGCAAGAGTTCCGCGGTTCCACGCGAGCAATAGACTGGGCCATGAAAACCCTGCTTGACGAGGCGCGGCAGATAGCCGGTGTGATCAATGTGCGCGTGCGTGAGCAGAACCGCATCGACTGAGGTTGCCGGAAACGGCGCCGAAGCCCAATTGCGATCCCGCAATTCACGCGGCCCCTGGAAGAGACCACAATCAACCAGCACACGCTTCTGATTGTGGTCGATCAAATACTTCGAACCGGTGACGGTACCCGCCGCGCCCCAAAATGTGATGTTAGCCAAAAACTTCCTCCGCTCAGCCAGTAGCAGCCGGGGTTAGGTTCGCAACCGTTGATTGACCACGTCTTCGATATCCGAAAACGACCAGGAGTGTGGGCACTAGCAAAGCCAGGTTGCGGAGTGCGGTCTTTACTCCCAACTGGCTCGCGATGATCCCACCAAAACAACCACACTCGAGCGGTTCGCCGTGAAGTATGTAAACGTAATAAAGGGCGTAACCCGCAAAACCAATCAGCAACAACGCGGCAGCTAAAGCTCCAGCGCGAACCGTTCGCGGAATCAGCAGCAGTGCTGCGGTTATCACCTCCAAAACAATAACGCCAACCGCGATCGGCCACATCCAACGCGTATGATTGAAGCCCGACGCGCTGAGGAGTTCGCCTACGTTTGCGGCGAATGCGGTGACAATGGAAAGCTTGGCGCCGGCGGTGAACAAGAAAAGCGCCGCGAGACCAAAGCGACTGAGCGCAAGAATGATTCTGAAAACTTTGCTATCCCTCATCGCAGCCGTTGAAGTTCAGAAGGATCAACTAATGCTTCATCCCTCCGCCTTCATCCTTTTACTCACGCCGCAAGCCCGACTACTTTTTCCGCCGCATCTTGCATGCCGACGGCAACAGTGAAATTCAAGCCCGATTCGCGAATCACGCGCTGACCTTCTTCAACGTTGGTTCCTTCCAGCCGCACCACCACCGGAACTTGTATGCCGAGTTTCTTCACAGCCTCCACTACCCCGCGCGCGACCATGTCGCAACGAACAATGCCACCGAAGATATTTATCAGTACGGCCTTGACGTTTTCGTCGGCGAGCAAAATTCGAAACGCTGCTTCCACTCGCTCCTGAGAAGCGCCGCCGCCAACGTCGAGAAAGTTTGCCGGTTCGCCGCCCGCGAGTTTGATGATGTCCATCGTCGCCATTGCCAGACCGGCGCCGTTAACCATGCAGGCTATGTTGCCATCAAGCTTGATGTAGTTGAGGTCGAACTTCGACGCTTCAATCTCCAACGGCTCTTCTTCGTTAAGGTCGCGAAGCATGGGAAAGTCTTTGTGACGAAACATCGCGTTGTCATCGAAGTTGACCTTCGCATCGAGTGCTATCAGCCGGTTGTCCTTCGTCAAGAGAAACGGATTGATTTCCATAAGCGAGGCGTCCATCTGCTCGTACGCGCTGTAGAGCGACTGCATAAACTTCACCGCCTGATTGATGAGATCGGATCCAATGCCGAGGCCAAAGGCCAGCTTGCGTGCCTGAAACGCGCGAAACCCTACTGCCGGGTTCACCGTTTCTTTCAAAATCTTTTCCGGGGTGTTCGCTGCGACTTCCTCGATGTCCATGCCCCCAGCTTGCGAGGCCATGAAAACCGGACGACCCGACGCCCGATCCAAAACGATCCCCAGATAGAACTCCTTGTCGATCGGCAAACCCTCTTCGACCAGGAGGACGCGCACCTCGCGGCCTTCTGGTCCGGTCTGGTGCGTTACCAGCTTCATGCCCAGCATCTGCCGCGCAATCTCCTGCGCTTCTTCGGGACTCTTCGCGAGCTTCACGCCTCCACCCTTGCCGCGCCCGCCCGCATGAATTTGCGCTTTGACCACGACAACCGCCGTGCCCAATTCTTTGGCGGCCTGAAACGCCTCTTCCGGCGTACGCGCAACTATGCCGCGTGGCACCGGCACACCAAAACCTCGCAGCAGTTCCTTACCTTGATACTCATGAATTTTCATTCCACAGCCTCGGCGGGCGAAACCCCGGGTTTCGACGAAAATGATTTGCTTGAATTAGAGCGGATGGAGTGTAGCGGTACAAAACAGATGACTGCAAGCGGGGATAAGAGCAGAATGTCGACGTAAATCCGAGCGTCGGCGTTTGGAGGTTTAACTATGAGCGAAGTAACAGTAACTTCTCTTGCGAATTTACAGAACGAAGTTCGCTACGGCAACAACCAAACGCTCATCACCGACGAGCCGCTCGAAGCTGGCGGTGAAAATGCCGGCCCGGATCCATATACACTCTTACTCGCAGCGCTTGGCAGTTGCATCTCGATGACCACCAGGTTGTATGCGCAGCGCAAAGGCTGGCCGCTCGAGCGCGTGACAGTGCGCCTGCGTCAACAAAGGATTCATGCCGCTGATTGTGTTGAATGCACCGATGCGAAAGAGGGATTCGTTCACCGCATCGAGCGCGCAGTTACGTTTGCAGGAAATTTGAGCTACGAGCAACACGCGCGTCTTCAGGAGATTGCCCACAAGTGTCCGGTGCATAAAACTCTGACTTCGCAAATCGTGGTTACAGAACTCAAGGACTAACTCACCAAGCGAAAAGCAGCCGCGGGTTCACGCGAATTAACGCGAATCAGACCAAGCAACCAGAAATTTCGGAATGCTGTTTCAGATTCGCGTTCGTCCGCGCAAATGCGCGGCAGTTTCTGCAGCAAATAAAAAGGGCTTCCAATCAAAACTGATTGAAAGCCCAAAAGTTGGTCGGGACGCCGAGATTCGAACTCGGGGCCTCACCCACCCCAAGGGTGCGCGCTACCAGGCTGCGCCACGTCCCGAAAAAGCCGCTCCTAGTATCTCCGCAAAAAAGTCGTAGCGCAAACCGGTCGCGCTACGACTCGTTTATCAATCACGATTTCAACGTCTCTTCTTAGGAGCGTCAAGCAGCGCCAGTATCTCGCGTAGTTCCCTGGCTACTTTCTTAAGCGACTGACGATCTGCTGCGGTTCTGGCAGGTGAACTCGAACGACCGGGAGCGCTGTCCATCGCGGCCACGGCGCCGTCATTATCGGATTCGTCGCCGCCTTCTTCAGATGAAACTATTTTGAGTTTTCCACCAGCGCGCAAGTCGTTTGCCAGCCGTTTCTTGGCCCCCGCGATTGTGTACTGGTCCTCGTAAAGCAATTCTTTAATTCGCAGCGCAATCTCCACGTCGCGTTTGCGATAAACCCGCTGCCCGGCGCGATTCTTCTGCGGCGCCAGCATCGTAAACTCCGACTCCCAGTAACGCAGCACATGCGCCTGGACACCGGCGAGTTCGCAGACCTCGCCGATTTTGAAGAAGAGTTTTTCAGGTATTGCTACGGCAGTACGGCCCATGGATAACAATGTCGACGATTTTTCTTCCAGATTTAAAGGTGCCGGACAGAAGTTAAAGGACGACTAATGGCAGGATTGCCAGCAGCCAGCGCGCCGACATGTTACTGCCAGGTGTTTGACGTGTCAATGCTTACACTTAGGGGGGGTGAGTTAAAACTGATTCTTAAAGGTATCGGCTGAGGTACAAACCTGTGGAAGAGCTGGCGAGCTTTAGGTCCGAAAGACAGGCAGCAAGGTGGCCCCATGCGTAAGGGCGGGAATCCCACCCTCTCAGCAGCCGAGAGGCCGAAGGGCCGACACAAATCGTAGCGCACCTTCGGCACGCATTAGACGACTAACCATCGCACCTACTAGCTACCGTTCCCTTGGACCTACGAGTTCAAATTGATTCAAGTTGATCCGGAATCCGCCAGCAGCTCGATAGACGCCTGTTTATTCGCAAGCTATAATCCGCCTTCTACTCAAACTACCAGCGGCGCGAACCCGGAGGGTTGATTCCAATCTTGACGACAACTATGTCCACATCGTCCCAAACTGCATTTCGTCTCGCCTCTCGACTCGACGACATTGGATTCTCCGACATCGTAAATATTCGTAATCGCATCATGAAGCTGCGAGCGGCGGGCGAAACCGTTTATCAGTTTGAAGGCGGCGAGCCTTACATGAACACGCCAGACTTCGTTAAAGATGCAATGTTGCGCGCGCTCGAGGAAAACAAAACGCGCTACGCACCGTCGTCAGGCGTCGCCGAATTGCGCGCGGCGATCGCGGACAAGCTGCGCGACAAAAATAATATCCCCGCGCAGTCAAGTGATGTGATGGTAATGAACGGCGGCATGCAGGGATTGTTTGGTGCGTTTCAGTCAGTAGTCAATCCCGGCGACGACGTGCTGGTCTTCTCACCTTTCTGGACACCAATAAAAGATCTGCTGGCTTACTCGCAGGGTCGAGCAATTCTGGTTCCGACTGCTGAGACACGCGAACTCGGTCTTGAGACAACGCTCGCGCGCTATGCTACTGAGCGCACGAAGGCGATTTATTACAACACTCCGCAGAACCCAACCGGCGTAGTCTTCACTCGCGAAGAAGCGCAGGCCGTAGCGCGCTTTGCGCAAGAGCGCGACTTGATCGTAATTGCAGACGAAGCTTACGAAGATCTGGTTTACGACGGCGAACATTTCTCAATCGCGTCATTGCCGGGAATGTTTGAACGCACGATCTCAGTCTTCACGCTTTCCAAATCTTTTGCGATGACTGGCTGGCGTTTGGGTTACACGGTCGCAGCGGAACCATGGATGACGGGCCTGCGCAAGACGACGCTCTATTCTTCAAATGGAGTTTCGACGCCAACACAATGGGCGGCGCTCGCAGCGTTTACCACCTCCTCAGATATGCTCGAGACGAACCGCGTCGCTTATCTCAAGCGGCGCGATTTGCTTTTGGCGGGACTCAATGAGCTTGGTCTGCACTGTGAGAAACCAGCCGGCGCCTTCTACGCTTTCCCGGACGTATCGCGTGTTAGCAATGACAGCCGTGAGGCGGCGGAGATATTGCTCGAACGCGCGCAAGTGGCCACCGTTCCCGGCGTCGTCTTCGGTGAACACGGCGAAGGTCACCTGCGTTTTTCTTTCTCCACCTCGATTGA
>JANLYH010000035.1:0-24456 GCA_031365545.1 Pyrinomonadaceae bacterium | reverse complement strand
CCACACGGATTCGCTCGAAAGATCCAACTTTCGGCGTAGGATTACAAGGCCCCTGGCAGGCGAAGGCGTTGGTGGCACTACCTGCGCGCTGTTGAGTTGCGCGACATACAACTCTCCGGTTGTTGTGTTGATCTGCGCATTTGAGAAGAGCGCGAAAACATATTGCGAGTTCGTCAGGCTGCCATATTTCGCAGCAAACCCTGGCCGCGTCACAAACTCGTTGAAGAAAGCCTGCTTGTTGCGTTCAAGTTGGGCATCGGCTCCCGGCGCGCCAAAAACAAAATCTTTCTGCAACGCCTGGACGTCGCGCATGAAAGGCCCAAAGCGCGGCAGTCCGCCGAACGCCGCTTTTTCCGTCAGGTAGCCGAGCATGCCGGTCGACTGAAATTCAATTGAGAGAAAGAATGCGGCGGAGACGTTGATCCTTTTGAGTTCAAGGCATTGCGTATCGGTTCCGCACGAAGTGATCTGATTTGCCCAAAAGTTGAAGCCGGACTGGTCAGGCTCGCGATTAAGGAAATCAAAATATTGTTGCCGAACAAAAAACTGCGGGTCGTCGCTGATGTTTGGTGGTTGACCGGGCGTGTCAAACTCGTCATCCATGATGTAAAGCTTCGCTCGATTAGGAGTGGTCAACTCCGCGCCCGTCGCGTTAGTGAGAACCAGATCGAGATCGACGGAACTGCCGCCGGCAAGATTCTTGTCGTCGACGACTAGCACGCGAAATGTCTTGCTGGTTTCGCCGGGGTTGAAAGTGAGTTTGCCTAGCGTGATTTCGTAATCAGACCGCTGGGTGCCGCCATTGTCTACAGTCGCGTAGTTCACCGTTGCAATGCCGGAGGTGACTCCGGAGCGCGTAACCGTAATGTCTATATGGCCGGCATTTTCTGTGGTGCGATATTCGAGATCGCTAAATTGAATCGTGGAAGCCGGTATCCCGCTTATTGGTCTCAATGAGCCGAAGAGTGAGAAGTGGTTGAAAGCGCTGCCTGCGGAGAAATAGAGGGTGTTCAAGTCGCCACCATTCACGCCGTTCCCAAATGTCAAAGCGCGCAAGTCGTTTATGATCAGGGTGGCGCCGCCGCCATCGACCATGTAACCCAACGAGGCACCGCTTGAGGGATTGAAGGCATTAATACACGGCGAATTGAATCCATTGCCAAAGTGGTTGTTGCCCACGAGCAACGCATTGCTGAACGCGCCGAAGTTTGTCGGCGCGATAGCCATTCCCCAGGGGCTGTTGAGCGGACCATTGCTGATTGTAAACGCCACGTCGCGGATGCCATTCGTATCAAACTTGCGGACGAAGCCGAGATCAGATCCACTATTCGGGCCGCGGGAAAACTCTGCGTAGGTGACATAGAGAGCGCCGTTGAGGTTTTGAATGTTATAAGGATGGAAGTTTACCGGGATAGTTGCGTCAGTGAAGTTGCCTGAAACTGACGTGTCGGCAAAGTTTTTGTCGAAGACATCTATCCTTCCATTGGTGAAGTCGGCGGCGAAAAGCAAATTACCCGAAGTGTTGCTGGCGAGCGCCAGGCCAGTGTAGCTATGACCCGACAAAAATCTCACAACCTGAGCTGGCGCTGCAATTCCAAAGTTTGAATGCCACGCGCTTAAGCCGCCGCTTTCAGTTGCGACAATAAACTGTGCGGGCTGCGGTCCGAAGGGCGGCAAGGCCACTTGGAAATCCGTCGACGTATTGGCCACCGCTGCTGTAGGTAGAGCGGGCGTCGCGACGAGTGTTGGCGTATTCGGAATCGCTACCGCCGGCGGATTCGGATTAGGAGCCAACGGACTCCCAGCTACATCGCCTCGGTAGAGTGTCGCCAGGTCGCTCTTGTTGTTAGGCACCCAGAACGGACTGCTTGAATTCAACGCCACGCCCCAGGGGTTTGATAGCAGGGGGTCCTGGAAGAGTGCGACCCCGGGGGCATTAGAAACCAAATTGGTTTGATGGTATGAGGCAACAAAGCCGATTGCCGGGATTTCCTGGGCGGGTCTCATACGAGAAGATTTGGTTGTCCGCGCCGCCTGTGATTTCGGCAGCATGGGGATGACCAGAACGAACAGAAGTATGAAAACCAGCGTGTAAGGCAGAGCCAAACCGGTCAAGCGCTTAGGCAGCCTGTGGGAAGGCGGGCAGTTCATTAAACCGTTTCTCTCTCAAAAGCGAAGGGGATAGGGTATTTTAGACCCGTTGACTTTAACCCGCCAGTCTCAGGCTCGGTCACAGTCGAGCAGATGTCTCAACGGGTACAATCAACCAGCCCCTTTGATCAGACTCTTAACGACGTGGTCCCAGGAGAGATTCATCGCCTTGATTTTTTCTAATCCACCTTCACCCATCGCTTGCGCCCGCGCGCGATCGGCATGGAGCTGGTCAATACTCTCCGCAATCGCATGCGGATCGGGTTCGGTGATCAATCCTTCGCGTCCGTGCTCGATGAATTCGGTGGCCCCGCCACCGTCTGCGGCCACCACGACAGGTTTAGCTGAAAGCATTCCTTCCAGCGTGACATAACCGTAGTCTTCATCAAACGGCAAGTAGCAAACGCCGAGCGCATTGGCATACAAATCGATTATTTCCGACTCGGCTACGAAGCCGCGCAGGCAAACACGATCGCCGACTCCATATTTCTTAACCAGGGATTCATAACGCTGCGGATCTCCGGAGCCACCAGCGAGAATTATCTTCGTTGGCGTACGCAGGTACTGCGCCGCTTCAATCAAAAGCTCCTGACGTTTCTGCGGCTCCAACCTGCTGGGGTAAAAAATGTAGTCGCCCTGTTCGCCGCGGCGCAAACTTTCAGCCCGCGGCGGTGGATGGTAAAGCGGCTCACTCTCAATCTTGTTGTACCGAAGTAGGCGGTCGGCGACGGCCTTTGAGTTTGAAAAAACCTTCCTGGCCTGCGGTATGTGTAAGTTGTCTGCCTGGCGGATCCACTCGCGCACCTCCGCGCCATCACTGTACGTCGACAGGTCATCAAATCGCGTGTCCCAAAGATTATATGCGGAGCGGTATTGGTGCATGATCCACAGCACCTTCCGCTCATGCGCAACCAGGTAGGCGGGAAACTTCATGCCGATCACCAGATCGACCGGCTTGCCGTTGGCTTCGCTCAGGTCGATCAGGCGCCAGGCCAGCGCGCTGCGCATAATCTCAGCGGGTGGATACCACTTAAAAGGAAGTGCCACTACTTCTGCGTTGTATCCGGACTCAATCAACGCGAGCCGCAACCCTTCGACGTGCGACTCCGCACCGCCCTTGGTGAAGGGAACCTGGGTGGTGCAAATGAGAATATTTCGGACCATAGAAAACAGAGGCCAGAAGTCAGAAGTCGGAGAACAGAAGTCAGAAGTCAGAGGTCAGAAATCAGAGGTGCTCTTGATCTCTGACCGCTGATCTCCGACCTTTGTTCTCTGGCCGTTGATCACTTCAATATTGCATACGGCGATGGACAACTCGCGATCGTCGCGCTGCTCGTCTGCCGTCGGACGCGGCTGCCAGGTACGGTCCGCCCGGAGCTCCAACTCAAACTCGCCGCTTGCCTCAGAACTTAACGTTTCCGGCACGGGCACGCGCAGTTCAACCCATCCGTAACGACAGAGCGAGAAGGCACACACAATGACGCCGTTGAGTAACAACTCGATTCCGAGCGGCTGCTCGCCGAGATCCGGCAGGTGCGTAGTCAGGTCCAGCCGGAATTCACTCAGACTTGTGGCACGGAAGCTGATGCTTCCACGCGCGCCCAGCCAACGCGCAATCGGGGGCAGCATGTTTGGTTCAAACCAGCCATCGTCGAACCTGGCTGCAGGGCTTCGATCCAGGCAAACAAGTGCGCCATCAGGATCGGGCGCGGGTGAAAACAGCGCCCCGCGATCTCGATGTTCGTTATAGAAAGGGCCAAGCGGCGTATCAGATGCTTTGAGAAAAACGTAAAGGCCGCTCTTCGGCAAATTGATCTCGAGGTCCGACACTTTGGCGAAGACGTAACCCATCGCCAGGTCGAAAGCTCGTCGTTCCTTTTGGGAAAGACCGCGCAGGTAATCAAGAAAGTCGTCTTCAAACCCCAGCCCGTATTTGTCAGCCTGTTTTAGAAACTCTTCGCTGCTGAGACAAAGGGCGTAACGCGGTTTCCAGGCAACCTGTGAAAAAAACTTCTGAAACCGCGCGGCGTGCTCCTGTTCTTCTTCCAGGCCGACGTGACCATCGATTTCGATGAACCGGCGCAGTTCTGCGGCACTCATTTCGTCGTAGCTCTTCTGCGCAGAGCGGTCGGTACACTCAATGCCGTGGAGCGTGACGCCGTCCTTGCGCAGCACGCGCTTCACTTCTGCGAGTACGGCGTCTTTTTCCGCAGCTTCAATGTGACCAAGCACGTCGAGACTCACCACGTAGTCGAAGCTCGCATCGGCAAAAGGCAAACTGGAAAGTTTGGCAGTGTAAGTTGCGTCGTAGCCGTTGCGCCGCGCGGCCAACGCGCATTCATCCGAAAGATCGACGCCGGTGAGAGTGACGCCTTTCCGTTTCAGCAAGGCGAGCATCCCCGCACCGCAGCCGAGTTCCAAAACTTCCGAGCCTGCGCGAACGTTGTCGTAAACCCACATTGTTCGCGCGAAGCGAATGTCGAAACGATCAAGCGCCTTGAAGTAAGCTGCGTCGAGCACCTCATCGGAAACAAACTTGGTGCGGTAAAACTCTGTCAGATCGTTTATCCCGGCACGTTGATAAAGATTTTGTTTCGACATCGAAGCAACAGTCATGAGCAGGACTCAAGCAGTTTAGACTCTGAACTGCTTGAGCACATCACTCATCACTTCTCCAGCGCATTAACCCGGCGCTGTAGTTCTTCCAACTGGACTTCAGTCTTGCGACGGGCACGATCCTCGAGTACGGCGGCCTCGCTGGCTTCAAGCGCAAGCTGCTTGAAGCACACTCGTTGTTCTTCCAGTAATTGCTGACCGCGTTCACGGAATTCGGACCCAAGCGCGGCAAAGCGAGTTTCAATCTGATTCCCATGTATCTGAGTTGTGCGGGATTGGGCGTCAAAGGTAGTGCGGAGCTCTGTCTGTAGCGCAGTTAATTGTGCGCTTAGTTCGGCCTGAGACTGCTCAAGCTCCGATCTTCGAACTTCGACCTCCGCAAGCTGAGAACGCAGCTTTGCCAGTTCAACTTCATTCGCCGATAACACCGGCAGCAGGTCGCGCAACGCGTGATGGACAGCGGCGTTGAAGTTTACCTGCTCCCACGTATACCAGCGGGTCGAGCGCTTGAGCAGCCGTTTTAACCAGAGTTCCAGGCGGGCACTTACTCCACTGCGATTGCTGAGCAAAGGTGGCAGGCGGTCCCAGGTGCGCGCGGTTATCGTCAGGTGAGAATTCACGAGAGCGAGATTCTCCTCGCCGCGAGCGTCACTGTCTTCCCACATTGCAATTGTTGACGACACACCAGAATCACCGGCGCCGTTTCCAGCACTTGTCCGCGACGAGAGTGCGGCAATATCGTCGGCGGCTCGCTGTTGAGAAATGACGCGTTCCCGTATCTCGCGCAGAATGCTTTCAACTTCCGTTTCAGCCATAGCTAACACCCTCGCGGGCCGACACTGTGGTGACCTGATCAGGCTGCAATACCGCGGTGCTCGCCGAACGCCTACGCACGCTAGCGGCCGCATTCAGGTTCGCAATTCCTTCCGTTAAGTTCCTACTGGTTACTTTAAGAAAGAGCGCCGCATCGAGCCAATCGTAAGCCTTGCCGTCGCGGCTGTGAACAGCCAGCGAGAGGGTATATTGATCGACGCCGAGCCAGCACTCGAAAGCGAAACTAACTTCGATTACTTCGCCACTCTTTACAACGCCAAACTCAATCTGCTGTTCCTTGGTATTTGTTCCGTATGAGTGAATGCCGTGGGAATTGCGGATCAGAAAGCCAATGACCGGATCGTCAACTTCATGTTTGAAGCGCACCACCACCCGCAATATCAGCGGTTCGCCGCTTTCGCAGATTTCAATGTGGTTGTGGGAAGCCTCAGCCAATTCCGCGCCAACTATTTCGGCGCTGCCATCACCATGCCGGTAAGCGTAACTGACGGGCGCTAGAGTTTCATCTGGCTGCGGTTGCGTTGAAACACTCAGCGCGGCAGACTCAACATCATATGCCTGTTCCCGTTCCATGATAATTTTCTGGTACAGGTTAAGCACTTCAGCGGGTTGACCATCAGCAATCACACTACCCGCCCGCAGCATAATGGCGCGCGAGCACAGGGCACGCACCGCGCCGGCATCGTGTGAAACAAAAAGAACCGTCGCGCCGCGTTCGTGGAGTTCATTGATGCGACGCAAACATCGATGTTGGAATACCGCGTCGCCGACAGCAAGAGCTTCGTCGATAATCAGTATGTCGGGCTCGACGCTCGCGGCAATAGCAAATGCCAGGCGCACATACATGCCGCTTGAGTAAGTCTTGACGGGCTGGTACAGGAATGGACCAATTTCGGCGAAGCGTTCGATGGCCGGGAAGCGCGCCTCTGTTTCTCGCTTGCTTAGTCCCAGCAGGCTGGCATTCATGTAAACATTTTCGACGCCGGTAAACTCCGGATCGAAGCCGGCGCCCAATTCGAGTAGCGCCGCAATCCGGCCTTCGTGCCAAACATCGCCGTGCGTCGGCGCGAGGGTCCCGGAAATAATCTGCAGGAGCGTCGACTTGCCGCAGCCGTTCGGTCCAACTATGCCGACTGTTGTTCCGGCCTCAATCTCGAAGCCGACGTCGCGCAGTGCCCAGAATTCCTGGTGGCGGCGCAGTAGTCCCCGCGTGAGCGATTCCTTGAGGCGATCTCCGGGCCGCTCATAGATGCGGTATTGCTTGGAAACTTTTTCAACGCGCAGGGCGACCGTCATGCGCTGAATGTATCAGAAGTGAGGGGCAGGGGAAACAGCGGGAAAGCGGAACCCGAAAAGGAAAAAGAGGGTGGGGGCGACATGCGCCCCTTACCCTCTCGTTCTTTTGCCCGTTCCTCCAACGCCTTTAGTTCGCGCCGAAGCGTTGCCGAAACTCGCTCGACGTGATGAAGGCCTTGACCATCTCGGCGTTGATGAAATTGCCGTTGAATTCGTTCAGCTTCTTGAGCCAGAAATTGAAGCCGGCAGAGTCGGGATCACGCCGCAAATAACCAGCGTATTCCATAAACACGAAGGCGTTGTTGAACTCGCGCTGGTTCAAGAACTGGTACTCGGCAACCTTCCGCAGAACGGTAGCGCGAGTTTCTGTACTGTTATTCAGGCCCGTTGTCAGCGAGGTGCGGAAGGCATCCATCTCCGGGAAATTGCCCCGGATCTCGCCGCCGCCAAATTGCGTGGTGTGGAAATTGATGTACGCGCGACCACCCTTTAGGTTCGCCAACTGCGCGGCGAACGTTGTGTTGTTGCCCTCGGGCGGATCCCATTTCCCACTGATCGTTCCCCCGACGCCCGAAGAAAACGGTGTATTCACGACATCATTGGGAGTGTTGTCGTTTAACGGGCTGCCAAAGAAACCCCAGACGACCGGCCCATTAGTGGTTGGTGTGACAGACGAACCGGCGTGTATGTGGGCAGCGACCAGGTTGTCATTTACGTCTGCCGTTTGCGAGCCCGTAAAGTCGAGGTTGTTAATCGTAGCTTTAAACGTCATGAATGTCTGGGCGGTGTCCATATTAAAGGTCGCCGTACCGAAAGACGCGTTTCTGCGAGCACCGCCGACAAGTGTTGGGTTCGCGGGGGGATTTTCCTGGCTGTTGGTTAGGTTTACAACGAAGTTACTTGGCGATAGCCCGGCGCTCGCCAGTAAGTTGTCAACATATTGATCGTTGGTCAGCGTCCCCGGATATTTACTGACAAACTCAGGCCGCGTGACGAAGTCATTAAAGAACGCGACTGTGTTTGCCTCAAGCTGCGCGTCTGCACCCGGCTGTCCGAAGACGAAGTTCTTCTGTAGCGCCTGCGTATCGCGTTCAAACGTCCCATAAAAGACAGGCGCAAGTCCACCGGGAACCGTGGGACCAAACGCGGCCCGGTGCGTGTTATACACTTCCACACCGGTCTTCTGGAATTCAATGGAAAGGAAGAAGGCCGCGCTCACATTGATGCGTCTGAGATCGCGGCAAGTCGCGTCTACGCCGCAGGAAGTGATCTGGTTAACCCAGAAATTTAAACCAGACGTATCCGGCTCGCGGTTAAGGAAGTCGAGGTAGTGTTGGCGGACGAAGAAATTCGCATCGTCAATCGGGTTAGCCACGGTAGGTACTACCGCTGCCACCGGCTCGCTGTAAATGAAGTCGTCCATCACGACTACATCCGCCGCGGGAGGGTTGTCATTTGGGCCGAGCGCGGAGTTGCCACTAATAATTCGCACGCGGCGTATCGGCCTGTTGTTGATAGTGAGGCCGAGAAATGAAAGGCTTCCGCTGCCCGCCTGAGCCGGAACCTCCTGATCCGTAATTAACGCGTCATTGACATCATAAAACTGCATTCTTGTTGTGCCAGACGTATCTACGTCAGTGAAGATCGCGCCGAAACTTGTGACCGTGGCGGCTGTGGTGGTGCCGGCAACGAAGAAGTTTACATCCGTCACGCTGCTGCCGAGCGCCGTAAAGAGCCGCTGCGGGCTGAACTGTTGAAAAGTTGGGGTGTACGTCGGGTTGATGTTGCCGAAATTTTGCATGGCGGGTTGACCGGTGCCGACGTCGGTGGACGCGCCGCTGACCTGAAAGCCTGTGCCCGGCGTCGAGAGCACTGCGCCGCGAGGACTGTTGGTATTGAAGAAATTGGCGGGGAGATTGTTGGGCGCGCTGAACTGCTGTGGCACGCCGTCCCAATTTATTTCGCGGCGCACGCCGCCGAAAGAGCCATTGGCGCCAAGAGTAGTTCCGCCGCCGACGTCGCTGCGGAATTGATCCCGCGCTGCCGTAATGGCCAATGGATTGGTGCCAGTGGCTGACCGCGCTGTGATCGCCGGGGGCGGGACCTCGTTATCTATAATCCTCAGCCTGGCTATATTTGGACTACCAAGGCCCGCACCCGTACCCGTAGGGTTACTCAACGCTAGATCCACTGTCTCGTCGCCTTCAGGGAAATTGTCATCGACCACCAGGATACGAAATGTTTTTGAAGTTTCACCTGGATTAAAGGTGAGCTTGCCAAGCGCTATTTCGTAATCGGACTTCTGCGAAGCATGGCCGGCCTGCGACTCGTCAAAGGTATTGAAGTTGACTGTTGCCGAGCCCGAAGCGTCGCCCGCGCGCGTCACCGTGATGTCGATATGGCCACTGCCTTCACCGATAACGAATTCGTCCGTCGCAAATTGAATGAGCGAGGTGGCTGATGCAGTCGTCGGCTTCAAAGAACCAAACAGGCCATGCTGTTCTTCACCTGGACCAGCTGAAAAATAAAGTGTGTTCACGTCGCCACCGCCTACGCCGTTGCCAAACGTGAGTGCCCAGAGTTCGTCAATGACGATACCGTCGCCGGCCTCATTTTGTAGCGTGCCAAGAAAGGCGCCAGTTGTCGGATTGAAGGCGTGAATGCTTGGATTACCGTCGCCGAAGTTCCCGACGAGAAGCGCGCCGCCGAAGATGCCGAAAGAACCAGGCGCGATGGCCAGGCCCCAGGGCGAGTTGAGTGGCCCGTTGTTGATGCCGAAGGTCGGGTCGCGGACTCCGTCGGTGTTAAACCGGCGAACAAAACCATTGCCGACGCCCTCTTCGTCCCTTCCGTTCGTTCCCACTTTGGCATAGGCCACGTAGAGCGACCCGCCGATATTCTGGATGTTGTAAGGGTGATAAGTATTGCCAACAGTTGTTGGGATCGTTGGGTCGACGAATCCGCCACTGACTGTCGTCAGCCCGAACGTGGGGTCATATACGTCGATGTTGCCGTTGGCAAAGTCGGCGGCGTAAAGGCGGTTGCCGCCACTGTTGCTGCCGATCGCCAGGCCCGTATAGACGTGGCCCGGATGACTCGCCGCGATGAACGCAACGGAGCCAGCGCGCCACGCGACGATGTTCCCGGTGATGGAAGAGAAGATAAATCGGGCCGGACCCGTGCCTCCGCCTGAGGTAATCACAAAGTCACTGCTCGCGTTGGCAACTGCTCCGGTCGGCAGCCCTCCAGGTGTCGTGACTTCAAGTACATTCTTGGCCAGGGGACTGCCACTGACATCTCCCCCGTAAATCGTTGCCGTCGAGGTGCCGTTATTGGCGATCCAGAACGGGCTGGTGGCCAGCTGCGCGATACCCCATGGGTTGACCAGCAAAGGATCCTGAGTGAACGCGAGCCCGCCGACGTCGGAAATAAAGTTCGTTTGCCTATAGGCGGAGCCCGCTGGAATCACTGGAATGTTAGGCTGCGATGGGTTCTGATCTTGCTTTGTGGCGACTTCTGGCTTCGCTGCCGCACGCCCCGGTTCCCGCGCCAACCGGGGGGCCGAAGAGGCGATGGGAAGCATTAATAGGTAAAGCGAAAAACTTAACCCTGCGCTTATGAGTTTTCCGATCCGGCGATTCTCAGAATACGTACCCAACATGGTCTTCTCCTTGTTTGCCCGACGAAGGTTGTAACGGAACATTGTAGTAACGACGTGGTAATCGAATGGCGCCGCAACGGAATTGGCCGCAACACTCCTGGGCCCTTTGGCGTTACTCGTTTCCCGTAAACAAGCGCAGTTAGGGCGGCGTGATTGTTATGGGGATAAATTACGGGGGAATGCTCGCACTCTAAAGCCTGCTAAGCGGGACTGTCAAGAATTTTGTCTGGCCCTGGAAAGCAACGACTACTCTCCGAGAGGCATCGCTTAACCGTAAATTTCTGTTAGGCTTATGTCAACTTGCGGTTAGCCTGATCTCTGCGTAAAATGTCGGTTCTTTTAACGCTGGGTGACGTTAGGAAATCTTTCACCCGCGCGATGCTGCCGCTCGCTCCCCGAGGGCATCTAATCCGTTCTTATTTGCGTCTTTATTCCGGAGGGTATTTGTGAAGGTTGCTTTTCGCTCGCAGTGCGCTTTTGCTGCACTAATGTTGATCTGTGGCGCGTTTTCGTTTGCCCAGGCGCAAACGACCAGCGCCACGCCCGATCCGTTTGCGGTTCAAGTAACGTCAAGTCCACTATCTTTCTACTCGTTCGCCGGAGACATTTCGGCAAATGGCCGCTTCGTCGTTTTCGAATCGGATGGCAACCTGGACACGCAAAACCGCCGCAACGCTGACGGGAATCGCGAAATCTTTTTAATTGACTATGCGCAACGCCGGATCTTTCAGCTGACCAACACCAAAAACGTCCAGAAGCCGGCGGCTACTCCAACACCGACTCCGACCCCGACGCCAACTCCGAGTCCGACCCCCACACCAAGTCCCACACCGACGCCGGCACCAACGCCTCCCGACCTGACTCTGGTAAAGCTCGAGATTAGCAATAATCGTCCGATGATTAGTTTTGAGCCGTCGCTTGTTTCAGGAAAACGGGTCTACACGATCGTTTTCAGTTCAAACGCTCCTAATCCCGGCAACTTTGACGGCACCGACAGCGCCGCCCTGGTCGCTGACGGCAATCAGGAAATTTGGATCTACCAAATCCCGCAGGTCGATGATCTCTTTGATCTGGCCAGCGGCGACGAATTGCCTTTAGTTGATTTGAGCACCGGCACCTTCAGGCAAATCACAAACACGACACCCAGCCGCCCTTTGCGGATTAACGTTTACCTGCCAGACGTGGTTGACGACAATCGTGAAGCAACCATTAGTGATGATGGCAATACGCTCGCGTTTATCTCGACCCGCAATTTGGTGCCCGGCGTTGGCAATACAGACGCAAACGGCGAGTTGTTTCTCTGCCGCACTACCAGCGGTTTCGCTGCCGGTTCAAATACCTTTACCCAGGGAACAAACACCCAGGACGATTTTGTTACTCCAAAAACTTATTACCGGTTCCAGCAGAATCCTTCGCTGTCTGCCAACGGCAACGTAGTCGCGTTTCTTTCCACTGCCAACCTGGCCGGGAACAATAACGACGATGGTAGTGGCCACGGCGATGAAGAGATCTACGTTGCGGATTTTAACGGCTCAGCCTTGAGCAACATTCGCCAGCTCACGAAAACCAAGGCGGCCAGTGGGCCAAGCGCCACCATCAACGTCCTCAGTGCGGGACGGCGCCTGAGCCGTGATGGCGCGTACGTCGCGTATGAATCCCGGGCGGAGGATCCGACGGCCAACAACACTACGAATGCTGCCTTCCTGGCAGTGTTTGTTTCCAAGGTTTCCGACGGCACCGCCAAAATAGTTGGCAAGCGTGCGGTTGAGTGTGACGCCTGCATCGGCGACGTCCTTCACTTCCCAACCTTTACTGACTACGACGGGGCGCTGGCACCCCATTCGCTGGTTTTTGCTTCGGCGCTCAATTTCAAAGCAGATGGCACTTTCCCGACGGCGGATCAGGACAGTACGACCGGGCTGAACCCCGTGCCTTCAGGTTCGCTGCGCCCCAACCAGATTTTCGTTACCCAGGTTCCGGTAACCGATTCCAACACCTTTGCGAGGTTAACCAAGAATCCCATCCTTATCTTTGTTGCCGGTATCCGCCCGTTAACGAGCAAGACACTAAGGCGCATGGCCTTTACCCTCGGAGGAGTAGAACTGGGCGGCGGTAACGCCGATGGCTCAAACGAGATATTTTATCTATTAACGCCACCGGTAACGACAGAGTCTTCGGCCGTGCTCTCGTTTAATACCGGGGCCAGCAACATGGGACCGTTTGCAAGCGCGAACCCGTCCCCTAGTCCAACACCAACTCCAACACCCAGTCCGGGAGACCCGGCTGGTCTGGCGCCCGGGGAGTTAAGTTTTGTTCGATCCACAACGGGTCTGGCTAACTCCGACAAGAGCGCTGTGGGAGGATCGGAATCTGCACGTAGTCCAATACTTCCGGTCGAACTCAATGGCGTATCTGTTTCGGTGAACGGCGCCGCCGCTGGACTTTATTTCGTAGGTGACTCTCCGGCTGAGGGCATCAGCTTTGTCATGCCACTTGGGATTTCAACGGGTGTTGCCACGGTCGTCATTAATAATCGGGGAACCGTTTATCGCGGCTTTGTGCAAATCGTCGCTGCCCAACCAGATATCTTTACGTCAACCAATGACGCTGGCGGAATTGCTCGGGTTTGTAATGTAACGAATACAGCGATTTCGGGTTGCGTATCCGGGCCTTTCAAGGTGACGACCGCCGACAGCACCGGCACACTGGTTCCTACCAAGCTCGAAATCTATACGACGGGCAATCGGTTCGCCCTGGTCGCTGAGACGAAAGTCTCTTTCGTTAATGGCACGACTACGACTGACGTCGTTCCTGACTCGGTCAGACCCAACACAAATATGTTTGGCTTCGATCTGGTTACCATTACGCTGCCGGCATCCCTGGGCGGAGCGGCGCCGATTGATTACAAACTAATTGTGACTGTCACGAAGAGCACTTTGGTATTTACGAGCAGGCCGGCTGCGACGGCGTCTCAGGTTACTATCATTCCCTGATGTTGCCGGCCGGGCCCGGGCTCGCTGATCAGCTAGTAACCCTGTGCGCAAGTTCATTGCGTGCGGGGTTTATTTTTGGAGCCAGAGTAACCAGGGAAGTGATACTATTTGGCCAGCAGTTAGTCCTGCCGCGGGCCAGGTGAAAGTGCCCCGGCGTTCCCGAAAGTTTTCCAACTCCGCACTTCCGCATGAAACGTCCGAATCCAATTCTGGCATTGATGGCGCTACTGACTTTTGTTGTCTCAGGTCTGCCGTCTTCATTTGAGCTGCCCAACGCATTCCCGGAACGTTCAATCAAATGGCCGGCTGCGACTATTCAGATTGCACTTTCCACTTCGTTAACTTCATCCTCGCCGGCTATCAAACCCGAAAGCGACGTGCTTGGGGCCATGCACCGGGCGCTTGCCAGTTGGTCGCTCGCAGCTAATATCAAGTTTGTCGAAGTGCCGTCTGGGAACCAGTCCGTTAGCCCGACAACCGGTGGAGATGGAGTTAGTCTGATCACCGTTGCCGGGACAAACGAGAATCTCGCTCTCTTTACCGAGGGAAATTCGACGGCTCGAACCCGGGTTTTTTATGATCCCGACACGGGGCAAATAAATGAAGCTGACATCGTGATTAATCCCTATCCTTATTCCGAAGATGGTGCGCCAATACAGTTTTCCACTGACGGCACTCCGGGTACTTACGATCTCGAATCGACCCTGACTCACGAGATAGGACATCTGCTTGGTTTGAGTCATTCTCACGTGATTGGCGCGACCATGCAGGCAAGTCAGGCGCTCAACGGCACATATGACGTGCCTGCGATCTCTGAGCGCACACTGAGCGAAGCCGACCTGGCTGCTATTCGTGGACTTTATGGAACGCGTGAGAAAACCGGCTCAATCGAGGGGAGAATTCTTAAAAGTGCGGGCGGGAGACTTGTGCCCGAAGGTGCGGCGCACGTTTGGATTGAAGATCTCAACAGCGGCAAAGTTATGGCGAGTGTCGTCACCAGCGCCAACGGGAAATTTTCCTTTAACAGCGTAACTCCTGGTAACTATCGAGCGATGATCGAGTATCTTGCGGCGCCAGTTAACGAATCTGAGGCACTCGGCGAGACGAGGGCAGGGCGAGACGTTGCTTTTCGCGGCGTGGAAATCCGCAACTTCCTGCGCGTGGCTGCGGACAAAACTACTCCCTTGAACTATGTGCTGGTACCGCCACAGGATTCGCCACCGGAATTGAACCCTCGTTTCATCGGCTTGAACAGCCAACTCTCAACCGTGCCGGTGCCCGTTGCGGCCGGCGACAAGCTCACGCTCTTTGTTGGCGGCGCAGGAGTAGATCATGTCCCCGGCACTGGTCTGGTTCTCAGTTCGCCTTTCATGACCATTGATCCCGGCAGCTTAACTTTGGAACAGTTTCAAAAATCTACTCCCGTAATTAGTTTTACAGTCACGATCGCTGCGAATGCGCCACCGGGAGACTACACCCTAAGGCTCCAGTCAAACTCGGGTGAACTTGCGTATCTCGTCGGTGGCCTCACGATTAGTCCAACCCCATAATTCCGTCTTCGACGCGGCGAAAGTTGTAGTCGGACTTTCCTGAAGCTTGCCGGACCAAGCTAAGGCAGCCAACCGGCCATTTGACCTCGACTGATCATTCAGGCCATCCTCATTTCGCAAGTGTTCACCTCCAGGTCGCACGCTGGTTTCGGTTATGAAGCACAAGTTACTCGACTACCTGAGATGTCCGTTGTGTGCAGGTGCGCTATCGCTCGCGTCGGTCACGCGTTCCGAGGAAGCGGAGATTATGGAAGGCGAGCTCGCCTGCGAATCGTGCGGGCGGAAGTTCGCGATTGTTCGCGGTGTGCCGCGGTTTGCCATGCCGGAAATAGTTGAGGCCGACAAAGCGGCTACCGCGGAAAACTTTGGTTGGCAGTGGCAACACTTCGTTCAGAGTGACGAGCTCTATGCCGATCAGTTTCTCGGTTGGCTCGCGCCAGTGAGTTCGGAGTTTTTTCAGGACAAGATTGTGCTGGAAGGCGGTTGCGGCAAGGGACGCCACACTCAACTGGCAGCAAACTGGGGCGCGCGCGAAGTGATCGGAGTGGACCTAAGCGATGCGGTGGAAACTGCTTTTTCTGCCACCCGCCAGCTTGAGAACGCTCACATTGTGCAGGCAGACATCTATCATCTGCCATTTGCCCGGAACTTCGACTACGCGTTTTCGATTGGCGTGTTGCATCATCTGCCAGATCCGCAGGGTGGGTTTCGCTCGCTTGCTTCGAAGGTGAAAAGCGGCGGCCACATTTCAGCCTGGGTTTACGGCGCCGAAAACAACGAATGGATCACTCGCTTTATCGATCCGTTGCGGGAAAAGTTCAGCTCGCGAATCGATCGCCGGGCACTGTTGCACCTGTCGAAGGTTCCCACCGCGTTTGTTTATCTGGCAACCAAATTGGTTTATGGTCCGCTTAACCGTTTCAACAGTGGCTCGCGACTGGCGCGACATCTCTTTTATAATGACTATCTCAACGCCATTTCACGTTTCGGCTGGCGGGAACAACACACGATTGTGTTCGACCACCTGGTGGCGCCCACTTCACATTACATCCGTCGGGAAGACTTCGAAGCGTGGTGGCGCGACATCGAAGCAGCCGACGGCACAATTGGCTGGCATAACAAAAATAGTTGGCGTGGATTCGGCCGAATCAAATGAATCTGTACTAATCACTATTCACCATTTACTATTCACCTCGCAATGATCTCCGCTCAAACAGCACGACGCGCAGTGTGGCGTCCCCTTTGGGAACTCCCCGGTCGCTGCGAACTGATTCTGACGCTGGCGCGTCGCGAGCTAGTGGCGCGTTACAAGGGCTCAGTGTTGGGTATTGTTTGGGCCATCGTCACGCCGGTCGTGATGATCGCGATCTTCACCTTCATTTTTGCGGGAATTTTCAACGCGCGCTTTGGTCCCAACGGGAACGCCTGGGACTACGCCTTATACCTTTTCTGCGGGTTGCTGCCCTGGACGATGTTTCAGGAGACGTTGCAGAGTTCATCTACCACAATCGTTACTCATGCGAATCTGGTGAAGCGCGTTGTCTTTCCCCTGGAGACGTTGCCGGTAGCCCAGGCGCTTTCTTCATTGGGCAATCAGATGTTTGGGACCGTGGCGTTGGTAATTGCCACCGCAGTTGTCCGTCATGAACTGCATGCAACCATTCTCTGGTTGCCTGCACTCCTTGTCCCCCAATTGATCCTGACGCTCGGCGCCGCCTGGCTGGTAGCCTCTTTGGGAGTATTCTTGCGCGACATCGTACAAGGCATCACGCTCATCTTGATGGCTTGGATGTATCTGACGCCGATAATCTACCCTGAGTCGATCGTGCCCGTACGCTACCGTCCCTTCATCAATGCCAATCCTTTCACGGCGCTCGTGCGCAGCTACCGGCGCATTTTTCTCGAAGGGTTGGCCCCGGATTGGTCAAGCCTCGCCTACCTGGCCGTCGTGGCAGTAATTCTTTTTGTTTTTGGATACTGGTGGTTTGCCAAGACGCGACGGAACTTCGCCGACGTGATTTGATTAAGAGGCTCGGACTGCGGTTTTGATTTCCTGTCTGCTGTTTCCCGCTGACACAACTACTACAATTCCAAACAGCCACCAAAACACGAGGGCCACTTCACCATCGCCGAAGTTGTAGTTAACCAACGAGCTGGCAAAGAAACCAGCTAAGGCGCCGGTGGCTCCAAGCAGCAGGCCGTAGCCATTCGTATCGCTCGAATCGCGGAGCGACTCTTGACCGCCCGCCGCGGTGCGCCAGAAAAGCCACATGATCCAGAGCCAAAAGACGAGCGCGGGCAGTCCTCGGTCAAAACCCAATTGCAACGGCGTTGAATGTAAATGAAGAACGTCCTTTCCGGGAAAACCCCATTCTTGCCAATGGACCTTCATTGAATCCATGCCATGACCGAATAATGGATGCAGCAGCAGTCGGGAAAATCCTACCCGCGCCACCTGAACGCGTAGCGAAGAACTTGGGTCTTGCAGCGAGAGCGCGTGTTGCGCGCGCGTTTGGTAAACAACCAGAGCGCCAAACGCAATCAGAATACAAATACCAGCAAGACTCAAGATTCGTGCTTTGTTTCCTAAAGCGCGTACGGTCATCACGAAGATCCCTATTGCCAGGGCCACAAGCGCGGTACGCATGGCGGTTAGGGCAATGCCCAGAGCGAGCAGCGCAAATGCCGCTCCCGCCAGCTTTGCGCGGAGATTCAGCCGGTGGTTTTTGTAGTTGGCCAGCGCCAGACCAAGAGCTAGTTGAGCGAGTATCTGCAGAATCTCGGCATACGTCTCGTAGTGCCGTGTCCAGCCAGACGCCCGAAAGCGATGAGTTGATCGGTTGCCGGCAATTCCTGATGGCGCCGATCGTTGCCTTACGACATCGGTGACGACCAGGCCTTGTCGCTCGACATGTTCCCCCTGTGAGATGACGCTGACGGTTAGCTTTGCTGCCACAGGCGAGTTCCTGATTACGTCGTTGATTTCCTCGACAGAATAAACTCGTCGTCCAGCAACTCTCCAAATCGCGTCGCCCGCGTTTAAGTGAAGTGCTTGCAAGGGGCTCTCCGGCGAGATTGACTCAATCAGTACGCCGCGCCCGCGAACCAGATCGTAAACGCTATAAAAAGTCCCGGTCACTCCGGAGAGAATCATCACGGCGACGAGCAGGACAGCGGTTCGTCTGGTGACAATCGCCTGGGTGAGATAGAAAAGAAAAACGACGCAGGTTGATTGGATCTTCGCCAGGCTGATGCGCGGTTCCTGCGAGAGGAAAGCCGAGGCCACAGTCCAGAGGAAAAAGAGAGCGATCGGCAAATCGAATCGCGTCCGGAAAAAGCCCGATTTCTGACTGGCGATTGTGCGAACCAACCAGCCGGCACCCACAATTGCCAGCGAGATTTCAGCCGCTGCGATCGAGTGTGGCGCGAAAGCCGAGTAAAGAAAAAGTCCCAACGTGGCCGTTCCCTGGCCCAGTTGTGACCATCGTCCGCGGTAGGGAAGCCTGATCGCAGCGCTCGGCGGTTGTTTAGTAGGCGAGTGATCCACGATCAAAAATTAACTGCGTTGACAGTCATATTTTATGCATGTTAGCGTAGCTTTGGGTGCCCGCCCCAGGAAAGCGCCAGCCCGATAAAAGAATACAGCCGATCCCCAGTGTCCCACGACCAGCGCCTACGTTTGACTCCGTTCCCGTATTCAGTGATACATAATACTCCTTATGGCTTTCGAAAAAAGTAAGGTCATAAAGGCCGCTGAGAAATTCCTCTCGCAGGGGAAGATTAGCGCTGCTATCAAAGAGTATCGTCAGATCATCGAAAATGATCAGGACGATCTCACGACTCTCAATATGTTGGGAGATCTTCTGGCGCGGGCCGGCGAAAAAGAAGAGGCGGTGACTTGTTTCCAGCGCATAGCCGAACATTTTCGCGAGCAGGAATTCAGGCTCAAGGCTATTGCGATGTACCGGAAGATCGAAAAGCTCAAGCCGCGCGATCCGGTGATCGCCAGGGAGCTGGGGGATCTGTATTCGGCCCAGGGTTTGATAGCTGACGCGCGCGCCCAGTATCTGGTTGTTGCTGATGCCTGCACCCAGGCCGGCCAGAGCAAAGAAGCTCTGAAGGTACTCCACAAGATCGCTGACCTCGATCCTCACAATACTGAAATCAGGCTCAAGCTTGCCGCGGGTTATCTCAAAGAACGCATGGAGGCGGAGGCGGCAAAAGCTTATAGCGAAGCGGCAATCCACCTCTTTGAGAGCACGCATTTTGAACAATCGCTTGCAGCTTATGGCAAAGCGCTCGAATTGCGTCCTAACGACCGAGGAGCACTCAAGGGTCTGGTTTCAGCTCACGTAGCATTAGGCTCGGCCGACGAAGCTGCTGAGTTGTTGGAAACCGCCGTTAGAGACGTCTCTGACGATCCCGACCTTCTGTCGATGTTGGCGCAAGCTTACATAGACGCAGAAGATGCGGTAGGCGCCGAGGGTGCCACCAGTCGGTTGCTGGCCTACGATGCCAAGAACTATCGCCGCTATATTGAAGTTGCGCGGTTGTACTTAAAGCTGGGCCAGGAGGACGAAGCCGCTCGACTCATCGGCGAGGTTATTGAGCAGATGCTCGCCGGGCGTGAAGAGACTGATGTGCTGGACCTGGTCAACGAGTTGCTTGCGCGCAATCCGGAACACGTGCCCAGCCTGCGATTACTCGCCAGGATCCACTGGTGGCAGCGCGACATGGAAAAGCTGCGCGGCGTGCTGGAACGTCTCGCAGAAGCAGCCGAAGCTGCCGGTCTGACAGACGATGAACGTTACGCGCTAAACCAACTGTTACGTCTGGCTCCGGAAGAGCAACGATATCGACAGCGCCTGAATATGTTGGGAGGCTCTCAGGAAGAGGTTATCGGAGGCTTTGATTTGTTGGACGATTCCGGGTTGTCTCCGGTGCCGACTTTCGAAGGCTTCTCAATGGGCGACGCCGAGTTGACTAACCCGGCTTTGCCGGAAACGGACGTCCAGGCGTTTGAATGGAACTCAGTATCCGAGGAAACAAGGATCCCCGCGCCGCTTTCTTTCGCCGATCTGAATGAAGATGTGATGTCTGGAAACGAACCGTCCGGTTTGGCAAGCCGTCAGGTATTAGGAGATCAGTTTGCACTCGGCGGTGAGGCCGTTGAAGTTATCGAACAGCCTACGCCGGCACCCGCTGACGGTCTGGAAACAGGAAAGCCGGTGGGGGTTGAGGCGGCGATGTATCAGGAACTAGAGACCGTTGATTTCTATATTTCGCAGGGTTATGCGGAGATTGCTTTCGATACGTTGCAACTCTTAGAACGCCAGTTTGGCTCTCATCCCGAAATCGATGTGCGCCGCCAGAAACTTGAAGCGGCCGAGTCGGCACCTTCAGCACCCAACAGTGAACCAATTTCCAAACCGCAGGAGCTTGCTTTCGGTGAGATCGAAATTGAGCAGGGTTCCGCCGTTCCGGTCGTCGCTGCCAGCGTTGCTCCTGCGGCAGGTACCGGGATTGACCCCGGCCTGGCAGAGATCTTTGAAGAGTTTCGCAAAGAGGCGGAAGCGGAGAGCACCGGCAGCCACGAAGACTACGAAACGCATTACAACATGGCTACAGCCTACAAGGAGATGGATCTCCTGGATGAGGCGATTCGCGAATTCCAAGTCGCTGCCGGGTTAACCGGGTCGAGCGATGGTACGCCGCGATTCTTTCAGTGTTGCAACATGCTGGGCCACTGCTTTGTGCAAAAGGGTGTCCCGCAAGCGGCGGTGATTTGGTTTAAAAAGGGCCTGAATGCTCCCGGGCGCAACCCCGAGGAGTCCAAGGCCCTGCAATATGAACTTGGTTCTGCTTACGAACAGATGGGCGACTTGGCCAATGCAGTCACAGCTTTTACAGACGTGTACGGCCTCGACGTTGGTTATCGTGATATTGCTGATCGGCTGGCAACCCTGCAGGCACGCGTCGCGAGCCACAAAAGGAAGAAAGGCTAGGGGGTGCTCAGTAGTAATTGGTAAGCAATGGCCAGCGCTTGGACGAACAGCCTCCGCATCGATTTGGCCTACTCACCATTTACCCTTTACTATCCAAACCATGACGGCAAAGCTGAGTGTCATCTTCTATATCATTCTCTGCCTGGAAATCGGTCTAGTGCTTGCGCTGTTGCCCTGGATTCCGCAGGGGACGCTTGGCTTGAGCGATTGGGGCAATAACTATTTCCTGCTATATGCCGCCCGCAAAACAGGTGTGCATGCGTTGCAGACAGTAGTAGCTTCCGGATGGATGCGCGGAGCGGTAACAGGCGTCGGCCTCTTGAATATCGGTATTGCCTTTTGGGAAATATTTCATTTCCGCACGAGTGTCCGCGCGCTCCAGGAAAGCGCTGAACCTTCCGGCAGCGCGAAAAAAGATGTTGTTAGATCTGCACAGTCCAGCACGCCCGCTGATTTATCTAATCACGAACGGGGCGACGATCGCCCAGTCAACCCCGGCAACTGACGATTTTTCAAGAGTGCTGCAGGTAGTACGAGCAGCCGTTGCCGCGCGGATAGATCTCATCCAAATCCGTGAAAAGAATTTGAGCGGGAACGTCCTCTACCAACTCGCGGCGAGCGCTGCCGCTATTACCAGGGGAAGCGCTACCAGGCTGCTGATCAATGACCGTTCAGATCTTGCGCTGGCCGCCGGCGCCGATGGCGTCCACTTAACCACTTCTTCATTACCGACTAAGGTGGTACGTCAAACATTTGGCGATCGGTTTCTGATTGGCGTCTCCACTCACTCACTTGAGGAGGGAATCGTCGCCAGGCGCGACGGCGCTGACTTCGTGGTGTTTGGTCCTGTTTTCGAAACCGTGTCCAAACGGGAATATGGCGAGGCGTTGGGACTGGTGAGGCTGGCCCAGGTAAGTTCAGAACTTTCACCATTTCCTGTTCTTGCGCTCGGAGGAGTGACGCCTCGCACGGTCGCAGACTGCATTCGAGCCGGTGCTCGAGGGATTGCAACGATCAGCATGCTTCAGGAACCAGACAGACTGGGCGATGTCATCGAGGAGATCCGTCGCAACATCGAAATAGAACCAGGTTAATCAATGTCGCTTCTGCAACCCGCCAGCGCACTAACGATTGCCGGATTTGATCCGTCAGGCGGTGCCGGCGTGCTCGCCGACATGAGAACGTTTGCCGAGTTTGGTTTGCAGGGATTGGCGGCGATCACATCGATTACGTTTCAGAACTCCGCGGGTGTGTTTGGCGCCGCACATCAATCAAGTGAAGTAGTGCGTGCCCAGGTTGAGCCGTTGCTGGTCGGCATGCGAATCGCGTCTGCAAAGACGGGACTGTTGCCGACGCGCGAAGTAGTCAGTGAGGTTGCAAGGCTGTTTAGGGAAAGTGAATTACCGGCACCGGTCGTCGACCCGGTGCTCTGGTCATCTTCAGGCCATCGTCTAATGGAAGCAGATGCGCTGGCGGTCTTGGTGAAGGAACTAATACCTCTGGCTCAACTCGTAACTCCAAATATTTCGGAAGCCGAAACGCTAACGGGGACGACAATCACTTCCGAAGCCGACATGCGACATGCCGCGATCGCAATCCGCGAGTTGGGCGCGGTCGCAGTCTTGATAAAAGGCGGTCACTTGGTTGCAGAAGAAGCGATTGATGTGCTCGACGACAATGGGCAGGTCACTGTCTTTCGGGAACGACGGATTAGCGGGGCTAACCTGCGTGGCTCCGGATGCATTCTTTCAGCCGCAATTGCCGCCGGCTTAGGAAATGGATTGTCGCTGGAAAACTCTGTTGACGAGGCCAAGAGCTTTGTGTTGGAAGCAATTCGAAAGGTAGCGTGGGCAAGTTCAGAGTCCAACCTTTAGATGGTTGTCTTTAGCTGAAAGCGTTCCGTGACTCAGCCGAGGTTAAGCCGGCTTTGCGGCCGCCACCCTGGGAAAACCGAATATAAAAATGTCTTCGCGCACCTATGGCGCGCGAAAGGGTTTGTGCGGGCGGCGATTCCCGGTGTAGGCGAAGCGCCAACCCTGGGCTAAGTTACCGAACGCCGTTGGCGTTCACTAGATTCCAGACTGCGTTTCGATTGTAACCTTCTCCATCTTCACGTCCGAAACGGGTTTGTCACCTGATGCCGTCGGAGTAGTAGCGATTGCGTCAACCACGTCCAAGCCATCAACCACGCTCCCAAAGATGGTGTAGCTGGGCGGCAGTGGGTAATCGACGTGCATGATGAAAAACTGTGAGCCGTTTGTATTCGGCCCGGCGTTGGCCATAGCCACGGTGCCTTTTTTGTAACCTCTTTGGTAGATCGTTGAAGCAGCGTCGATCTCGTCTTTGAAGCGACCACCCCAGGCTGACTCGCCACCGCGTCCCGTCCCCGTGGGATCGCCACCCTGAATCATGAATCCTTTTATGCAACGATGGAAAATGACGCCATCATAGTAGCCGCGCTCGGCCAGGGTGATGAAATTCTCGGTTGTTTTCGGCGCATCTGATTCCAAAAGTTCGAATTTGATGGTCCCCTTGTTGGTCTGAATAACAGCAGTACGGTTTGGCATGTGCTCTCCTAAAAAATCATGAATTGATAGTGATGGATGACAAGATACTTGGTTTACTTGTAGTTTGTCATCCGCGGTCACTGTCGGTCAAAGGTACTTGAGGTGCATGATGATCGCTCCATTCGCCAGTAAACCATGGCGAGTCAATAAGACATCTTTATTTGTTTAACTGAGACTCTCGGAGAAAGGCCCTAATCCATGAATGTTACGCATCTGGAATGTGCCGCCTGTCATTTGGAACACGGGGCACGGCGGTTGCTGAATCTCTGCCGCCAATGCGGAAAACCATTGCTGGTACGTTACGACCTGGAACGTGCGCAAAGGACTTTGACAAAGGAATCGTTAGTCGGAAGGCGTGCGGATCTTTGGCGCTATCGGGAAGTGTTACCGGTCGACGACGAGGTAAACGTCGTTTCGCTGGGCGAAGGCTGGACGCCGTTGCTGCATGCCAAACGACTGGGTGACAAACTTGGTATCGAAGGACTTTACATCAAAGACGAGTCGCAGAACCCCACCCAGAGCTTCAAGGCTCGTGGAATGTCGGCGGCGGTCTCGATGGCGAAGGACTTGGGGGCAAAGAAGCTTGCGGTGCCGTCTGCCGGAAATGCAGCAGGCGCACTGGCAGCCTACGCAGCCCGCGCTGGACTTGAATGCTTCATCTTCATGCCAAACGACACCCCGCGCGCCAATGTAGTCGAATGCGAGCAGACCGGCGCCGAAGTTACATTGATGGCAGGGTTAATTACTGACTGCGGAGCGGAAGTCGCGCGGCGCAAAGACGCG
>JANLYH010000028.1:0-6604 GCA_031365545.1 Pyrinomonadaceae bacterium | reverse complement strand
GGCGTTTGCTCATAACGTTCGAAATGCATTGTCGAAGTCGCCCGCCCCTGAGTAGCCGAACGCAAGTCAGTCGTATACCCAAACATTTCTGAAAGGGGAACAAACGATGTAATAACCTGTGCTCCGCCTGGTCGTGGTTCGGTCTTTTCGATTTGCCCGCGCCTACGCATCAGGTCGCCATTGACAGCGCCCATGTAGTCGTCCGGCGTTACCACCTCAATGCGCATGATTGGCTCAAGCAAAACCGGCTTGGCCTTTCGCAGGGCGTCTTGAAATGCGAGCGAACCGGCAATGTGGAACGAGCGCTCGTCAGAGTCGACCTCGTGGTAATTACCATCGAGCAAACGCACCTTGATGTCTACGAGCTCATAGCCCGCGAGGAAACCGCGCTCCATAGCATCCTTGATTCCCTGCTCCACAGGCTTGATGTACTCCTTGGGGATAGCACCGCCCGTAATCTTGTTCTCGAATACAAAGCCTTCGCCGGGTGCCGGCTCGATCTCAAGTTCCACGTGTCCGAACTGCCCGCGACCGCCAGTCTGCTTTTTATAGATTTCTTTGCCGGGCGCCGGTTGGGTAATTGTCTCGCGATAAGCGACCTGCGGCTTGCCCACGTTTGCTTCCACACCAAACTCTCGCTTCATGCGATCGACAATGATCTCCAGATGAAGCTCGCCCATGCCGGCGATGATTGTCTGGTTAGTCTCCGGATCGGTGGAAACATTGAAAGAAGGATCCTCCTGGGCCAGCCGGTTCAAGGCCAGACCAAGCTTGTCCTGGTCCTGTCGCGTCTTCGGCTCGACCGCAACGCGGATCACCGGTGCGGGAAACTCCATCCGCTCCAGAATAATCGGCTTGTTGTCGTCGCATACCGTGTCTCCGGTTGTGACCTGCTTCATGCCGCCAATGGCAATAATCTCGCCGGCGCTTGCTTCGTCGATATCTTCGCGCTTGTTAGCGTGCATTCGCATTAGGCGGCCAACGCGTTCTTTCGTCTCTTTGATTGGGTTGTAAGCGTAAGAACCAGCCTTGATGGTGCCACTATAAATGCGAACAAAGGACAACTGCCCGAGATGCTTGTCAGCCATGATCTTGAAGACCAGACCGGAAAAAGGAGCACTGGCCTCAGGTGGACGCGCTTCGATTTCTCCAGTCCTGGGATTCAATCCCTCAACCGGGGGAATATCGAGCGGGGAAGGCAGATAATCAACCACCGCATCCAGCAAAGTTTGCACGCCTTTGTTTTTGAACGCCGAACCAGTAACAACGGGAACGAGTTTCAGCCCCAGCGTGCCCTGGCGCAGCGCCTTGCGAATCTCTGCCTCGGAGATCTGTTCGCCCTCGATATACTTGTGCATCAGGCCGTCATCAACGGACGAAACCGCCTCAACCAACTTTTCCCGTGCCGCAGCGGCAGCTTCTTTCAAGTCTTCTGGAATTTCCGTGGTCTCGTATTCCGAGCCTTTGCTTTCGTCATTCCAAACCAGGGCTTTCATCGAGATTAAGTCGACTACGCCCTTGAGTTGATCTTCGAGACCAATTGGAATTTGGATGGCGACGGGGTTTGCGCCGAGGCGCGTGATGATTGATTCAAATGAGCGATCAAATGAAGCGCCGGCGCGATCCAGCTTGTTAATAAAGCAAATGCGCGGCACGCCATACTTGTCTGCCTGCCGCCAAACCGTCTCAGATTGCGGCTCAACACCGGCAACGCCGTCAAACACTGCAACGGCTCCGTCAAGCACTCGCAATGAGCGCTCAACTTCCATCGTGAAATCGACGTGTCCCGGCGTGTCGATGATGTTGATGCGATGATCGACGCCATTTCGTTCCCAGTAACAGGTGTTCGCCGCGCTGGTAATGGTAATACCGCGCTCCTGCTCCTGCTCCATCCAGTCCATCGTCGCCGTACCCTCATGTACCTCGCCAATTTTGTGCGTGATACCCGTGTAATAGAGGACACGTTCGGTGGTAGTGGTCTTACCGGCATCAATGTGGGCCATGATCCCGATATTCCGAGTTAAGTTTAGATCTTGCTTAGCCATCTCTTAGAACTTGTAATGCGCAAACGCCTTATTGGCATCAGCCATGCGGTGCGTGTCTTCCTTCTTCTTAACCGAATTGCCGCGGTTGTTGGCTGCGTCCAGAATCTCTCCGGCCAGCCGGTCGGTCATTGTTTTTTCGCCACGTCCGCGGGCGTAGGAAACAATCCAACGGATCGCCAACGCGCCGCGCCGCTCCTGGTGCACTTCAATCGGCACCTGATAAGTGGAGCCGCCGACTCGTCGCGACTTAACTTCGACAGTCGGTCTCACATTCTCGATCGCGCTCTTAAAGACTTTGAGCGGCTCCTGGCCGGTCTTCTCGGCAATTTGCTTCATCGCGCTGTAAAAAATGCTCTCAGCCGACGACTTCTTGCCACCCCACATGATGCCGTTAATAAACTTCGTCAACAGTGGGTTGTTGTAAACCGGATCGGGAAGTACTTCTCGTCTTTCTGCAACTCTTCGTCTTGGCATAATGTTCAACTATGAACGCTGAAAGATGAACGATGAATTCATCGTTCCGCGTTCATCCTTCATCTTTACTTTCCGGCCGCCTTTGGCCGCTTCGCGCCATATTTCGAACGTCCCTGTTTGCGGTCGGCAACGCCCACGGAGTCGAGCGTGCCGCGAATCACGTGGTAGCGCACTCCCGGTAAATCCTTAACGCGCCCGCCACGAATTAGCACGATCGAGTGCTCCTGTAGATTGTGGCCAACGCCCGGGATATAGGTTGTTACCTCGATGCCGTTTGTTAGTCGCACACGGGCCACTTTGCGCAAGGCCGAATTTGGCTTCTTAGGCGTCTGCGTGTAAACGCGGGTGCAAACACCGCGCTTCTGCGGCGAACTCTGGAGCGCCGGGCTGGCTGTCTTATACTTGACTGCCTGGCGGCCCTTGCGAACAAGTTGATTTATCGTCGGCACGTTTTTCTTTCCTTTGCTCGCGCAAAGCGCAAAAAGGCGTTACCTGCCTCTTTCCGGAACTTGTGGTCGAAACCACTGGGGATGCCCTCGCGGTATCCCGCTTTGTCCGGCAGTCAGCGCAGGCGAGCTGCCCTGTTAGTAGATATTTCTGTTAGGGATGTTCTGTTGGCCAATTCAGGCGGGTATGGATTATGGCTTCCCTTAAGCCGACTTTTCTGTGGCGTCGCATTTAAGACGAGAAGGCCTTTGGGGCCTTTCACGCGTGCCTGCGGGGGAGCGACGGCCGAAACCGACGCGACGCAGACGACTTACGCCACAATATTTGTCAAACCGACCGTATACTTCCCAGCCGGCGCAACGCCTCCACACCGACAGAACCAACTGAGCGTTGCATTGTCACCTTCAGACTATGGGTCCGAAACGAGAGACTATAAGGGTCGGGCCTTGGGACTGTCAAGCGAACCCGTAGAACTTTTACACCCTGAGGCCTTCAAGCAGGAAACACGATGGCGGCGTAACAGCTACAGCGTGGATCTGAGTAAGTGCCAAACCCCCCAACCAATTCCCGCCAGCAAGAAGAGCAGGAAAACTACGATAGCAAATACTACGAGTTTGAACTTCAGATAACGATTTTTGTCTGGCGGAGCCAGAGAACTCTGTGGGAAATACGGTGGCGGTGTGTAGGTTGCCATTAATGCTCCTTAATGCTCAAGGCTAATCATAACTCCTGATCCTGGTTGAGGCTACTTGCCGCCGGCGACGCGGTTAGCTACCACCAGCCCGCGCGGGAACCCAGTCCGCTCTCGGTTCTGACGCTCCCGACTAGGGTTTAGGTTTCGGTCTGGAGTTAGAGTTCGTCTTTGAATTCGAATTCGATCTGGAGTACCCGCTTGAAGTGTTTGACTGCGGCGAGTTGCCATTGGCGTTTTTCTCGCCTTCTCTTTGCTGCTTCTTAAACAAGTCTTCCTGATGTTTCTTCCCTGATCTGATTCGTTCAACGCCTTCACGCGCTTCCTGCAATGCGTCCTCTGCTCGCGTGTTGTCGGGATCAATCTCCAACGACTTAGAGAAAGCAGCGACAGCTTCGTCGTATTGCGCCAACCTGGTTAAGGCGGTGCCCAGATCGTAATACATATCTGCATCGTTATCCTTGAGACGAGTGGCTTGGCGATATTCCCGCACTGCTTCGCTGTAGAGATGTAGTCCCGCGTACGCCTGGCCCATATTGTAATGAGCTTCGGCGTCTTTGCTATTGTCCTGAAGATACTTCTTATATTTTTCGACCGCTTTTTTATAGGCGTCTTCCGCTTCCTGCTCCTTGCCAACCGCAATGTAAGCTAGTCCAAGTCGGAAGTGGGCCTCGGCCAATTCAGGATCTAACTTGATCGCCTCTTCCAGAACCTTGACCGCCTTCTCGTCCTGGTCCGCTATGTATAACTGTTTACCTTCCTCCAGATCGGCCTGCGCCTGAGTGCGATTTTCCTCGGCACTGTGTTCGCCTTCCGCTGCTGCGTTTGTATTGGCATTTACAGGTTTTTTCCGCGAACAAGCCCCTTGACCAATCGCAAGTAAAAGGATGACGATTAGGGGAATTAATAGCGTTCGTTTCATTCAGTTATCCGCGTATCGGCCGCCGAGATGCTTCGAGCGACCACTTATCTACTTGAATTCACTGGGTGAGTCAAACGAGTCTTCGGGCACCTGTCGTGCGGCCGGCAGCAGAATTAGCGGGCCAGATGGGGCCGATCGGCATTGAGGTTTTGGAAATCGACCGGCATTCCCTCTATTTCCCTATCAACTGCTACTTCTAAAAGTAAGATCGTCAGCCATTTGTAGTATTCGACCGTGCGCAGACTCGAGAAGAACGCCCTAAAGGAGTGGAAATGTTGAGAAACGAGCGCCGCCTAATTGGATTTTTTCTGCTTATTGCTGTGGCAGGGTTTTTTGCCTCTGCTTCCACCACGTCTGCCCAAAAGGTTCGCGTGAACTCGCGAGACTTTACGCCGCCAAACCTCAGCCTGCTTGCGGAACCAAACGTAATCACGGTGTGCGAGGATTCAGGCCCAGCGATCATTCACCTGAACGCGCGGGCGACGTCCAATTACCCGATCAGCTACCGCTGGACCAGCAATGGGGGCCGTATCCAGGGCGACGGCGACCGAGTCACTTGGGATCTTTCCGGTCTCCAACCCGGTTACTACAAAGCCTACGTTGATATTGATACCGGCAGCGGCGACGAAGCCTGCCAGGCGTTCGCATCAACCGCCGTCTTAGTGAAGCGCTGCCCGCCACCTGCACCGGTATGTCCCAACGTGGCAATCGAGTGTCCCGATCGAGTTGTGGTAGGTGAACCGCTGACATTCAGGTCCACGGTTTCGGGAGGCTCGGGAGGCGTACAGCCCAGTTATCACTGGACAGTTTCCGCCGGTAGCATCATCGATGGCCAAGGAACCGACACGATCCACGTAAACACGACCGGACTAGAGGGGCAATCCGTTACCGCCACTCTATCGATGGCCGGATACAATCTCGACTGTGCCGCGACCTGTACCGTCCAATTCCCGACACCGCTGGAGTGCAAGAAGTTTGACGAGTTTCCAGCGATTGCCTACAACGACCTAAAGGCACGACTGGATAACTACGCGATCGAGATGCAGAACGATCCAACAGCAACCGCTTATGTGATCGTTTATCCCGGAACACGCGGACGTCCGGGCGAAGTGCAAAAGAACCAAACTCGCATCGTTGACTATCTGGTCAACACCAGAGGCATCAGCGCTCAACGCATTGTGACCCTGGTTGGACCACCACGAGACGCCCTGTTGGTCGAGCTGTGGCTCTGTCCCCAGGGAGCCAAGCTACCAGCGGGCGTTCAATAGCCTGATAACCCGAAGATAACACGCAAGGCCGGCGGTAGCTCTTAAGCTCCGCCGGCCTCTTTCTTTCGGGGTTTCCCCTGAACGCTGCTTCCTGTTAGCTACTCGCAGGTTCTTCTCTAACTATGTCAGTGGGATTCTTGTCTTCACGCAAGCCTTTGAACGACGGGTGACGAATCGATCCGTCTGCTGTCCATTCTGTGAACTCCACTTCCGCAACCAACTGCAGCCTGGCCCAGTGCGCATCGCGCAGTCCGGGGTCGTTAGGCTTTTGGTCAAAGGGCATGGTGGGTTGCGAAATTCGATCGAGCTTCTTTTGTATCTCCAGCCGCTGTTTGATACTGAAGCCGGTACCCACGCGTCCGGTGTATACAAGTCTTTTCTTGTCGAACACTCCGAGGATCAACGAGCCGAAGCCGGGAAAATCTTTCTTCGAAGGCGTGTAGCCGGCGATAACAAACTCCTGCCGCTTCAGGCACTTCGTCTTCAGCCAGTTGCGATTTCGCGTTGAGTCATAGGGCGAGTCAGCTAGTTTGGATACGATGCCTTCGATGCCCGACTCGCAGGCCAGTTTGAAAAACTCAGCGCCGTTTCCTTGCACGTGATCGCTGTAACGCAAGGCGCCCTTGCCCAGTTTAGACTTGCCAGTTTGCAACAACGATTCGAGGATAGACTTACGCTCGCGCAACGGAGTATGAGTAAGGCTGAAGCCGTTCAAGTAAACGAGATCAAAGATTTCATACACAAAGGCCGGGACCTT
>JANLYH010000022.1:0-8887 GCA_031365545.1 Pyrinomonadaceae bacterium | reverse complement strand
AAGAGAACCCGAAGCTGAATACCGGGTGCTCCGTGAGCAGTGGGATCGGCGTTTGAATTGCCAAAGCAAAGCCGAGACAGCTGCTGCGACAGCTGACTGCATGACGATTGAAGTGGCTATGGAAAAATTGCTTCAAGGCGGGGGGATGCCGTTGCGCCCGACAGCGAACAATTCGGGAAAACCCGCGGATTCCTCAGCGCCAACCGCATGGAGTTCGGGGCGAGTGAGTGGGGAACAGTAGGCAGAAGGCAGTGGGGAGTATGCGGAAAATAGACAGCGGCATGAAGTGGGCAGTGGGCTGTGGGCTGTGGGCAGTCCAGAGCAAAACACCTGCGCCCGAGGCTCAAGGTCTTCGTGCACGTGGTTTCGATTTTGTTCGTCGCTTACTGCCCACTGCCCACTGCTTACTGCTCACTTTTTTCGTTCTGCTGCTCACTGCCTACTGCATACAGCCCACTGTTCACGCCCAGTTCAGCCAAACGCAGGGAAACTCTCCGCTCTACAGCTCGCGACCTTACGAGGCACGCGCGCCCAGCGGCTTGCCGAAAGCTCTGGCCGACGTGGGCATCGATCAAAAGCTGAATGAACAACTCCCGCTCGATCTTGCTTTCAAAGACGAGAATGGCGGAAGCGTGAAACTCGGCGACTTCTTTGGTAAGAAACCGGTGGTGTTGTCGCTGGTTTATTACCAGTGTCCCATGCTCTGTAATCAGGTGCTCAACGGCATGGTGACCGCTTTCAAAGTTATGAATTTCAAACCCGGACAGGAGTTTGAAGTGGTCACGGTCAGCTTCGATCCGCGCGAGACTCCAGCGCTGGCCGCAGCCAAGAAGAATACTTATGTGAACTACCTACCGGCGGACCGGCGCGCCGGCGCAACCGCAAGCTGGCACTTTCTGACCGGCGACGAGGCGAGTATTAAACGAATTACCGACGCAGTTGGCTTTCGGTACCATTGGGATGAACCGACGAACCAATTTGTGCATGCCAGCGGGATATTCGTGACGACGCCGGAAGGAAAACTAGCACGCTATTTCTACGGCATCGAATACGCGCCACGCGACCTGCGCCTGGGTTTGATTGAGGCGGCTGACAACAAGATCGGCAGCCCGGTCGATCAGTTGCTGCTTTACTGCTACCACTACGATCCCGCGAACGGGAAATATGGTTTTGGCGTGATGCGGGCGATGAAGGTGGGTGGTGTGATTACGTTGATCGCAATTATTGTGATGTTGCTGGCGTTGCGCGGCCGCGGCCCAGCGCCGGTTGATTTGCAAGCGGGAGTTTAGACTTGGAGAAGTTCAAGAAGTTCAGAGTTCCAGCTTTGTTGAACTTCTAACTACACGCACCAAGCGAAAAGAGTTTATGCAGACTTCGTGGATTCCATTTATTCCCGAGAGCGCTTCCACTGTTTCAGGGAAGGTCGATGCCCTATATTTTTACCTGTCGGGCGTGACGGTTTTCTTTACGCTGCTCATTTCGGGTGTGCTGGTTTTCTTCGTTATCAAATATCGCCGTCGCACGCCCTTTGAGATTCCCCGGCCAATTGCCGGCTCCCACAAACTGGAGACGCTTTGGTCGGTGATCCCGTTTCTGATTGCGATGAGCATGTTTGCCTGGGGCGCCCAACTCTACTTCGAGAATTCACGTCCGCCGAAAAATGCCAACGAAGTTTACGTGGTCGGCAAACAATGGATGTGGAAGATTCAACATTCCACCGGGCAGCGCGAGATAAACGAACTGCATGTGCCCGCCGGCCGGAAGATCAAATTGATCATGACTTCCGAGGATACGATTCACGATTTCTTTATTCCGGCATTTCGTATTAAGGCCGACGTGGTGCCCGGTAAGTACACGACGCAATGGTTTGAAGCGACCAAGCCGGGAACCTATCACCTCTTCTGTGCTGAATATTGCGGCATGAATCATTCCGGAATGATTGGTTCCATAATCGTCATGCAACCGACCGATTTTGATAACTGGTTAAGCGGCAATGCGAGCCAGCAGTCACCCGCCGTCGCGGGTCAACAACTGTATCAATCGCTGGGTTGTGTCTCCTGCCACGGCGCTAACGGTGAAGGCGGGCGCGGCCCGGCGCTGGTGGGTTTGTTTGGCAACAAGGTTACTTTGACGAATAACCAGACGTTGATTGCTGATGAGGCTTACATCCGCGAGTCGATTGAGAATCCGTCGGCTAAGGTGGTTATGGGGTTCAACCCGATCATGCCAACTTTCCAGGGCCAGGTTACGCCCGAACAGTTAATACAAATCATGTCATATATTAAGTCGCTTCAGGTTTCCGGGCCGCTGTCCGGAGCGACGCCGGCGCCAGCGCCAAAGCAAGCAGCTCCGGCGGCGGTTACACCCATAGGCACGCCGGCGGCTAAGTGAGCGCAGTTTCAGAGCGGGAATTATGAAAGCATTCGAAACATTCGAAACACCAGCGGCGGCGCGCGTTAACTATATCAACGCTCAGTATGGTCTCAAGTCGTGGCTGCTGACCAAAGACCACAAGCGCATCGCCTTGTTGTATCTCGGTTCGATCAGTTTCTTCTTCATGGTCGGCGGCGTTTACGCGATGCTCATCCGCCTCGAGTTGTTGACGCCTCAGGGCGATCTGCTTTCATCGACAACCTACAACAAAGTGTTTACGCAACACGGGATCATCATGGTCTTTTTCTTCCTGATCCCGTCAATACCGGCAACGCTGGGCAACTTCCTGGTGCCGATGATGATTGGTGCCAAAGATCTGGCTTTCCCGCGTATCAACCTGCTTAGCTGGTACATCTACCTGCTCGGCGGCATCGTTACGATTTATGCTCTGCTGGCCGGAGGGGTGGATACGGGTTGGACTTTCTATGTGCCTTACAGCACTACCTTTTCCAACTCTTACGTGATCGCTGCCGGCCTGGGGATCTTCATTAGCGGCTTCTCGTCGATCCTGACCGGGCTCAACTTCATCGTCACCATCCACACGATGCGCGCTCCAGGAATGACCTGGTTCCGGTTGCCGCTGTTTATCTGGGCACACTACGCCACATCGCTGGTGATGATCTTGGGAACGCCGGTCATCGCGATCACAATCCTATTGCTGGCATTCGAACGCTTATCGCACGTCGGGATTTTCGATCCGGCCAATGGCGGCGATCCGGTTTTGTTCCAACACCTTTTTTGGTTTTATTCGCACCCAGCGGTTTACATCATGGTCTTACCCAGCATGGGCGTAGTCAGCGAATTGATTGCAAATTTCTCGCGTAAGAATATTTTTGGTTACCGGTTTGTAGCGTTTTCCAGCCTGGCGATCGCTGTGTTTGGATTTCTGGTTTGGGGCCACCACCTGTTTGTGGCCAGCCAGTCGGTTTATGCGGGAATGATTTTTTCGTTCCTGAGTTTTGCGGTGGCAATACCTTCGGCGATCAAAGTTTTCAACTGGACGGCCACGCTCTACAAGGGTTCGATCTCCTACGATACGCCCATGCTTTATGCGCTCGGCTTTATTGGACTCTTCACCATTGGTGGCATGACCGGACTGTTTCTCGCATCGCTGGCGATCGATGTTCATGTTAGCGACACCTATTTCATCGTGGCCCACTTCCACTACATCATGGTCGGTGGGGCTCTCTTTGGATATCTCGGTGGCTTGCATTACTGGTGGCCCAAGATTAGCGGCCGCATGTATCCCGAAGGCTGGGGCAGGTTCTCGGCTCTCGTGATCTTTGTCGGGTTTAACCTGACCTTCCTGCCGCAGTTTGTTGCGGGCTACCTGGGTATGCCGCGGCGCTATCACGCGTATCCGCCCGAGTTTCAAGTCTTCAACGTGTTGTCATCGGCGGGGGCGTCGATTCTGGGCTTTGGACTTTTGATCCCGGCGATCTATCTCGTCTGGTCAATGCGTTACGGCAAGCACGCGGAGGCGAACCCCTGGCACCTGCCCGGTCTCGAATGGCGCACAGCTTCGCCGCCGCCCACCGAAAATTTTCTGACCACTCCAGTAGTCACCTGGGAAGCTTATGAGTTTGCACCGCCGGAAGAGATGCATGTGATTGGCAAGATGCAAACCACGGAGGCAGTGAGCAGTGAGCAGTGAGCAGAAGGCAGAAAACCTAAGACTAAAGACCAGAGTCCGAAGAACCGAAATTATCTAACCGGAAACAGGGAGAGATACTTGGCAGATAGCGTATCCATCAAGCATCAGGCAAGCCACGCGGCGCTCCAGCACCACTTCGAGAACATGGAGCAACAACGCGAGGCTGGGGCCCTCGGCATGTGGGTCTTCCTCGTCACGGAACTGATGTTCTTTGGCGGGATGTTTCTTGCTTATACGCTGTATCGCACGAAGTTTCCAGCCGACTTTGCTTCGGCCAGCAATCACCTCGACCTGACACTGGGAGCTATCAATACAGTTGTCCTGATCCTGAGCAGCTTTACTATGGCGCTGGCCGTCTATAGTTCCCAGGTTGGCAAACAACGCAATCAGATCGTGTGCCTGGTGCTGACAATTGTGCTGGGTTTGACGTTCCTGGGAATCAAGGCAGTCGAATATCACGATAAATACGAAGACCACTTAATACCCGGGCAGTTGATTCCCGGACGGCCATACAGCCCAGAAGTGCAGGAACATGGAGCTCCGGACGACAAGCACAAACTGCATCTGCTTCCGGGCGCCACCGTCAAACACGTCGAAATGTTTTATTGGATCTATTTCGCCATGACCGGCATGCACGCGCTACACATGATCATTGGCGTAGGCATATTGTCAGTGATTCTTTTCTTTTCCTGGCGGGGGCGCTACGGTCCCGAGTATCACAACCCGGTGGAAATTACCGGGCTCTACTGGCACTTTGTGGACATTGTCTGGATTTTCCTGTTCCCCTTGCTCTATCTATTGGGCAGGCATTTGGAGCACATGTAAAAGGGCAACCGGACAGACTGGAAAGTCTGTCCTAGTTTAAATGAGCGAGCACATCGTTTCACTCAGAGTCTACGTGACGATCTTTCTTGCCTTGATGGCGGGCACAGCGCTCACTGTCTGGGCCGGCCTGCGCGATTTTCCGGGACAGTTGAATGTGATCATCGCGTTGACGATCGCGGTGATAAAGGCGACGCTCGTCGTGCTCTACTTCATGCACGTTCGCTACAGCTCGAAATTGATCTGGGTGATCGTTACGTCGGCGCTCTTCTGGCTGGTAATTCTTTTCGCTTTCACCTTCAGCGACTACTGGACCCGAGGCTGGCTATAAGACCGGTTCCGCTACTGCGGACTCTCCACTGGGTGAAGCTTCTCATCACGCACTGCCACTACTCCCTGGCAAGTTGGACATTGCAACTGGATCGTCGAGTCCAGAGTTTTTAGTGGCGCCGAGCAGTAAGGGCAGGGGCCGGTGACTTCGTTCTGCGTGAAAAGACCGCGCATCATAATAAGCGGCACAACCAGGCCCGCGAGCAATAGCGGAACGCCGAAGATTAGTCCGAGACTCGAACCGCCGCCGAGTGTCAGGCTGATCACCAGACCCGCAATAAAAAGTATTAAACCAATGGCGATAGCCATGGAAAAGCTGTAGGCACTATCAAGAGTTCGTCCGGGCTTCGCATTAGCGGGTTCGTTGGCGCTCATTGGTAACGTCCTTTGCTGCTGAACTGTTGATGCTAACTGGGTTGGCAGGATTGATCTTTACCGCTGGCGCCCGCCGCTTGTCAACGTTTTGCCACGCGTGGAGACTTGCGAGTATTGCTATTCATGCAAAGTCGCACAAAGGCAGAACTGGGAGCGGTAGCGACCGGGTTCCAGTTCCACTTCACACGAGCCTAGCGCTACAACGACCCGATCGCTACGACTCCCGGTTCCGTATCTGCTCGGAACTGCTTCCCGGTTTGTTCCTTGTATACCAAGCTGAACCAGCGCTGGACGTCGCGCTCGGCTGTCAACTTTTGTGGTTCATGGTTATAATCACCGTTTCCTATGACTACCACATTGATGACAAACAGCACTCAAACACCTTTCGAGCAGTTTCTCGACCAACAAAGCGATGAAGCCTGGGCAGCGGCGCTAGCCGGGCTTTTGCGTTCAGTTCATGAGGTAGACAAGAACGCCACGCAGATTTGGTTTTCGTTCTACCCGCTCTCGTTGTCTCGCGCCTTCGAGGAAACCGCTGATCCGGAACTGCTGGCGGCGCAACTGCTGATGAAGGGCGTTTACCCGCTTAGTGAGCAGATCGATTCGTCACACAAGTTTCTCTATGGCCATCGCTACTGGCCGCAGGTCAAGCAAGCCGTCGAAACGTTTGCAGCGAACTTCAGCGGCGGGGATGCTGCCGCGAATCAATCTTTGGCGGACCTGATTCTGAAAGTCGCGGGCGAGGCGGCGCAGGCAGCGAAAGTTGATCCATCTCTAACCGCAGGCATAACGGCAGTCGCGTTTATGACTGTGCGTCAGGCAGGTCTTGCAGCTTTCAAAAATGCGAAAGGCGAAGTGCTGCTCGATCGCAAGCATGCGAAAAAGTCACCCGAACAGATACTGCGCGAGCGCGCGGTTGACGATAGCCAGGGTCTGTTTGGTTTTCTAAAAACTGTCGACAAGAAGTGGACGGTCACGCACGATGAGAACGATGACAATGCAAGTTACAAGCTCAATCATGCGCAGGATCTTGCCTGGGGAGCGGAGGCTGACCGGTCGCGCAACTGGGTCGAGATAGATCCGCGACGACCAGAAGGTCCCATTCCCGTCGAGTGTCGCTCGGCATCCTGCGGCACCTGTTGGGTGGGAGTCTTGGGAGGCGCAGAGAAACTTTCGGACGTGGCAGTGCGTGAGGGCAAGCAGATCAAGGAGTTTGGTTACGTCGACACAAACGAACCAAAGCCGCTCATTCGGCTCGCGTGCCAGGCACAGGCGCTGGGTGCGGTGTCGATAGTTATTCCGCCATGGAACGGCGTGTTTGGCAAGTATCTGAAGTCTCTAAAAAACCAAGTGAACGACTCGGAAGACCAGGCTTCTAACTAAGGATTCCTTCGGCAAGACATTCCGGTCACCAAACATCTGTACGTTCAAAGGTGAATATTGTTGTCAGCTACGGCGCCACTGAATCGAACCGGCGTTCTGCAGCTTCGCCGCTGTTATTTGTCGTCGCGGCGGCCGTGCTCTGGAGCACTGGCGGTCTCTTCATCAAGTGGACTTCGCTCAACGGACTAGAACTATCTTTTGGACGTTCTCTGCTGGCAGCCATCACAGTAGCGATCTTTACCAGACGTGAAGGCTTCGGAATAAACCGAGTAACGGCCCTCGCCTCGGTGCTTTACGCGGCGCTGCTGTTGCTCTTCGTCCTCGCCACCAAGCAAACCACTGCGGCCAACGCGATCTTCCTGCAATACACGGCGCCGGTCTACCTGCTAATTTTCGAACCTTTGTTCTACAAGGAGAAATTTCGTTCAACTGATCTGATGGTGGTGAGCGCCTGCGTGCTGGGAATGTCGTTGTTTTTTGTCGGCAAGCTGCGGCCTCAGGATGTCACCGGCAATTTGCTGGCTCTCGCTTCCGGATTGTGCTTTGCGTTTTACTTCCTCTTGCTGCGTCACTCGACCTCGCGTTCAGTCAACCGCGCTTCATCAGTGATCTACGGCAATCTGCTCCTGGTGCTTGTGGCGGCGCCCGCCGGATTGAAAGCGCTGCCGCATCTGACCTCGCACGATGCGTTGAGCGTGATCTACTTGGGGGTGGTGCAGATTGGCGTGGCGTACACGCTCTTCACGGCGGCGATGGCTCGTGGGGTGCGCTCACTCGATGCAGGAATCGTTGGCTATATTGAGCCGGTATTGAATCCGATCTGGGTATTTCTAGTTTTGCATGAACGGCCAGCGCAATGGGCGCTGGTTGGCGGTGGAATTATCGTCGCTGCAGTTGTTTGTCACATGCTGATGGAAGCAAGGCGGGGACGACAACGTGTGGCACTGTCTTTGAGAACATTATCCGCAGATTACGCAGATTACACAGATTCAACATAAGAGAAGAAAGCGTTCGCGCCGGAGAACAAGGTGGAAATTACGGAGGCTCTTTGTCTGAGGTTTTATTGTTATCTGTGTAATCGGCGTAATCTGCGGGTAGGGTTTTGATTATCCACCATCCGCGCGCTCTTTCGCTGCCGCTGCTACGGCGCGCAAGCGTTCGACCTTCTGTTCGAAAGTCTCGCCGGGAACCGGACCTGTATCTACCACACCACAGTAAGTGGATCTAATCATCAACGTTCGATCCGCCTGGCCAGTTGGCTTGTGGGCTGGCAAAGGCGGAGACGCCGCGGCTTCCGTTGGTCCCGGTGGCTGCGGAGCTGGAGCTGATTCCACGACTGCTTCTGCTACTGGGGCAGCTGTCGCTGCCGGCGCGGTTTGCTCACCGCCGTCATCAGCACGCTGCTTTGCCGCAGCCGCGACCGCTTTCAGCCGCGCTACCTTCTGTGCAAAAGTTTCACCCGCGACTGGACCAGTGTCGGCTACGCCCGCATAAGTCGATCGTTTATTCAACTTACGATCGGGATCTGCTCCGGCTTTGGCTGCGGGAGCTTTTGGTGACGGTGCCGCACTCGGCTTTGCGGCTGCGGCCGGCGTCCCCGTGGGAGTTTGTGCCGTTTGCGCCGGTGCGGTTGCTGGCTTTGGCTCCGGCACGTGACCCGTGGTCTCCATCACGAATACGCCGCGGGCATCTTTCTTGACCACCGGCAAAGAACCGCCCGCAGCCTGGAGCAGGGCCGACAGCTCGGCTTCAACAAAGCGGGACTGCTTGTTTGGATCGCGCACGTGGCCCAGCGGCGGGCCCATGTAGAGCGTGCCGCACGTCTGGCACTTTGAAAGCACGTCGTCGCCGCGCAAGTGAACTTCCGACGCTTCACCGGCGGTGCGCAGT
>JANLYH010000161.1:0-9134 GCA_031365545.1 Pyrinomonadaceae bacterium | reverse complement strand
ACCAGCACGAACGCATTATTGTTTTCAGCCGCAAACAAGTCTGGATCTTCCGCGACCGCTCGCAAGGCTTGCGCTCGCGTCTTGGACCCCGACGTGAGATCGCTTACCAGCTGATTGCGCTCGGCCGCCGACAGTGCGCCGCCGGCATTGGCGTTCAGCGTATCGACAAACTGGGCCGCCGTCATCCCGCCTGGATAAGCGCTGGTGAAGCGCGAACGCAGGACAAATTCTGCGATGAAAGCCTGTTTATTACTCTCCAATAGCTGGTCCGCACCAGGCTGACCAATGACTACTCCCCGGCCAATCTGCTGCGTGTCGGGCAGAAACTCGTTAAGCCTGATGATGGGAACCGAGAGTTGGTGCGCTCCGCCCAGCGTTGAGCTACCCATCGCACTACCATATGCGGTCTTGTAGAGACGCTCAACCAGATAGCCAGTTTGCTGAAACTCGATCGATAGGAAGAACGCGGCCGAGACGTTGATGCGCCTGATCTCAGTGCATTGAGCATCGCCGCCACATGAGGTGATCTGATTGGTCCAGAAAGTGAAGCCCGCTGAATCAGGCTCGCGATTGAGAAAATCAACATAGTGTTGGTGTACAAAGAAACTTGGAATGTCGATGGGATTCGCGCTCGTGGCAGAATCACTGTCCGTGATAGTGACGGTCGCTGCCGCAGGCGAGCCAAGGGTGACACCGCTGCCGGTAGGCAGGCTGAGACTGACCGTGAAAGTCTCATTATTTTCCGGATAGGAATCGTCGACTATAAAAACCGTGATGGTCTTCGAAACTTCCCCGGGAGCAAAGTTCAAAGTGCCCGCCGCTGTCTCATAATCACATCGAGAAGAAGCCGCACTCCCCATCAGGTCGCAGTTATTGGCGCCGGCGGTATCACTCGTCGCGTAGGCGACTGAGGCCATGCCGGTCGTATTGCCGGTGCGCGTAACGGTGACTGCGAAGGGGCCCAAGCTGCCTTCAGGAGTCGAATAACTCGCCGCGCTGAGTTGTATTTGCGACGGCGGCGTAGCGATGTGCTGCCAATCAGGAAACCAATCAAGCGCCGAATTACTGGTAAGCTTGGCCGAGTTGGTCCCATTCGCGTTCATCACAAACAATTCGACAGTCGTTTCAACATTAACATTGCCAGAGGCAAAGACAATGTTGGCGCCATCAAACGACCACGCCGGAAAGCCGTCAGTGACGTTGTTATTCGTGAGTCGCGTCTTGTTGCTGCCGTCAGCGTTCATCACGTAAATCTCAATGCCGTTAGGGTTCAAAGCGTCGCCGCTGGCGAATAATATTTTCGTGCCGTCCGGAGAATACGAAGGCTGACCGTCAACGATTGAGTTGTTTGTTAACCGCGTACGATTAGTACCGTCGGCATTAATCACATAAATCTCAAAACTGTTAGGATCAAAAACGCTGCTGCCGCCACTCATGAAGACGATTTTTGTGCCGTCAGGTGACCAGGAGGGCACGCCGTCGATAGCTGAATCAACCGTCAGCTGGATCTGATTGCTGCCATCAGCATTCATCACATAGATTTCGAAGGTGCTGGGGTTTCGCAAATCGCCTCGGACAAAAGCGATCCTGGAGCCGTTGGGCGACCATGAAGGAAAGCCATCGGCGGCAACGTTGTTAGTTAGTCTGGTTTGCGCAGTGCCGTCGGCATTCATCGTGTAGATTTCGAAATTGCCGTCGCGTCCGCTCATGAAGGCGATTTTGCTGTTATTGGGTGACCACTTTGGCTGATCGTCATAAGCCAGGCTGGTCGTGAGCTTTATCGGATTACTGCCATCGAGTTCCATCGAATAGATATCGTGGTTTCCCGAACGAGTGCTGCCGAAGACGATTAGCGGCCCTGCCTTCGCAGCACTTAAGGCGCCAACGCCGAGCCAAGCCATTGAAACTAATGTCAGCAGCGGGATGATGAGCAAACGAGAGTAACGAAACGGGCGATCGAACATTGGAACAAGGCCTTTCCGGGGGCGAGGGAGGGCTCCAACATAGCACGAACGGAGCTTAGGGGTCGAAACGGGACGTTGAGGTACTGACGAGGAGGAGGAGGAGGGATTCAACTGCTGCGTAATGAGTTAGGCAGAACGACGACCACCTAACTCACAACAAATCACTTACCTCAGCTGATTTATGGCGCAAATCGCTGGCGATACTCGCCCGAGGTGATAAAGGCCTTGACCATCTCAGCGTTAACGAAGTTGCCGTTAAACTGATTTAGTTTACCAAGCCAGAAATTGTAACCACCATAGTCGAGCCCTGTTTCAGGCGGATCGTAAGGGTTGCGCCTGAGGTAACCGAAGTATTGCATCAGCACGAATGCCCGGTTCAACTCCTGGTTCGAAAACGTTGAGTTCTCGGCAATCCTGCGCACCACTCGCGCGCGCGCGGCAGTGTCCACCGTTGTAGCAGCCGTACCAAACTCGCTGATGAACGACGTTCTCTCGGCCGCCGTAGGAGTAAACGCAGCGTTGGCAATTAGCAAGTCGACAAACTGTGACGGTGTCAGCGTGGTTGTGTAGGCAGTAGCAAACCGCGTCCGGGTAACAAAATCATTCGCGAACGCCACTTTGTTACTTTCCAACTGTGCCTGCCAGTTTCCAATACCGACCTGCACGCCGAGCGCTATCTGCTGCGTGTCAGGCAGGAATTCCTCATACCGCACCGGCACCGGCGCGCCCGGGATGTTCCCGTAGCCCACCTTGTAAATCTTGTAGACGAGATAACCGGTCTCTTGAAACTCTATCGAAAGGAAGAATGCTGCCGACACGTTAATACGCCGGATCTCAATGCATGCCTGATCGCTGCCGCACGAAGTTATCTGATTAGCCCAGAATCCCAGCCCACCCGAATCAGGCTCACGGTTTAGGAAGTCGAGGTAGTGTTGTCTGACAAAGAATTGCGCGTTCGCATTGTCGAGCGGATTGGGACCCGAAGAGGCGTCATTATCGGTTATCGAAACCGAGGCCACACTTTGGGCGCCGACAGTCGTCCCAATCGGATTGCTAAGCGCCACACTGAAACTCTCCGGCCCTTCCTGATAGTTATCGTCGACAATTAACACCGGAAAGGTTTTGCTGGTTTCGCCGGCCGCGAAGTTAAGCCTGCCAACTACCTGCGTGTAGTCACCTTTCTGGGTAGCAGATCCGTTGCTGGTTGCAAAGCCGACTGAAGAGGGCGTTGAGGTATCACCGCTGCGCAACACCGTAATCGTCGCTGAGCCGCCGGATTCATTTACGGGAAACTGCAACGCTGAAAACTGCACGTTGCTGAGAATGGAAATTGCCCGCGGCAAAAACGTGACTTCCTGAGCGTTCGTAAGGGTCTTGAACGCCTGTTCCGACGTGTGCGAAGGAATAACGTAGGCCTCCGGCTCGCCCCCGGAGATGCCGACTACGGGAAACAGGAAGGTGTTAGTCGGCGCGCTTTGGCCAGTGCCATAGCGGGTGAAGATTGCGCCATTGCTGCGCAACTCAATCTCAAAGTTAACCGGGAATTCTGTCGCTGCTGTGCCGTCGCCGAAGGTAACCGCGCTCCAACGAAAGATAATGTGGCTTGAGTCGGAGGTGACGTAAATGTCGTCTCCGGCGCGCCGGTCGGTGCGCAAATCGTCCCAGAGTCCGGAAATCATTTTAAACTGAGCCAGGCCTATGGCCGAACTCGGCACGTCGTCAGCGTCGCCATTGCCGCGCGTCGGCGGCGTTGAAAAGAAAAGGTTTCCATTGGTGGAGATATTCACGCTCGAAAAGTTTTGACCAAAAAACGGGAATGAAAACGGCAAGGCGTAATTCAGTTTTAGTCCGTCGTCGGCTATTAGCGAGAGCGCCGTGCCACCGCTGGAGAGCGCGGTGGCGTTACCAAGGGAGGTTAGATACGGGTCTCCCTCAGCGAGGCTCACAGAAACGGGGGTGGTAGCCGGCACGCCTTCATTTCCGACGTTGTCAAACTCACGCAACGTCAGTGTGCCACTCGTATGACGGTAAGGAATTTTCACGTCCAAAGCCTGGGTAACGCCTGAAGCTCCCGGAACCAAACTCTTCAGATTGATCACTGTCCCGGTGGTTGCGTCGGTGAAAGTGAGTTGATAAAGCGAGGCCTGGCCAGCGGCGCCGTTGTCGCCGGAATTAGTCCAGCCAACATTGAGGGCACGCCCATTCTGGGTGTTGAGATGGAGATTCGTTACTGTGCCCGGCGCTGTCGTGTCGTTTTCAGCAAGCGCCGTGAAGTTGCCGGCTAGATTCAAGCGCCGCCCAGTCAGCGTTTTGCCGGCCAGGGAAGACACCGAGTCGCCATTAAAGAGCAACAGACTCTTCAACTGCTGCACAGTCAGATTAGGGTTTTGAGCCAGCAGCAACGCCGCGGCTCCAGCCACGTGGGGCGTGGCCATCGAAGTGCCGTTGAAAAATGAATACGTATTACCCGCCGTGGTGCTGAGAATGCCGGCGCCGGGCGCTCCGAGATCCACACTCTGCGCCCCAAAGTGAGAGAACGAAGCGAGCGCGTCACTCGCGTCAGTCGCGGCTACGCTGATGACGTTTGGAGCGTCGTAACTCGAAGGAAAATGCGGCACTATATCGTTGTTTGGTTCAGGATTGTCAGGAGCGTTGCCTGCAGCCGCGACAAACAGAATTCCCGATTGGTTCAGATTGAGGATGGCATCGAAAAACGACTGGCTAAATTCGCCGCCGCCGTAACTATTATTGAGCACTCGAAGATTTGCGCCTTTCGTTCCGCCGGAGCTTAACCACAGGTCATGCATTAGCTTGGCATAATTGCACGCGCGAATCGCATCAGAGGTCGCACCGGATGCGCCGCCGATGAATCTCAAGGACATCAAGCGCACTTGCCAGTTAACGCCCACCACGCCCACTGCGTTGTTGCCAACGGCGCCAATCGTGCCGGCGACGTGCGTGGCATGATTCTCGGCCGGCAACGTGCCCGTGTTGCCGGCGAAGTTGTAGCCGTTCACGTCGTCGATAAATCCATTGCCATCATCATCCACGCCGTTGCCGGCAATCTCTGCCGGGTTGACCCAAATGTTCGCGGCTAGATCCGGATGTACTTTGTCGATACCTTCGTCAATTACGCCGACCACTACTGAGTTGTTGCCCGTAGTCGTATTCCACGCCGTCGGGGCGCTGATTTTGGTGAGACCGTAAAGTTCGCCGCTCAAAAAGCGCGGATCGTTTGGCGTCAAATCCAGATGCAAAACATAATCAGGCTCGGCATAGAGCACGTCGGGATCTGCCTGCAACGCCTCAATTGCGACCATCGTGTCTGCGGCAGCCACGTGAGCGAGACGCAAACCGGGAATAATTTCACTTCCTTCAAATCGTTCGAGTTGAATTGCAAGCTGACGACCGTCAGCGGCGAGTAGTGTTTGGACAGTCTTCCGCTTGGCCGTTCGCTCACTGCGATAGCGAACCAGCGCCTGGCCGGGAACGAACTCGCCCCGCGATCGTTTTTGGCTTTGGCTGCTCTGCTGGATAGCGCTCGAGCTCGGCGGCAAAGCGGCGACCAGAAAAAGTATGACAACCAACAGAAGTGAAAACAGCAGGGCTAGCGGCGCGCTGCTCGACTTCATCTCCCGGAATGAACCCTGCATAAGGGCAAATCTCCTACGAACCAAAATTTATGTTATGAAGCGGCTTTTCTAAATCGGAATTCGGGGAGTAATTCTCAGACTTGATTTCGAGAAGCGACCATACCGGGTACAATCGCGGAACTTTGCTCAGCCGCAAATATATACCAGTTCTCGCCTCGTTTACAGTCGCCGAGAGTAAAGAGTCAATTCAACGTCGGAATTATATCCGAGGAGCTTTTGGCGGGTTTGTGCCGGTGACAAACTCCGGTTCAGCGGCCGGTAGAATGGTCTAGCGGAAGCGCTGCCCGATCTGCTCAGTGCCGAAGGTGCCAATGCCGTTGAGCCGGAAGCTAAACAACATGCCCTTTTCCTGTCGCACGCCAACGTTGTAAGTATTGTATTGCACGGTAACCCCGCAGCAGTCCCAACTGTAGCCACCGGTGATAGTGGAACTAATTAGAGAACTGTTTCCCTTACCGGGCCGGGCCTGATAATCGAAAAAGAATGAGGCGCCACCGAAAAATCCGCGTTCACGATCACCAACAAATATCGAAGGGCTCCATTGCGAGCCGCGCAGCGTGCCGGGTTCCTTGCCCCGCGCGTCGGCATACTTCGCAAGGCTCGGAACCAACTCGACCGCACGGGTGTAATAAAATGTCTGGAACGCCTGGAACAATGGCTTGTTGATACCGAAGCTGGTGGAAAACGTTCGCAGACCGCCGCCACGCGTGTCGAGATCGGTCCGCATGTCCACAAAAAGATCCTCGCGCGGACGATAACGGGCCTCGACGTTCAGCGGTGAAAACCGTCGTGGCACGCCTCCATAGCTAAAACCGGAGAGCGTATTAATCGGATAAAACTGGTTTCTCCGACCCGGTACCAACGCGCCGCCAAAGAAAGGATCAAAGAAATACTTTCCGCGCACCGTGATCGTCAAAGCTTCGTAGGGCTGCGTAGACGTGGAAACCTTTTTGCCGGTCCTGGTAGCTTTGGCCGCTGCGCTGCTGACGTTCTCAGTTGACCGCTGCGTGAAAAAGCGATTTGAAATTCCAAACTCAAGCTCATTCGTGTCTGCCACCGCATCCAGATAATCGAATCTGATGATCCGGTTGAAGTTATTAATTCCGAAGATGCGCCTGTAAGTAAGGTAGGGTTCGATCAAGTGGCGGAAAGAGAAACTACCATTGCCGTGGTGGAAGTCTTTGAAAAATGCCGGCGGCTGGAAGTCGAGTTCAAACTCGCCGTAACCTCTGGTGAGGTTCTGGGGGAGCACCTCACGATTTACCGGATTAAGCGAGTTCGAATAAAAAGTTATGCGGCCGCCGGCCGAAGCCGTAAGCGACATGCCATAAAAATACAGCGGCACCTGCATCCTCGGATGGTAGTCGAGCCGTTGCACCAGCGAGGGCGAAACGATCGGGTTGCCGCCGACGTCACGCCTGAAAGCAAGCAGATCGTCGACAGTTTCTTTCCGGCTAACGCCGTCGGCCGACGCTTCAAATGAGTAATAGACTGGAAGCTTTTTCAGAAAATCCAGCAGCGTCGCGCGTTTCTCAATTTCCACTGCGGGGAGACTGCGAATGCGAATCCGCGTGTTGGCGGCTGAGTTGGGCAGCGACGTAACCTGCGAGCGCGCCAGAAAGTTGAAACTGTATTCGTTCAGATCCTTGTTTACGAAAACTTGTGAACGCTCTTCCGGAGAGATTGCCTGCTGAATACTGTCGGAAAATACCTGGCGATAAGCCAGATTGGAAGTGACGTTGACGTCCGCCGCGGCGATGAAGCCGTTGGGAAAATAGTGGACGCCTTCAACGTATAAACTCGAGCCGCCCTGATCTGGATGGGTGGCGTCAGCCTTGGGCCCGAGCGTTCGATCCTTAACGATGTAAAAACCCAGGTTGAAAAATGAGCGCGAGTTAGCGCGCGTGCGGAAGTCGGCGCCGATGCCTACGCCGCGCGCAGAATAGATATCACTGCGAACAGTGACGTCGGCCGATCTTCCCAACGTTTGGTAGTAAGCGTTGGAAAGGCGGAAGCCCTTTTTACCGGCGCCGCCAAAGGTCGGGGTTAGGAACCCGGAGGCGCGATCGCGCTGCTTGATCGAAACAGAAGCGTAGGGGAGATAGAAAACCGGGACGCCTTTCACGCGCAGGTTCGGCGAATACAGGCGCACGCGATCGCCAGTCTTGATCTTGATACGCTTGGCGTGAAAGCTCCATTTCGGCACATCTTCATCACAGGCGGTAACCTGCACGTTGGTGGCGATGATTGTATCGAGGCTGACCTTATCGATTCGGTCGGCTGTAAAATACATCCTCGTGCCGTCTTCAGTTTGATTGGTGAAGCCGGTCGAGTTGAGGAAGTATCCGGTCTTGGTGCGATAGTTCCATTCCGCGCTTGAGCCGGTGATGCGTTGCTGGTCACCCTGGTCAAAGACAACGTTGCCTTCGGCCACCACTTTGTTAAGCGCTTCGTAGTCGGTCACCTTATCTGCCTGCAAGCGATAGGTACCAATGTGGATGTCCACGTTTCCTTCGTACACGACGATATGCGCGTCTTTCGGTCCGGAGACCGTCTGCTTTCCCGCATCCACTTTAAGCTCGTCAGTCGCTTCACCTGTTTGACCCTGCCTTGTCTGCGCTTTACGCGGCACCGGCTGATCCTGAGTCAGCGGATTGACGTTAGGCGTGTCAGTCATCGGATTTTTGACTTTACGATCGACGGGATTGGTCTGTTGCGCGCCGACGCGGCATGAAGCTACGCCTATGATTGCACTCGCGAGGGCAAACAGAATAAGAAGACCGCTTGAACGAGAAGCTATCCGCAAAAGAGAGTGAAGACCTCCACCCCGAGCAACCAAAACTAAACCGGCTTTAGACTAATGCAAAACGGATTTTGAAAACGCAGCGATGCTAACACGAATTAGTGAGCAGTGGGCAGTGAGCGGTGTGCAGTAGCAAATCAGCTATCGCTCACTGGCGCCTGCCCACTGCACACTCCCCGCTGCCCACCGCCCACTGCTATCATGCGCCTCAATGGAAACGCGTCGACTCATGATCGTTGCTGGCGAAGCATCGGGGGATGCCCACGCGGCTGCGCTGGTCAGCGCGCTGCGCGCGACTGAGCCGGCCACCCAATGGGAATTCTTCGGCGCTACCGGTCCTTTAATGCGGGCTGCCGGCGTCGAATCAGTGGTGCGGTCAGATGACCTATCCATTTTGGGGCTGCTGGAAATCGGTAACGCGCTGCCAAAGTTTTGGCGCGCTTACAAACTGCTGAAACAAGCTGCCATTAAGAACAAACCCGCTGCTGTAGTTTTGGTCGACTGGCCCGACTTCAATCTGAAACTTGCCCGCGCGTTTCACCGTCGCGGCTTGAAAGTGATCTACTACATTAGTCCGCAACTCTGGGCCTGGCGCTCGTATCGCGCGCGCAGCGTTGAACGCAACGTCGATCTTTTGCTCTCAATACTTCCCTTTGAACCAGAGTGGTACGCTGACCGCGGCATCGATCAGGTCGAGTTTGTGGGTCATCCCCT
>JANLYH010000150.1:0-4154 GCA_031365545.1 Pyrinomonadaceae bacterium | reverse complement strand
GCACCGCAGTGGCAGACGAAGTCGTCAAGGTGCTCGTTGTAAAACGTGGCGTAGTCGATCGTAATCTCTTCGCCCGCCGGTATATCTCGCCGCGCCACCAAATTCAGTCCTTCCAGCCAGGCGTTTGGATCGCAGGAATGGTTGATGGGCTTCCAGTGTTCGGGATCCGGACTCCAACTCACAAAGACCTCGTCAGTTAACGGGTAGGCATACTCCGAAAACCAACGTTTCTGTTCGGCGTTCCAATTTTCGTGAACATGCTTGTGGCTCACCAGCACGTGTGGCTCTTCTTCATGCGCATCAATCAGGGCTCCGGCTTGGATCGGCTCCAGCGCATACATTCCGTAACGACTCTTGTGATCGAGCGCGAGATGCCAATTCTTATGCGCGCGCTGTTGGCGCTTCACTGCCGCGCTGATAATTTTTTCGAAAAAGTCGCGATGTCCCCAGGGCTCGTGCATCAGTATGAGATCCGCACTTCCGGCCGCCTCTTCCAAGGGATAAGCGACGTCACAGTTGGGATTAATCTCCAGCATGAAGAGTTCGCCCTGCTCGTTCATGCGAATGTCGCAGCGGCCGTAGCCGGCGCCATTTAAGCCGAGAAAGAGTTTTCGCGACATGTCCTCCAGGCGCTCCGCCAGTTCATCGTCTGCACACTGGATGCAAGACATCTCCTCGTAGTCTTTCCATTTCATGTCGAAATGTTTGAACGACTCGCCGCCGGGAAAACAAAACTCGACCGGCCGATACGCGAAAGGCTTGAGTTTATCGTCAGCATTCTCAACCACCAGCACGCTAAACTCTCGCCCGTCGATAAACTCTTCGATCAGGGAGGAGCCAAAGGCCGCGATCATCTTGCTGGCCTGTTCACGTAACGCTGCCGGCGTGTTTACCCGCGATTCCTTAGTTAAACCGATGCTGCCATAGCTATTTGGGTGTTTGGCGATGAGCGGAAACCGCAGTGTCCGGGCCGCCACTTCAATGCTCGCATCATCCACGGCCACGACGTAGGCCGGCGCTTTAATGCCCCAAAACTGGCAGACCTTCTTCATTGTCTCGCGCGTTGGTTCATAGAAGTTTGAGGTCGCACCTGTGAAGGCGAGGCCCAGCCGTTCCATCGTCTGCACCACTTCGATGCCGGCGCGATCTTCGTCCCAGGCGCCATCACACAGGTTAATGAAGACATCAAAACCACGTCGCGACAGCTCGACAACTTGTCGGACAGCCTTCGCCTTATCGATGTAGGCCGTTTCACACTCGTGGCCCTGGAGATGGCGAGCCACGTCCGAGAGTGGATCGTAATCCTTCATGGGGCTATCGGAGTTTTCGTAAGAAGGATCCAGTACACAAATCTTCAAAGGCGTTACCTCAATCGCGTTTGCGCAGCGGCAGTAAGATTTCATGGGGAGTAGTTGGCTATCAATGTTCAGCGGTAAGTGTTTAGTCACTCGCGCATCTGATCGCTGGCAGACAGACGCTTACCAATTCATCAAGCGCACTGTACCCCAACAACGCGAAGCTGAAAACAACAATTTTCGCACAAGTTGTTTTATGATCGGCGCAGCGACGCGTCATTGAGGCGCGTGCGTCTGGCTACTCTTGCTAACGGACGAAGTGAGTCAACCAGGTGGCGAAGACGAACCAAGCGTGAGTGCCTCCAATTAACAACCGGAGCGGTTGCGAGATAACAATCAGCAAGCCTGCTAACGCTGTGGCCCGATGGATGCGTCTCAGCGTAATAAGGTCGTAGAGAACGCAGACTAATATGAAGAGGTCAGTCAGACCAAAGAAAGCCGGCGGACCCGCTTGCATGATCGCAAAAGGCAACCGGGCGATCGCCGCCGCCAGGATTGAAATGGTGGCCAGCATCATCAGCCGTTTGTGCGTGGCGGGTTGACGGCGAAAATAGAAGCCGGCACTCACCAGAATGGGAAATACGAGCATGTCGCCAAGGGGAACTACCAGGAAGACAAGCGGCGGCGGGCCACCGGGCGGGGTTGCACCCTGGCTCGCCCTGATGATTGCCGTACTGACGCCAATCAAAATCATGAGGACGGCAATAACTCCGCCCGCAACTCCCAGACGGCGGTGAATGTCAGTGCGGTGCCTGGCAACCAGCACGGTTTGCGTAATGAAGAGCGCGATCCAGGACGTGAACACCAGGCCGTGCACCTGCAGCAGCGGCATTAACGGCGCCGGCGTGAAATACGGGCGGAGAAAGAAAGTGGGTGCAAAGCCGGCAAACACGGTGATCGCCACCGCAATCGACATCCCAACATAGAACCAGCGCTCCCGGCGCCGGCGATTGATCGCAGGGGCTATCTGCACGTTCTCCATTTCCTTACCTCGTCAATTAAGGATTCGCTAAACTCATTTGCGCGTTGAGACTCGCTTTTTATCACGGTTTGTTTTTGTGCGCCAGAAGATTTCGAATTGCGGATCCATTTCGGTACAGATCTATCTCCTGCTCTACGCGACTCCCAGACCAGCCGAGATATTTTCCCGTAATCGCGCCGGCAGCTGCGATTGCCGTTAAGCCACACGACGAGTTCAGACCAACCATGGTGCGGCGCAACAGGCAGTCAGCCAGGGTCGTGGCAAACTCGTGCTTGAACGCAAAGACCACTTCGGCCGCCAGCGCACCGGTTTCATCGTCAAAAATTTCAGTCAGGGACGGATCTTTTTCAATCAGATCAAGGATCAGGGACGCGCGGGCGCCATAGATTCGCAGCCAGCGATCGCTCGTCGCCTCCGGCAAACGCGAACGCTGTTTGAACTCTGCGCAGAATGCATCGAAATCGGTAACGGCAGCGCCGGGTAGTTGCACCTGAGCCGTTCGGGACTCGCTCAGCAGCTCGCGACCGCGCGGCTCATGATCCCGGAGCGGCGTTAGCTTCCTCAAAACAAGGTCGACCGCTTCCTCTGCGAGACTGCGATAGGTAGTCAACTTGCCGCCAACGATGGACAACAAACTCGGTAGCGCCGGATGCTCGCGTATGAAATGTCGGCGGGTAATGCGCTGCTCATCCTGCGCGCCGGTGAATGGGAGTGGCCGCACGCCGGCGTAGGTGTAGAGGATTTGTTCGCGCGTTAACTTTGCTTTTGGAATTACGCGATTCGTTTCGCGCAGGAGGTAATCAATCTCATCGCTGTCGCTGTGCGCATTGTCCAGGTCGCCACCATAGCGAATGTCGGTCGTGCCGATCAAATACTTGCCGTTCCAGGGAATGATAAAGAATGGCCGGCCGTCGGCTTCAGCTTCAACGTAGATTGCCGTCTCAGGAGCGCCGGGGAAGGGAGTGACGATGAGGTGACTGCCTTTCGTGCCACCAATCAATCGCGGCGAAGTGTGGTCGCCCTTGGCCAATACTTGATCTACCCAGGGACCGGCGGCGTTGATGACGATGCGCGCGGTGGCTGAATCTCGCTCATTACTTGAGCTCAGGCCGCGATCGGCGGGCGAGCCGAGCACCCCAGCGGATAGAAAAACATCCGCCGGGGACCCCGCCACGCCCGCGGTCCCGGTAATTGGTTGACTTTGGACATTGGGCTCAGAACCTTGGATCCGAGTGAACTCAACACCGCGCACGTCTCCTGCTTCAATAATCAATTTTTCAACGCGGGCATAGGTGAGCACCGAAGCGCCGTGTTCAATTGCTGAGATTACGTTTTCAACAACGAGTCGCTCCGCGAATTCCACCTGCGCGTCGAAGTACGTTGCCGCGCCACGCAAACCGTCCGGGTTGAGCGCTGGCGCCTGCTGCAAAGTTTCTGTGCGCGAAAGCAGGCAGTAACTGGGAAGCCTTTTTCCAAGCGACATTGCGTCGTAGGCAATCATGCCTGCGCGAATCATCCACAGGCCGCGTCGTGCGTTCCGGTAAACAGGCACAAGCATGCGCAGAGGCCGCACCAGGTGCGGGGCGATATTCAGCAGAGCGGCTCGTTCGCGCAACGACTCGCGCACCAGACGAAACTCGCCATGCTCGAGATATCGCAAGCCGCCATGAATGAGACGCGTCGACCAACTGGATGTGCCGCCGCCAATGTCGCCCTTGTCGAGGAGCAATACCTTCAGCCCACGCATCGCCGCATCACGAGCGATACCGGCGCCGTTGATACCGGCGCCGATGATGATTACATCAAACTCGTTTTGG
>JANLYH010000122.1:0-6044 GCA_031365545.1 Pyrinomonadaceae bacterium | reverse complement strand
CCGCACCTGATACTTTGACGATCCTGCTTGGCTTGACCGCGACTCTACGGGCTAAACCTGATAACGCCGGCCCCATCGTGGCTGAGTTTCTACACTATTCAGATTCGCGTATTCGCGCAGATGCCGCTAACACGCTGGGTCGACTGAAACTAAAGGACGGTAACGAAAAACTGCGCGAGCTGCTGACAAGCGATCCAGATGCAGTCGTTCGCGCAAACGCTGCGCGTGTGCTCGGGGCGACGGAAGATAGTCTTTCCTTCGACGCGCTGCTTGATCGATCGCTTAAGGACAAAGACTTGCGCGTACGCGTAAGCGCGATTCGCTCGCTGGGTTCCTTGAAGGATCAGAAGGCCTTGGGCCCTCTTCTCGTTCGCGCCTCCTCCCTCGCCAAACCTGGGGTATCCAGAGTACCTACTGAAGCAAACGAAGTCCTCGAGTTGGCGACCACGCTTGGAAGGTTAGGTCAGGGGGTGATGAATCCCGAGTTGCGCAAATGGCTAAAGGCGACGAGCGATTCCTTCGGCCACACTGCGCCGGAACTCGAGATTGCCCTCGCGCGAGTCTGGCCCGCCGCACTGGTAGTCGATTCCGAAGGTGCCTCAGGTAAGCAAAGGGCTGTTAGGGCGATTCTCCTAAATTGGAGAGCAGGCTCAGGCCTGGCCCAGGGGCTCGGCGAGATTGCGGTTGTAGCTGCGGCGTCCAAGGACAACAACTTGTTTCGCAACCAGGCCGAGGAAACTCTACGTGCGATGCTCAACTACCGCGACTCCGGGATCATCATCAAGACGCTCGTTGCCGTCCATTCTGAATATGCCATCCCAGACGTTTTGCAGGCCTACGCGGCTTTCAAGCCGAAGGATCTAAACGATGTCTTACGGAAACACCTTAAGGAGTCTGACGTGGTTGTGCGTGGAACCGCCGCCGACCTGCTGGGTGAACTCCCGTCCGATGAAAGCAACACGCGCGCGCTCATCGCCGCCCTGCCGGTGGCGCTGGCTGACAAACAATTGAACGATGCGGCGCTGTCAATACTCGGCGCGCTCGCCAAGCAAAAAAGCACGAAAGCTAACGACGCGATCAAAACCGCGCTCGAATCACAGGACTATCTAATCCGCCGCCGGGCCGTCGCCCTTCTGAAAGCAAATGGCGCCGGCGATTTCACTTCACGCATCGGCACCGTGCAAACTCGCAATACCAGTCTCGACTACGAGCGCGCACTCGGACGCACCGGTAAACGATTTCACGCCGTGGTGAAGACTTCTAAGGGCTCGTTTACTATTGAACTGCTCCCAAACGAGGCTCCGCTGACTGTTGACAACTTCATTCAACTCGCCAGTCGCGGCTACTTCAGCGGCATTACCATTCATCGCGTTGTGCCGAATTTCGTCATTCAGGATGGCGACCCGCGCGGCGATGGCAATGGCGGGCCCGGCTATCAAATTCGCTGCGAGGTAAATGAAGTTCCTTACCGGCGCGGCGCGGTGGGAATGGCGCTTTCTGGGAAGGATACGGGCGGGTCGCAATGGTTTGTCACCCATGCACCCCAGCCGCATCTCGACGGAGGTTACACCGTCTTTGGAAACGTCGTCGCCGGCATGAACACCGTTGATAATATCGCTCGAGGCGACGTAATTCAGTCGGTTTCAATAAAGGAATATCTGCCGCGCTTTACGAACCCGCGCCGCTGATGATTGGCTTCGCAAATGCAAACTATCAACCGGCCCGCGGCATGTTCGCGACTGAGATCGTTTCTCAGCCGCGGTGCGCGCGCGTCTGTGCTGTTGATATCGCTTTGCATCCTCTTACCGCTTGGCTCCATAGCTCGAACGCACTCCTCTCAGGCAAAAGACACCCGGCGTCATCATTATCAGATTCAACTCAAGCTCGACTTTGACGCGCTCTCCTACGCCGGTTCAGAACGAGTGCGCTGGATCAATCACAGCGATCATGCCACCGCTGTTCTCTACTTCCATCTCTATCCAAACCTGCGAATCGATCAGGCGTTGACTGCGAACGCTTCCGGAACAACGCAGCCGGCTGATAACGAAGAGCCGCGGCTCGAGATTACCGGAGTTCGCCTGGCGGCGGACGAGTCGCCGCTGACTTATTCAATTGACGACCAGGGAACAACCTTGCGGGTCACCCTGCGCGAACAAGTAGCGCCGGGAAATTCGGCGGAGGTTGTGGTTGGTTTCAAGGGGGTGGTGCCGGAGGTAGACCCGGATGAAACGGGACTGACAGCGCACGTCGTCAAGCAAGTCAGCGCAGCACTGCGCGGCGATCGCGAGTTGCGTCGGGCCCGCGACGTAAACTTCCGTTGCCGCGGCGTCATGCTGCTGGGTACTTTCTATCCGGTACTCGCGGTCCACGACGGCGATGAATGGCTGCGCAAACTCGAGCCGAGCGTCGGCGATGTCGTCTTTAATGAGGCCGCGGACTATCAAGTGAAAATAGAGGTTGCTCCGGGCGTGGCCGTTTTCACATCGGCTGGCGAGGATGTAGACGAAACCACCGGGCAACCACTTGGTTTTTCTGCTTCGGCGCTGCGCGATTTTGCGATTATAGCCGGCCGCAACCTAAAGTCTGAGCAAACCCAAATTGGTGACTCTACGCTGCGGTCCATCTTCACTGCGGAGCACGAGCGCATTGGAAAACGCGTCCTGACAATGGCGGCAGATTCTTTGCGCATCTTTTCTTCCAGGTTTGGCCCGTTGCCATTCAAGACCGTGAACGTTGCGGAAGCGCCGCTGGTCGCCGGCCTGGGCAGCAATGAGTTTTCCGGGCTGGAGGTGATTGCCAGTGCTTACTATGTCGACTTTGATTCTCCGGCGATGCGCAACCTGCCGGAGATTATTCGCGAGCAACGCCCTTCTGTTGAGGAGAGTCTCGAGTGGAGCGTGGCCCACCTGACCGCTCACCAATGGTGGGGTCGGGCTGTCGGCAACAATCCCGCCCGTGAACCGGTGCTTGATGAAGCGATGGCGAGTTGGTCGGCGCTGCTGTATTTCCGCGAGGTCTATGGTGAGCAGAAGGCTGCGTTGATCCGGGAAGACCAACTGCAAGGTGTCTACCGTTTGTACCGAACTTTTGGCGGCGAAGATATGGATGCGAACCGGCCGGCTCGCGACTATCGTAATACCTTTCAGTACGCGGCTGTGGTTACTACCAAAGGCGCCTTGATGTTCGTTGAATTGCAGCGTCTGCTAGGCTCGGAAAAATTGCAGGCCGCTCTTAAAAGTTTTTATAAGGAAAACCAGCTCGGTATCGCCCAGCTCGACGATCTTCGCAGCGCCCTCGTCGCAGAAGCGCCGCTGGAACAAAGACGGGGCGTGGCGCGTATCTTCAACCGCTGGTTGGCCAGCAAGCATGGCGACGAGGATATCGCCAAGCCCGACCCGGAATTGGCAACCTCCCTGGGCTTGCCGGCAAAGCCAAACCAACAGCGTGGCGGCGACCGTAACCCGCTGAATGCTTTTGCGCGCGTTGGTAAGTTTTTCTGGCAGCAGGTAACACGCATACGATGACGGCATTCCTCTAAAACTATTAGAAATCGACTGGAGAGTCTGTGCACTGAAATGATGAACGCTTACAAACTTGAAGCCCGCGAAAGCCTGAACCAAACTACCGTCACCGCGCAACGAACGGCGAAGATAGACGACAGTCTGGAACGTCTGAGTTGGGTGATGGACGATCTGATCAGGATTCCTGGACTAAATTGGCGGTTTGGACTGGACGCACTGGTGGGATTGATTCCGGGCTTTGGCGACACCGCCACTTCGCTGGTGTCGTTCTACATTTTGGTATCGGCTGTTCGCTATCGCGTTCCCAAGATAACCCTGCTGCGCATGGGCATCAATATCGCTATTGACTATCTGGTGGGATCATTCCCAGTGGTCGGCGACGTCTTCGACGCCTGGTGGAAATCAAACCAGATGAACGTGGCCCTGCTCAGCGAGCGCGCGACCGTTTCTGCAAGCGAAGCGCGCCAGGGAAGACTGAGCGACTGGCTGTTTGTGAGTTTGATGATTGTCTTGCTGGCAGTGTTAGCGGTTGGCTCAGCCGCGCTGAGCGTCTATTTGCTGATTCTGCTGACGGGACAGATTTCGAAAGCGCTGGCGCCGTAGTCAGCCTCACGACGTTTGCGCAAGCGCTTCGTGGGTTTTCTGGTAAGCGGTCAACACCCGGTCAAGCGTTGCTTTCAGTAGGTCCAGGCCGCGTTCCCCTGCCGCAAAACTGCGCAGTTTTCCCTCACCATCAAAAAGATAATAGGCGGGAACGTAGCCTTGATCGTTTTGAAAGGCCTCCTTGAGTTTGTGCTCGTTATCGATCGCACAGGGTTCAGTGATTGAGTTGGTTGCAATAGCCTGCCGCACTTGCTCGACGTCTGTATCTGTTTCGTAACGTGGCATGTGCACCGCGATCACGCACAGGCCTTTTTCCTTCAACCCCTCGCGCCACTCGGCAATGCGCGGCATGTTTTCTTTGCAAATGCCGCAACTCATCGACCAGAAATGAACCAGCGTGGGCTGCCCTTTGGCTTCCGCTTCGGCATGAGCTTGTGTGCCGCCAAACCATTCTGTCGCACCGGCGAGCGCCGGCATTTCTGTACCAATTCTCATTCCCATGGTTAACTGACCGATGACGGCTGACCGACGACCGACGATTGTGGTAATACCCCTTGAGACTATAGGTCTCTGGTTCCACAGTCTGCGGTCGCCAGTCGTCCGTCCCTTTCCTTACGCGTTAAGTGTCTTCTGTCCTGGCTTCCACTCTGCCTGACACAAACCGCCGGTCTGCAACGCCTGAATAACTCGCAGAGTTTCTTCAGCGGAGCGGCCGATGTTCAGATCGTGTACGACTTTGTAACGAAGAACCCCTTCGGGGTCGATAATGAAGAGGCCGCGCAGCGCAATGCCGCGATCTTCAATCAATACTCCGTAGTCGCGCGAAACGGTCTTGGTTGCGTCGGCGGCCAGCGGATATACCAAACCTTCGACACCACCCTGATCGCGCGGCGTCTTGATCCAGGCCCGATGCGAAAAGACAGAGTCAGTTGAAACACCGATGATGTCGGCGCCGATGCCCTGAAACTCTTCGTAACGATCGCTGAAAGCCGTCAGTTCAGTCGGGCAAACAAAGGTAAAGTCGAGCGGGTAAAATAGGAGCACCACCCACCGGCCTTTGTAATCTTCAAGCTTTACGCCTTCGTTCAACTTTTCAATGTTTTTGGTCGAGGCCATATCGAAATCCGGCGCCGGCTGGCCAACCATCGCCTTTTCAGTTGCTGTTGCTGTCGCTGCTGTCATGAATCCTCCAATTTTCTGTAATGATTTTCGAGCTGAAACTTTTCTTCCTGACCGTTATACCTTGCGGCAATCAGGACAAATGCCTCTGAGCGTCAAGTGTACTGACGCTGGTTGAAACTTCGATCGGCGCGCGGCCGCCTGCATCAGGTCGGCTGCTTGCGGAAGGTCGAAATCGACTAACTTTCCACAGTCGTTGCAGATCGCATGGTCGTGCCGATCGGTTTCCCGGTCGTAGCGACTAGCGCCGTCACCAAACTTAATCTCGTGCACCAACCCCGCTCCTTTCAGGAAACGAAGCGAGTTGTAGACGGTGGCATAACTAATGGTCGGCAAATGCTCGCGCGCTGCCTGAAAAATCTCATTGGCGGTCGGGTGGTCTTCCCGCGCCCGAATAACCTTGAGCACCGCGTCGCGTTGACGCGTTAGCTTCTCTTCAGTTTGGAGATTTTTTTGAGGCCGAGTCATTTGCATTACTATATTTAGACTAATTCTAAATTAAAGTCAAGCGAGCGTGTTGGATGCTGGCTCAGTTGGCATTAATAAACCGTGCTGACTCTGAGCACCTGGGCCTGGTCAGCCCGGAATCAGCCGAGCGTAGGGTGACGAACCGCGTAATCTACTATTGCCTGAACATAACTTTCGAATGGCGGACAAGAGACGTTATGAGGTTTGAGTAACTCTGTAGCGTGGGCCGTGTCGTAAGTCTGCTTCAAAAAGAAATAAGGCACGGCGGAGTGA
>JANLYH010000108.1:0-4894 GCA_031365545.1 Pyrinomonadaceae bacterium | reverse complement strand
GCCATACCCGCGTCCTTCAATCCGGCTATTCGACTGGAGTGGGTCAGTCCGGAGAAGCTGTTCTTCGAAACTGCGTACGTCAGACTTTACCGGGATGGGCCAATCAATACCTTCCAGCGCTGGCACCTCGTGGTCCTTAGTCCCCAAGCTGCCATATTAAAATGAAATGCCAAGAAAACGTTGCTAAATGGAGGTCTGTTGTCCATGATCTCCAATACAGACTGTAATCCTGCGGGCTCATTCGGATGATTTGGAGGTAATTGATGAAGCGAATCCTTATTCACCTTTTGTTGAGCGCCCTCGCTCTCTCGGCGGTGGCGCAAACGCCGGAAAAGACTCAGAAACGTCCGTTCGAATCGCCGGAAGATATGGTTCGCGTCACCACGTCGTTGGTTCAAACGGACGTAGTTGTCACGGACAAAAACGACCAGGTGATCGACGATCTCACCCTGGCGGATTTTAAGATTTATGAAAACGGTAAGCGGCAAGACACGCAATTCTTAGAGTTCGTGAAAGCGGAAGCCGATCCGCGCACGGAGGGTTCAATCGATGGCACCGGTGGTCACATTGAGCCGGAGATAACTCGTAATCTCACCGCTCGCGATCTGCGTCGTGTCTTCGCGTTCGTTGTAGACGATCTCACGATCCCCTTCGAAGACATTGCAACGGTCCGCAAGATGCTTACGGACTTCGTGGACAATAAGATGCGGGAAGGTGATTTGGTTGCAATTGTCCGTGTGGTCGGCGGCAACGGCCTAGTGCAGCAATTCACTTCGGACAAACGAGTTCTGCGCCTTGCTATCTCACAGATCACAGCACGACTGCACCCTTACTCAGCCTTCAATAACCTAACCTCGCCGGAAAAAATCAGTGCCGAGCTGGCGCAGGCCGTATCAGGTGAAGGAGCCTCCATTACACCGGAGGCTGTCAGTGCCTCCAATGCTAACCTCGACGCCTCAGAAGAGGGCACCACCAGAGGCCTTCGCGCACTGGCTACACTCGTGACCGCGGGCGAAGTCATTGACAGCATGAAATTTCTGCCTGGACGGAAAAACCTAATGTTGCTTTCCGGGGGGCTGCCACTCTTCGAAACCACCGCACAACAAGTCACTGTGGGCGGCGCTCCTGTCACCATTGAAGAGAGTCGCTCCTATTTTGGCAGCGTCAACTATCTAATGCGCCAACTCACTGACAGATCCAGTCGGGCCGGCGTGGTCATTAACACGATGGATGTGCGCGGGCTCAAAGCACAGCGCGGCGTCTCGCGCTTCACCGATCCGGGGAACGAGGCAACGAGCGCACTGTTCGGCGGCGCTAACGGAGGGGGCGCGGGCACCTTCGGGCGCGGGCCGACCGCGGGAGCGTTCGACAACCTGGCGCTGGACACGATGTCTGCGCATCAAGGATTGCAATTGCTCGCCGATGCGACCGGCGGCGTGGCGGTCGTGAATAGTGATAATTTCGCCGCGGGCCTCGACAAGGTGATCGCTAGAAGTAGTTATTACCTGCTCGCCTACAAGCCCAGTGAACCTTTCGATGGAAAGTTCCACAAGCTGGAGATCAAGGTCAGTCGTCCCGGCGCTAAGGTTTACTCGCGCATAGGCTACTACGCGAGAGCCGACGCGCCTGCGAAAGACCTGAGTAAAGAACAGGTTATTATCAGGGCCGCAAAATCACCGCTTGCTAAACGAGAAGTAAATCTCGCCGGCACCTTGCAATATAGGTTTACACCAGACAACCGCGCGGACATCGACATCAATTTGGCTATCGACGCCAGCAATCTGAACTTCCAGCCCGATACGGAGAATAGATACCACGCCGCCTTCGATGTGGTGGGGTTTCTTATTAACAGCCTCGGCAAAGTGCAGGATGGTTTTAGCCAAACGGTTGCCGCGAATTTTTCTCCCGAGGAATATCAGGCGGCGCTGGCAAACGGGATCAGCTTTACAGGTCACGCCGAATTGACGCCCGGGCATTATCAGTTACGTGCGGTAGTGCGGGAAACAGAGACCGGACAGTTAGGCACATTCTCACAGTATATTGAAGTGCCTGACCTCACTAAAAAGCGCCTTGCGATGAGTAGTGTTTTCCTTTACAGCATTGACCTGGCACCGGGTAACAAGGCGACTCCAGTCCCACTCAACGCCTTGCGGCAACTGCCGCGCAAACTTGATCTGCGTTACGCCGGGATCATCTACAACCCGAAGCTAGATGGCAGCCAGTCGCAAGTGCGGTCTCAGTTGATTATCAGCCAGGGGAACAAGATAGTATTTAAAGCGCCGGAACAACTTGTAGCTGGGCAAGTGCAGGGTGGGCAGTTGGCTTACGTGGGACAGATCAGTTTGGCAAAAGCACATCCGGGCCGTTACGTGCTGACGTTGGTGATAACAGATCCATTGGCAGACAAGAAAGCGCAAACTATCGTGCGCAGCATCGAGTTTAATCTAGTGGACTGATTGACGAAGCGCAATTTGAGGAAGACCGGAAGACGGCAGCGCGGGGGCAGTTTCGAATTGGTAAGCAAGTGGGACGAAAAAAAGGGGAGAGCCATTAACGGCTCTCCCCTTGAAGCGTTTTCCAGTTTCAAATATCAACTAGAAGACGATGCGCAGCCCAACCTGGACAACGCGACGAGCGAAGGTGATGTCTTGATTTTCACCAAACGCAGCGCTGGAAACACCGGCATCGGTGACTAAGATAGCAGGCAAGTAGCCGCCTCCCACCACATTGCCAACTCCCGGTGTCGGGTGGTTCAAGATGTTGAAGGCCTCACCGCGTAGTTGCACGGTCAGTCGCTCATACACCTTGATATTCTTGAACACGCCCATGTTCAGTTGGTTGAAGATTGGTCCTCGCTCGACGTTTCGCCCTGAGCTGCCGAAAGGCGAACCAAAGACCTGTGCGGCACCCGGTCCGTTTAGAACATACTTCACATCGCCAGGAGTTACAGCCACTGCCGCACCGGTTGCATTAAGTTGCGTTAGGCTAAGGAACGAGGTTTGGCCAAAGCTGGCCAGCTGCGTGGCAGAGATTTTGCCGAGCAGGAAAGCATCAAACGCATTGATACCAACCAGTCGCCGATCCGCGCCCGGATTTGTCAAGAACGGACGGTCGCCGGCGGTCAGGTAGCTGTTGCCGGTAGCCGAGTTGAACGTGCTGTTCTGTCCTGGCGTGAACGTCGCGCCACTGGTCAGGAAGTACGTGCCGTTAAATTGCCAGCCGCCGAGTAGATGCCCCACAACTCCACGCTGTTCCCTGAAATACGGAACATCCCAGATGAAGTTAGCCGAGAATGCATGTGGTCGATCGACCGCCGAGAGCGAACGCTCGCAACGATTGATGCAGTAGGGATTCTGCGCGCTGGGAGATTGGATGTCGGTACGGGCGAAGATATCGCTCGCATCGTCAATCGCCTTGCTCCAGGCGTAGGAGAGACCGAGATTAACGGAATCCTTGAAGAAGCGGCCGTTATAGCGCGATTGCAGGCTGTGATAAATCGACTGCGAAGTATTCGCGCGAACCGTCTTGCCGCCTTGCGGGAATTGGCGGTCGTTACAAGCGTTTTCAAGGTCCAGCGTAGCCGGATTGTCGACACACACTTGCGTGACTGTTCCCGCCGGCAATAGGTTCGCAAACGACCTGGCATTGAGACAAGGCGTCGTCGGACTGGCGGAACAGCGCACCAAGGATCCACCTGCGTTCCTGGTGACGTTGAATCCATTGACCAGCGGACCGTTAAAGAAGTTGGCGTTAACGTTTTGGAACAGAGCGACGCCATGTGTACCGACATAGCGGACTTCGGCAACATGCCGCCGTCCAAACTGGTGCTGAATACCAAGCGACCACTGCTCCGCATAAGGCGCACGGAAATCAGGGGCAACAGTTGTTTGGGAAAGGAAGATTGGATTGAGAACACCTTTCGGCAGCACGCCAGAGGCTTGTGCACTAGCACGCACCACATCGCCGGTTGGATTAGCGGGCAGTGGAGCCGGCGAGCCGCTTGCAGGTAACGAAGACGACGGGATTGTCAAAGACGCGGCGAACGGCGCATTCGTCGACACATTCAAAAGAATGTTGTAGAAGGCAGCGTCGTAAGCGATTGAGAAGCCTCCGCGAATCACCGTAGCATCCTCACCCAGGAGTTTCTTCCAGAAATGGGGTGAGTACGCGAAACCAAACCGTGGCGCCCAGTTATTCTTGTCCACCGGGAATTGCGGTACCGTGCGAATAGCCAACGGCAGCGCCGGGTTAAAGAAAGCGGTGGCCGCATTGCTTTCGCGCGCGACAGATACATCGTGCAGTTGGTTAATGGGCTGGCCAGTATACTCGTAGCGCAAGCCTAGATTTAGAGTTAGATTTGGCCGGAGCTTGAAATCATCCTGTGCATAGAAGTATTCGTCGTTCTCTTTGAAGGAGAAGACCGGTTCTCCCAGAGTGATAGAAACACTGCTGGGTGCATTGCTTGTGATGCGGGCCGCGGAGCTAAAGCCATAGGCCCCATTGGCGTTTGGAAGGAACGGCAGAATTTCGGTCAACTTCTTGTATTCGCCTCCGAATATCCAGGAATGCCGACCTGCCGAATAACTCACGTTGACCGGGTACTGATAAACCTTGCCTACGCGCCCTTGGGGTAGGTTTGTAGCCGGTCCGATAGTGCCTAGTGCGTTAGACTTGGTGAGACCCAGCGAGCCGCTGAAAGAGATATTGGCAAGGTTGACATCAAGATTGAGAGGATCCGAGATGCAACCCGGAATTCCAAGTGTGCAACCTCCACCAAACTTAACACCAATCTCCTGATAGTTTGGACGGAATTCGGTAACCAGATTGCTGCCGAATGTATGCGTCCAATCAGCACCGTAGTGCTTGCTGGTGGCCGGCACGTCGCCCAACCAAC
>JANLYH010000078.1:0-34630 GCA_031365545.1 Pyrinomonadaceae bacterium | reverse complement strand
CTCCGCAGGAGAACACCATGACCCGCCGCGATCTGTTTCTTCGTTTGCCGTCTCTTTTCGCAATTCCCTTTCTGCTGTTGCTGACGCCTGCGACTCCGGCTCAGGACACCGCTCAGAAAACAGTTGCTCCAGCGCAGGTCGCCGCTCCTGCCGCCAAACCGGCAGCTAAGAGTAAAGAGACCACGGCGGCAACGAAAGCCCGGATAGAACAACAGAAAGCGTTGGGTCTTTCCTTGTTGGTTGCGCTGGCGAATGATGCCCGCAACTTTTCCGATCAGCCGTTGCGTGCGCGCACGCTATCGCGCATCGCAGACGCTCTTTGGGAAGCTGATCCGGAACAGGGGCGCGCGCTCTTTCGCAAAGCCTGGGATGCAGCGGAGGTCGCCGATCAGGAAACGGCGCGCAAGCTGAATGAGGAGCGCGAGCGTCAACAAGGAGGAAATCCCAATGGGCCGGTGGCGCTCGTAGCGGGACCAGATTTGCGCGCGGAAGTCTTGCGGCTGGCTGCCAAAAACGATCGTGCACTCGGCGAGGAACTCCTGGACAAACTCAAAGACGCGCGCGCGCGGGAAACAACTGATGCCACTTCGCCGGCGCCAGTAAATACTTTCGACACGCCGGCAGCACTTAGACAACGTTTGCAGTTGGCGAATCAACTGCTGGACGCTGATGTTGAGCGCGCGCTCCAGTTTGCCGATCCTGCCCTCGGGACAATCACCATGGAAGGGTTGACCTTTCTTTCCTTACTTAGAGATAAGAACCCGGCCGCAGCCGATATGCGTTACGCGCGTCTCCTGACCATTGCAGACGCAGATCTGAAATCAGACGCTAATACAATCTCGCTCCTGTCTTCATATTTGTTCACGCCACATCTCTTCGTAACCTTCGAGCGCGATGGCGGTCAAAGCTCCTCACGAATGAATCAACCCGCGCCGCCGCCCGAAGTCGCGCCGGAATTGCGCAACACTTTCTTCCGCACGGCTGCAGGGGTCCTGCTACGCCCGTTGCCGTCGAAGGAGCAGGATCGCAGTTCGTCGGGCCTGCAGGGAAAATTCCTGGTAATTAAGCGCTTGCTACCGCTCTTTGAGCAGTACGCGCCGAAAGCGATAACCGAGCAATTGCGTAATGAAATGTCCGTGCTGGGCCAGGGCGGTGCTCGACAAGACGTCGGCGAGGATGAGGATGATAGTCCGGTCCAGCGCGGGATTAGGCCGGATCGCAAGGACGAAGACATTGAGAAGGCCATGCTGGATCGGATTGACCGCGCCAAGACTTCCGGTGAACGTGACGCGCTGTATCTGCAACTGGCCGCCAGAGGCGCGCAAAAAGGGGACGTACGCGCGCGCGACTTCGTCGAAAAAATCGAAGATAGCGAACTTCGCAAGCAGGCCAAACCTTATGTTGACATGAACCTGGCGATGAAGGCTGCGGAGAAAAAGGACATTGAAACGGCGCTCATGCTGGCCAGCAAAGGCGACCTCTCACACATTCAGAAAGTGTGGCTACTGAGCGAAGCCGCCAAGGCAATGCCACCGGCGGATCGCGAGAAAGCCCTGGAGACTCTCACCGAGGCGCTCGCAGAGGCGCGCCGGATTGACGTCGGAGACGCTGATAGGCCGCGGGCGCTGGTCGCGGTAGCGAATGCGTTACTTTCGTTAGATCGCGCTCGCGCCTGGGAGACGATGCTGGAAGTCGCAAAAGCTTCCAACTCTGCCGAAGGGTTTAACGGTGAAGACGGCCGGTTAACGATGCGGCTGCAAACAAAGAATATGAATTCAATGCGTGCCAGCACTGTTGCCGCGTTTAACTTGACGGGTGTATTCCGCGCGCTCGCCAAGGATAATGCGACCCAGGCAATTGAAATAGCGCGCAGCTTTGAGAATGAGGCGCCGCGCGCCACGGCACTTATCGCGGTCGCACGTTCGCTGCTGAGTGAAGAACCGAAGTGAGGTACGAGAGCAGATCTCTTAGGAGTAGATATTCATCGGCCTTGTGAGTAATGCTATCGGATCATCCACGTTCAAGGCTTCCCTGACATAATACGGTTCGCCTGCCGCAACGCCGATGAGCGATCCATAGTAGCGCATGCGATATTCCATTTGCTCGAGAAACCCTTGATCGCTGATACGCGTGGTCCGCTCATTTGAGTCGGCGCGATAAAACTGCGAGACGTGCGCCCTGATCGCTGCCATCTTCTCGGCGACAAAATCCGACACATCAACTATGAATGAAGGCACAACGTTTCGTGAGAACAACGAGTGCATGATAGCCGGCATGTTCACCGGCGCTTGCTCGGCTTCAGCATCGTAGCGCGCCATCGTCGCCAGCCGGGCGGCGTCACGCACAATACGCGACGTGTTCGCATGGTCAGGATGTGGATCGTCCCAGTGTGTCGTCAGCAAAACTTTGGGTTTGTGCGCGCGCAACACCCGCACAACAGCAGTGCGCGCTTCCTCGGTCAGCCAAACATGTCCATCGGGCTGGCCCAGGTTGAGGCGCAAATCGAGTTTCATTAAACGGGCACCCTCGACCGCCTCTTCCGCCCGCAAGTCGGGCGTGCCGCGCGTGCCCATTTCACCGCGAGTCATATCGAGCACGCCGGTGCGATAACCCAGCGACTTCATTCGCAGCAACGTACCTGAGACGGAGAGCTCAGCATCGTCCGGATGGGAAAAGATTGCCAGCGCGTCCAGTTCGAATTGTGTTTCGTCCATTTAGTCATTGAGGTTTAACTGAGGCCACGCGTTTGGTCAAGTGTAGTCAAGCAGGAACCAGGGGACTTCACAAAGGCAAACCGGAAAACACACGCCAGACTGATGTCATGTGATAAAGTACGCCGACCTCGAAGGCATTTCCCGTTAGGTTTTTCGAACCTCGCTCAGGGGATAATCGCTATGAAATGTCCAACGTGTGGCAGGCGGATCGGCTGGGCCCGGACCAGGTGCCCGGCGTGTAGAACAAAGTTAGTCGCGTGGTATGTGGTGGCTGCACTCATCATCGCTGCGGCTTTCTTTGGAGGTTTGCTAATCCTCGAAAGAGCTGGCTAAGAAATTGCTTCAGAGTTGTAACGCAAACTGTTAGTTTGCGGGCGAAGCGAAAAATCTGAACTTAATTGCTCGCGAACCCTCGCAAACTAACAGTTTGCGTTACACAAAACGAAGGCGGTGAGTTTGCCCCAGATACTCACCGCCTTCTCGTGTGTGGTGCCTCTGTTTATTGGGGGACCCGGAATCAGCGCACTCGCACGACGATGTTGTTCGTGGTCAGCGCGTTGCCGGTCGCGCGTTGGAGTTCCGCTATCGCTTTATTGAGATCTGTTTGCGCGCGCAGTTCGTTTCCGCGCGCCGTAGTCAAAGCCGTTTGCCGCTCGAGTACGAGAAACACGGTTGATTGTCCTGCGTCGAGTTTTCGTTGTTCACTAAGATATTGTTGCTCGCTCGCCCGCCGCGCGATACCCGCGGCGTGCAGTCTCGCTTCAGCACTGCGAACCACTTGCAGTGCGTTTCTTACCTCTACCTGAATCGACTGTTCGAGTTGTTCGCGCTGGGTCGCAAGTCGCTGGCCTTCGACGAGCGAACGTCCCAACTGCGCCGCAGCCGTGCGGTTCCGCAGCGGCAAGCTAATCTGTACGCCCACGCGAAAATTATTGAAGCGATTGCTGAGCAAGTTTTTCAGCGATTGATCGTAACCACCAATCAGGAATGGCGACAACGCTTGTGTCGGCAACGGCGTCAACGCCGGTAAGTTGGCTTGCGCCAAAAGTAAGTCAACTCTGGCGCGAAGTTCCTGAGTCGACAGGCTGCTAAAGGGGTTGCCGGCGTTGCTTTGTGATCCCGCCAAACCAGTCAGGCCATAGCTGCCGACCAGGTCAATCGCCGGTTTCGTTTGTTCGCGATAATACTTTTGGTCGATCTGATTTATCTCGCGACCAATATTTGACTGCTGCAACTCCGGCCGATTATCAAGAGCCGCCTTCAGCGCTTCCGGCAGGGAAATCTCCGGCGGTGAGAGATCAACGGAATCGGTTGGAATGATGGAAAGGTTCCAAAGGTCCGACTCGCGATTCACCGCGATCAGGTTCTTCAAATTATTTTCGTTGCGCGACACCTCTTCAAGCGAACTGAAGAGACTCTGTTCAAACCCGGCCACCTGTGCCTCGGCCGCAACCACATCTATCGGGGCCAGATTGCCCTCGACAACCAAACGCTTGTTGTGTTCGAGCTGCGTCCGCGAATCGCGCACGGCGTCTCTCTGCACCTGGAGATTTCGCAGGGCGAAGACCAGATCCCAGTAAGCGCGCTGGACATTAGTGATAGCTTCAATCGCGCGCTGACGAAACTGCGCATCGGTGAGCGACAAATTCTTTTTGGCAATTTCAATCTGCCGACGGTTGTTGTCAAAGCGCAGTCCGCGAGACAGCGGCTGAGCATAGTTAAACGTGAGCGTCGACGGATATTGCGGACTCAGCGCTGTGAACTGATTATTGCTGGTCAATCTAACGGACGAGAAATCCAGGCGATAACTGCCACCCAGACGAGGTGTCAGCCCTTCCACCCGCGCGGTCCCGGTGTAATCCGTTTGCGTCGTGGCGCCATTAGCGCCGCCACTGAGAAAGCTCGAGATTGGATTCTCGATCCGTTCGTAATAGGCAGTAGAACTGAAACGCGGATCGTAAGCACCGTGTGACGCGGTCAGGTCAAACTCGGCAATCTTGACGTTGTGGCGCGCCACTTCGATATCTTTGTTGTTATCCAACGCCATGGCCAGAGCCTCGCGTAACGAGAGCGGTCGCTGACGATCCATATCTACGCCAACGCGACCAAGCTCCGGCAACGGCCGCTGATTTGGACGGAAGTCCGGCGCAATGACCGGCACTTGCAACTCAGTCGGCATCGGCGAAGGAGTAGGACTAATCTCCTGTCCCCACACCGTAGCGCCGCTAAGCAGTCCAAATAAGACAAGAGTTAGAAATTTTGTGCTTGCCAACCTAATCATTTAGTGCCTCGAAACCAAACCTAATAACGATGCGGTGGCGCCCGCCACCTTGCGTCGCGCCCGGCCAAACACTCCGGTCACGCCGGCGCCGATCATTCCCCAAACCCGGCTCTTGCCAAGATCGTCGAAGAGTGAATAGAAAACCGGCACAGCCAACAACGTCAGCAGCAAACACAGCGACTGCCCGCCCACTACCAATACGCCGATCGAACGATTCGTGCCCGATCCCGGGCCGCTCGAAATTGTGAGCGGTAACATGCCTGCAACCAGAGCGATCGTGGTCATCAGGATTGGCCGCAAACGATCGCGGTTAGCGCGAACAATCGCCTCAAGTCGTTCCATGCCGCGCGCCCGCAACTGATTAGTGTGATCGATCTGAAGAATTGCGTTCTTCTTAACGACTCCGAACAGCAGCAACAGTCCCAGCCCGGAAAAAATGTTCACTGTCTGACCGGTGATCAACAGAGCGAGGATGCCGAAAGGAATGGCCAGCGGCAGCGTCAGCAGGATTGTCACCGGGTGAATAAACGATTCAAACTGCGCCGCCAAAACCATATACATAAAAACAAACGACAACACGAAGGCGAGCATGAAGTAGTATCCGGCGCGCCCAAGTTCCTTTGAACGTCCTGCCAGTCCGGTCTTATAAGCCGAGTCAATCCCGACTTCCTTCGCAAACTGATTCATCTTTTGGATTACAGCCGCTTGCGAACCACCCGGTTTCACGTTGGCCAACAACGTCACCTGACGTTCCCGGTTCAGACGATCGATAGCGGAAGGACCGGTACCTTCTTCAACGCGAACGAGATTGTCGAGACTCACCCAACCAACCTTCGACGATGACACAATCATCTGGTTGAGACCTTCGACGCTCGAACGCGATTGTCCAATCGCGCGGACGCGCACGTTGTATTGATCGGTACCGGCATTGAAAGTGGAAACTTTTTGGCCGGCGACCAGCGTGTTGAGGGCCTGCGCGATATCGGCGACGCGAACTCCCAAATCTGCGGCGCGGGCGCGATCAATCACCACCCGCAACTCCGGTTTACCGGTTACGAGCGAAGAATCAGCGTCGACCACGTCCGGTATCGTCTTCATTTTCGCCAACAGCGCTTCAGAATACTTTGTCAACTTTTCCAGATCGGGGCCGCCGATGACGTACTGAATATCGGCGTTGCGAAAGCCGCCGCCTGAGATTGCCGCAACCTGCTGTACGCTGGTCCTTAATTGACCCGGAAACTCTTTCATATACTTCGACAGAATTTCCGAGCGAGCGCGCACCATCAAATCACTCTGGCTGACGCTGCGTTCATCAAGCGGTTGCATCTTCACGTAAATCGAGGCCGTGTTTACCTGCTCCTGCTGGCCGCCGCCGATGGTCGTTAGCGTATCGGTGATGCCCGGCATTTTTCTGACGTCTGCCGAAATTCGTTCAGCCAAAGCCGAGGTTGCCGACAGCGTAGATCCTTCCGGCGCGCGGACGTTGATTTCAAACTGCGACTGGTCGTCAACCGGCAGAAAATTTTTACCGACAAACATGAACAAAGGCACAATGCTCACGATCACGAGCGTGCAAGCAAGGACAATTACCCAGCGATGGGCCATCGACCAGGTCAACATTCGCGTGTAAGTGCGATCAATGGGCGCATAGAACCGTGATTGCTTGGAGCCGTGATCCGCAGGCTCGGTGTGGCGTTCAAACGTTCCCTCTTCAGCGTCGTTGCTTCGTTTGATGAGACGCGCCGCCAGCATCGGAGTCAGTGTGAACGAAACCAGCAGTGAAACCGCGATGGCAAAAGAAGAAGTGAGGCCAAACGACGACATGAACCGGCCAACAATGCCGCCCATAAATCCGACCGGCAGGAAGACGGCCAGCAGCGACAAGGTAGTGGCCGTCACCGCCAAGCCTATCTCTTTCGTACCTTCGATAGCCGCCTGAAACGAGGGCATTCCCTTCTCTTCAATGAACCGGAAAATGTTTTCGAGCACAACTATCGCGTCGTCGATCACGATTCCGACCATCAGCGTCAGCGACAGCATCGTAATCTGGTTCAGGGTGAAGCCCATCGCCGCCATCAGGCCGAAGGTGGCAATCAGCGACGTGGGAATTGCCAGCGCCGCGATCATCGTGGAACGGAAGCTCCACAAAAAGATGAACACCACGATGGCGGCAAGTATGCTGCCTTCGATAAGGTGTTTTTGAATGGATTCGATTGACGCTTTGATGAAGATCGACTGATCGCCCACCACCTCAGTTTTGAAACCCGGCGGCAGCGTCTTCTGAATTTCTGCCAGGCGCTCCTTGACGGCGTCGGCCACAGCCACTGTGTTCTGTCCCGACTGCTTGGAGACGACGAGCGTAACCGCCGGCTGACCATTTAGACGTGCTTCCGTTCTCGCCTCTTCAGCGCCGTCCTCGGCATAGCCAATATCGCTGAGCTTGACGGAATAAGCGCCGCGGCTGCCGACCACCAGATTGTTGAAGTCAGACGGCTTCACGATGCGCCCCATCGTTCTGACAGTTAGCTCGCGCACGCCTTCGTCAATGCGTCCGCCCGGCACTTCTAAGTTCTGGGCGCGCACCGCATCGGCCACTTGCGCAACCGTGACATTGAACGCCCGCAGCTTGTCAGGGTCTACCCAAACTTGAATCTCGCGCGTGCGGCCCCCGATGATGGTCACCTGGCCCACGCCGTTAATCGATTCGATTTGTTGTTTGATTTTCTTGTCGGCAACGTCGGTAACCTCGCGCGGGGATCGCGGTGCGGAGACCGCAATGCGAACGACAGGCGCGGCGTCAGTGTCGAGCTTCTGAACGATTGGCTGTTCTGCGGTAACTGGAAGATCGTTGACTATCAGATCAACTTTGTTGCGGACTTCCTGCGCCGCGATATCCGGACTCTTTTCCAACAGGAAGGTGATGAAAACCTGCGAAACGCCTTCGACTGAAGTGGAGCGAAGCTCGTCGATGCCGCTGACCGTGTTTACAGCGCCTTCAATTTTGTCAGTGATCTCGGTTTCGATTTCCTGCGGTGAAGCACCGGGATTAACGACCGTAACCGTGATCGTCGGCAAGTCGATCTTCGGAAACAGATCCACGCCCAGCGACTTGTAGGAGAAGAGCCCGACGACCGTCAGACTCAGAATCAACATCGTCGCAAACACGGGGCGCCGGACACAAATTTCAGCTAACTTTTGCATTTCTCACCGGTTTCGAGTTTCACGTTCCGAGTTTTAACTTCTGCTTCGAGTCCCGGCAGTTCTAACTTGAAACTCGGAACTTGAAACTCGAAACTGTCCTATTGCTTAACCGCCATCCCGTCGCTTAACTGCTCGACATTGCTCGTCGCCACCGTTTCGTTTTCTGCTACGCCACTCTTGATCTCGACGAGGTCGCCTTCAGTTTGTCCCAATTGCACCTGACGCTCCTGCGCCTTGCCATCCTTGATTACAAACACTCGGCTGACGCCTGATTCCGTCCGCACCGACCGCGCTGGAACCAGCACCGCCGGGGCTGCGCGCGTCTGCAAAATTCGCACGGTGGCAAATTGTCCGGGCTTCAACACCCCACTGTTGTTTTCGATTTCCGCTTCGACGGTTAACGTGCGCGAAGTAGTAGTAACGTTTGGCGAGATCCGCGCGATGCGTCCGCTGAAGTTTCGGTCCGGCCAGGCGCTGGTGGTTACTGACACTGACTGCCCAACGCTTACCGAGGGAATGGCTTGTTCGGGAATGTCGATGCGCACTCGCAATGGATTGATTTTGACGACAGTCGCAACTTTAGTAGTGGTGGAAACATATTCGCCGAGATCGGCCGGCCGGTCGGATACGTAACCATCGATCGGAGAATAGACATTTGCATACGACTGGTTGCGCACTGACAGATTAAGTTGACTCTGAGCATTCGCCACGTTCGCCCGGGCAGTCATCACCGCAGCGTAGTTTTGGCGCGCCAGCGATAAAGCCGATTCAAACTGTTCCTTCAGTTGATCGCGCTGCGCTTTCTGGTTGTCGTATACAGATCGGGAGATGTCCCCTGATTCAATCAGCTTCTCGGACCGGCGCAGATTCTTTTCAGCCAGTTCCAGAGCCACTCGCGCATTCCCGACTTCCGGAAGTTTATTTATGTCGAAAGACTGACCCGGCCGAACCCCCACCTTCTCTTCCGCCTGACGCAATGCAGCTTTCACCTGATCAACCTGGGCTTGTGACTGCTGTACGCGAAGCTTCGCATCCACATCGTCGAGCCGAACGATCGTTTGGCCACGCCTAACGTAGCTTCCCAGTTCTACCGCAATCAAAACTACCTTTCCCGGCATTGACGGAGAAACGTCGGTTTGCTCATCACCAGTCAAACTGCCTGTCGCTTCGAAGAAGCGCGGCAGGTCGCGCACTATCGCCGTAGCGCTGGTTATTTCAACAGCCGCGGGTTGGACCGGAGCTTTGGCTTCGGTATTTCCATTTGCCTTGGAACCTCCGCAGGAAGTCGCAAAAAGCAAGAGGGCCGTCAAAGCAACACCCAAAGCAAGGATCTGCAAAACTCTAACTGGTGATCTCGATGAAGACATTTGTCTCTAGTTCTTTCTTGAAAGGGCGTTGCCCGCCACTTTGTTTGATCTCTTTTTTTCTGGCTTAGACTCTGGGTTGATGCTGATGCCGTGCAAAAGAATTTCCGTAAAGTGTTTGGCTGCTTCTTTGTTTGAAATCTTCAAAAGGCGTCGGTTGGGATCCCACAAATTGTTGTTCAGCGAGTGGTGAATGATCATGCCGATGAATGAGCGGACGGCGATCGCGGGGTCGATGTTCACCATCACTCCATCGCGTTGCCGCTCCGCAATATAACCGCCCAAGAGCTCGTAAACTCGCCGGATGAACTTTTCAAAAAACATTTCCGACAGTTCATGTCCTTCCAAAGCGGAATGAAGCAGAAGCCTTTGAAACTCCGGATCGCTCTCGTGGTGATCCAGGGCCCCCAGAGCCAACTGCTCAAAAACCGCCCGGTCGTCTTTCTGTTTCAACGCGACTGCAACCATCTGCTCCGGATTCATGGAATCGCCTGAGCAAGCTTTGTGGTCGAGGATTGCCGAGTACAGTTCCTGCTTGGTAGCGAAGTGACGGAACACCATTGCCTCGGAAACACCGGCGGCCTGGGCGATCTCTCTGGTGGTCGTGCCGCCGAAGCCTCGCTGGGAAAAGAGGCTAACCGCAACCTGCAAGATCTGTAATTTTCTGTCTTCCGCGGTCATTCGGGCGCCGGCGGCTGCGAGGTTAGCAGCCGGTGCCGGAACATCAGTGGCAACTATTTCTTTACTCAAATAAGCTCTCTTTCCTTAAGTTCCCTAAGCACTTCGGCAAAGTAAGTACTTACTTACCACCGTCTCGGAGATCTTGTCAAGAGGATGGGTGGAATTTCACCTCGGTGTGCAACGCGGCTTTATGGTTTTCCGCGGCGAGTTTTGCAACTGGATTGTTTGTATTGTTCCCGACCTAAGTTGTGCGCATTTGTACCCTTTCGCAACAAGTTCTTTCTCCGGCGCGCGTCGCCAACCCCAGTGAGTGAGGTGAAAATTTTGCTGTACCTATACGGCATTAATGCCGAAGTCTGAGAACAAGCATCGAACCAGATGGCTCGAAACTCCATCGGCACAATGATTGCTCGTCTCTGGATGCGTTTACTTCTATAGGGTTTTTTCGCAGAAATTTTAGGTAACACTTCAAAGGAGAACATAATCATGTCGCAGAATAAAACTTCAACCGATTTCCCCGGCATTAAACAAACAAGCGGAGCTGGAACTGGTGACGCAGCTTCGGGTAACGGCGCCACTGCCGCCGCAACCGCACTGGCGCAGGAATATGGCGAGAAGATTTCAGATGCCGCCAGCCAGGCGAAGGAATTCGTTAGCGACAAGATCTCGGTTGTCGGCGATAAGCTCAAAGACCTGCAGAATGCCGACCTATCTGAGATCACGGAAACCGCCAAAGACTATGCGCGCAAGAATCCGGGTCAGACGATTCTGATCTCAGCAGCCGCCGGCTTGCTGATTGGACTGATCCTGCGCGGCCGCCGCTAGGCTTTACGCGTCGCTTGGCTCCCGACAGCTAAGTGCGCTTCCATTTCCTGGAAAGGAGACATGCGATGGCAGCATCAGCTACCAGTGGGACATCTACCGCGTTTACACCCGAGGTAATAAACAAGTCAGAGGAGAGCCTTCCCTCTCTTGTCACTCGTCTGGGCGACGACGTAATGCAGCTCTTCGATGCGAAGCTGAGCCTGCTAAAAGTCGAACTCAAAGAGGAGGCAAACGCGTATGCGCGCAGCGGCATTATGATTGCGGCGGGTGGCATCATTGCCGCCATAGGCTTTGCGCTATTGAATGTCGCGCTCGCCTTTGGCATAGCGACGCTCTTTGCGAATGCAGACTTGAGCCAGGCGGCCAGATACGCCATCGGGTTTGTCTCGGCTGGTTTTCTGTACCTTATCGTAGGCGGGTTAATTATTTCGGTGATGAAAAACCGCATGGCAAAACAAAGTCTCGTTCCCGATAGAACGGTTGAAGAGCTCAGAAAGGACAAACAATGGCTGAAGAAGGAACTCTAGGACTCGTGCGCGCGCGCGAACGGGAAGCTGCTGACGAAGAGCCATCGAAGGAAGCGCTTCAGCGTCGTATGGAGCAAGCACGAGATTCGATTACAAACACTGTGACTGAGATCAAAGATAATGTGAGCCAGCAGTATGAAAACGTAAAAGATGCCCTCGACTGGCGCGAGCATTTCAAGAAACAGCCGGTGGGCTGGACCTTGGGCGCGGCTGGCGTCGGGCTCTTTGTTGGTTACGGCATAGCCGCGGCAATCAGAGGAGACGGAAAAGACGAAGTGCGTTACGCCTCGTTACCAGCACACTCGTTGACGGGTCAAGCTGCGGTCAGCGAAATCAGCGCGGCGGCTCACCGAACCACTGAGGCGACGAACGGCAGAGACGAAGGGCCGGGCGTACTGGAGAGACTGCGAGACACAGCCGCTTACGAAAAACTCAGTAAAGAAGCGGGGGCGCTGGGTGATCGCTTCATTGAAGAGCTTTCAAGTACGGCGCAGGCAGTCGTCCTGCCGGCGTTACTCAAGAAGATCAAGTCGTTGATTGGTGTCGACCTTTCCGACAAGAAGCCGTCGATGGGTAACAACCAAAGCACTGTGTAGACTCCGCAATCCCGAGCTAACTACATAAAACTAAAGGCGAGCCTACCGTGGGCTCGCCTTCTCCATGGTCAGCGTAAAGCGGCGGCTACTTCACCACCGGCTTGCGCGGAACCTTTTCATCCTGCATAGCCGCGTTGTAAATGAACGCCGCCATTATCGTCGCCGCCTGTTTCATGTCGTCTCCCTGAATGCGATCGAATACGTCCTGGTTCGAGTGGTGCGTGCGCGAGTCGTATTCAATCTCATCTTGAATGAATTGGAAGCCCGGCAAGCCAATGGCGTCAAACGATAGGTGATCGGTGCCGCCGGTATTCGAAATACTGAGAGTTGCGGCACCCATTTCGCGGAAAGGCATTAACCACTGACGAAATAGCGAACGGACCGACTCGTTGTTTTGCAGATAGACCCCGCGAATCTTTCCGGTGCCATTGTCGAGATTGAAATAGGAACTGAATTTCTCGTACTCGGGTTTGGTAACGAGCACGCCGGGAGCGGGACTTGGCGCCGGTGAAGCTGTCGCCGCAGGAGCGACAACTCCGGTTGCGGCCGCCGGCTCAATCTTGCCGAAGTGTTCCGCCACGTAAGCCTTCGATCCCAACAAGCCCTCTTCTTCTCCGGTCCATAGCGCGACCCGAATTGTGCGACGGGGTTTCAGATTCAAAGTTTGCAGAATTCTTACCGCCTCCATCGCCACCGCGACGCCCGCGCCATTGTCCGTAGCTCCGGTACCTGCATGCCAGGAATCCATATGCCCGCCCAGCATCACAATCTCATCTTTCAGATCCGTGCCGGGTATCTCAGCGACGGTGTTGTAGCCCATTGGATCGACGTCCTGCCATTCGACCGCGAGGTCTACGGTCATCCGCACCTTTTCGCCCGCCTCAATCATCCGCGCTATGCGATTGTAATGTTCCACTGCCAGCACGATCTGCGGAATGATCGGACCGGCGGTTTTGTCATACGACTGAATCAGGCGCGGCGCATTTGGACCGTACGAGTCGGTCGTCACCGGCTGCGGCACAGTGGCCGACTGCACGAAAATTGTGCCGCCGTCGCCAGCGCGGCTGGCATCAATCAGCACCGCGGCGCCTTCGCTTTGAAAGAATTGATACTTCCTCATCGTGAACACTTGCTGCGCACGTTGTTCGGCAGTAAACCGCCTCCCCGATCCGGGAGTTGGCTCAGGCGAATCAGCCAACGCCAACAAATCCTTTTCATCGCGGCGGGTGCCCAGCGGTTCGAAGCGTGCTTTGACTTCACGCATCTTGCCTGTCAAAACGATCGCGCCTTTGAGTTTGCCTTTGAAGCGTTGCTGCAGGTCAGCCTCATCTTTGGCGTCGACGTAAACGACGTCTGCCGTCAGGGGTCCAGTGGCAGGCGACCACGCCTTCGAATACGCGATGAGCGGAATACTTAGTGGTGCCGAGACTTGCGCCGAAAACCGCTTTAGCGTCCAGCCGCGGCCGAAAGGTCCCCAGGCTTCGAGATGCGCATTCTGTAGTCCCCACTTCATAAGTTGATCGCGCGTCCACTCGTTTGACCTTTTCATTCCCGGCGAGGCGGTCAAGCGCGGCCCGATAACGTCGCTGAGGTAACTCAAGGTTTGCATTACCTGCGACCGGTTCATGGCTTCGTCTTTTATTCGTTCGATCGGATCGTTAGGATCTTTCGCCGGCACAGCAGCTCCACCCTGAGCGGTTGCCAGGGTTGCGGCTTGCTGAGCAAAAGATATGACTGGCGAGACTAGGAAAACGAAGAGCAGCGCTAAAGCCGAATTACGTCTAAACATAAATACTTCTCCTTAAATTAGTAGGACAGACATTCCTGCCTGTCCGCGTTCGTTCAGAGATACTGATGATGGGAATATTGCGGACCAGATTCTAACGCAAACCGGAAGTTGGTTAAACCGGGCCTGCTGTTTGCATTCTGCCTTCGGTACCAAACTGGACAGTCAGGAGGGTCTGCCCTACTTCTTTGCTTTCGCTTTCACAGTTGCGCCTTCGTTAGAGCTGTAGCCACAGTCTTCGTTGGCGCAATGTCGAAAGGTGCCGGCCTTCTTCGTAGTTTTCTCGAGCAGAAATGGTTCCTTGCAGTTTGGGCAAACTTCCGCAACCGGCTTGTCCCAATAAACGCGATCGCAGTCAGGATAGGCGGCGCAACCATAAAACACTTTGCCGCGCTTCGACTTCTTGACTACCAACTCTCCTTTGCATCCTGGCCGCGTACAGTGAACGCCGGTTGACTCCTGTTTGATGTACTTACACTTCGGATAATTTGAGCAGGAGATAAACTCACCGAAGCGACCAAATCGCCTCACTAACTGGGCGTCATCAACGGGACACTTTTCATCGAGAGGGACCGGCGCGGGGGCAGCCACGCCGCTCTTGGCAATCTTGCGAATATTGCGACACTCCGGGTAACCGGTACACCCCAGAAACGGCCCAAAGCGCCCACGTTTCAACTGCATTGGCTTGTCGCATAGCTCGCAAACTTCCGGCTCCGCCGCGACTTCCCCACTGCCGCCCTCTGTACTATTCGCGCCGCCATTGGTCGCAGCTTTCGGCTCGGCGTCACGCGTCGCCTCACAATTCAAGCACTTGAGATACTTACCAAAGCGGCCTCGCTTGCGAACCATCCCTTTCGTCTCACACTTGAGGCAGATCTCATCAGTCGGGATCTCTTCATTCTTAATGCGCCCCGTGTATTCGGTAAACGTAACTAGGTCCTTCGAAAACTTGTCATAAAACTCGTGGAGCGCATCGGTCCACTTGAGTTTGCCTTCCTCAACGTTGTCTAACTCTTCTTCCATCCGCGCCGTATAAGTCTCATTAAAGAGATCGTCAAACCCACCCTCAATTAGTAAGTCGTTTACGGTCTTGCCCAGGTCGGTCGGGTGGAAGCGTCCTTCGCGTTTCTCGACATACTCACGCGCGAGAATCGTGGTCATGATCGCTGCGTAAGTCGACGGCCGGCCAATTCCCTTTTCTTCCAGGGCCTTGACGAGCGTGGCTTCCGTGAAGCGCGGCGGAGGATCGGTGAAATGCTGTTCTGGCGTAACCTGATTGAGCTTGAGCGTCTCACCCTTTTCTACCGGCGGTAACGTGCGCTCAGCTTCTTCATCTTCTTCGGTCTTCTCGTCGCGACCCTCCTGATAGATTTTCAGGAAGCCATCAAACTTCTGCACCGAACCCGAGGCGCGAAATATGAAACGTCCGGCTCCAATGTCAATCGTAGTTTGGTCAAAAAGCGCGGGGGTCATCTGCGAAGCAACCGAACGCTGCCAGATCAAGCGGTAAAGGCGCAGCTCGTCGGTGTTCAAATAACTTGCGAGCGAGTCTGGCGTACGCGCAACATCAGTCGGACGGATCGCCTCGTGAGCATCCTGCGCGTCTTTCTTCGACCGATAATGAATTGCCTTTTCCGGCAGGTATGGCGCGCCAAACTGTTTGCTGATGAAATCCCTAACCTCCCCCAACGCCGCATCGGAAACGCGGGTCGAGTCAGTTCGCATGTAGGTAATCAGTCCCACCGAACCTTCCGCGCCAATCTCAATCCCTTCGTAAAGCTTCTGCGCGACCATCATCGTGCGCTTCACGGCCCAGCCCAATTTGCGCGCCGCCTCTTGCTGTAACTTTGAAGTGATGAACGGTGGAACGGGATTGCGTTTCCGCTCCTTCTTCGTTACTTCATTGACAACAAAAGTCTGCTGTTGAGCCTCGGCAACAATGTCGGCGGCGCTCTTTTCATCGCCAAGCAGAATCTCGCTGGCCTTGACATCCTGGTCAAAACCACCGCTCTTGACTGTTTGTTCGCCAATCTTGAACAGCCGCGCGTCGAAAGGCGGGGGCAACTTGCCTCCAAGGTTTGCGGCGATCGACCAATACTCAGTCTTGATGAACTTCTCGATTTCCCTTTCGCGCTCAACTACCATCCGCAAAGCAACAGACTGCACTCTCCCGGCGCTGAGTTTTCCGCCCACTGTCCGACAGAGCAGCGGCGAAACCTTGTAACCAACCAGACGATCCAACACGCGGCGCGCCTGTTGAGAATCAACTAAGTTTTTGTCGATCTGTTTGGGGTGCTCAAAAGCTTCGTTTACCGCGCGTTTGGTGATCTCATTAAACATCACGCGAAAGGTGGCCTTCGCAGGTCGCTTAGGCACAATTTCTTCTGCCAAATGCTGGCAAATAGCTTCACCTTCGCGATCCGGGTCAGCCGCGAAATATATGTTGTCAGCAAGCTTCGCGGCCGCCTTCAACTCCGACACTATCTTTTTGTTGTTTCTCTTTTTGGAATCCGGAATAACTTCATAGGTAGGTTTGAAATCGTTGTCGACGTCAACCCCCAAACCTTTGGACGGCAGATCCTTGATGTGGCCGATCGAGGCCTTAACCAGATAGTCCTTTCCCAGGTACTTATTTATTGTCTTCGCCTTAGCGGGTGATTCAACTATTACTAAGTTTTTTGCCATTACTATTGTCTATTCTTCCGTTCCTTCACAGCTTCCGCACGAAACATTTTCCCGGCAGCGCCCGCACCAGGTCGCGCATCTCCAGCGTCAATAATGTCGCTGTCAGATCCGAGATCGTGAGTCGACTTTTATCCACCAGCACATCAATGTGCGCTGGATTGTCTGCCGAAAGCAACTTGAAAACCGATTGCTCAAAACCTGTCAGTCCCTGAGGAACCAGTGAAAGCTGGTCCGCAAGCGACTTCTCCTTCTTCTTATCCGCAAGCGGCGGCGGCAACAATTTGGCCGCAATTTGCGGTGGTAACTCGGCTGCAACGTCTTGCCATTGCTGTATCAACTTAGCACCCGCGCCCTTGATCAGATAGTTAGTGCCAAACGAGTTACGCGACGTAATGTTTCCCGGTACTGCAAACACTTCGCGGTTCTGCTCGATCGCCAACCTGGCGGTTATCAACGAACCTGAATTCTCCGCCGCCTCCACCACGATTACCCCCAAACTCAGTCCGCTAATGATGCGGTTGCGGTAGGGGAAATTTTCCGAGACCGGTGGAGTCGTTAAAGGAAACTGCGAGACAAAGGCGCCGCCAGCCTTAAGAACTTCGTCCGCTAATTTCTTGTGATCGCGCGGGTAAACCTCATCTAGGCCCGTCCCAATGACCGCCAGCGTACGACCGCCACCCTCAATTGCTCCGCGATGCGCAGCCGCATCGATCCCGCGCGCAAAACCAGAGACGATGGTCACGCCGCGCTGGGCCAGGTCCCGGGCCAGCATTGAAGCGGCGTTCTGCCCATAGGTCGAACACTTTCGCGAACCCACGATGGCAACGCAGGGCTGCTCCAGACATTCTGACCAGGCGCCCTTCACATAGAGCGCAATCGGCGGATCGTATATCTCGCTTAATAAGGCCGGGTAAACACCATCATCGAGAATCAGGATATCGCCGCCAAGTTTTCGAACCGCTTCAACCTCGCCTTCCGCCCGATCGTGATTGTCGCGAGCGATAATGCTGTCGACCGCTTCGGGCAGTAGCCGCAACTTTTCCAGTTCCGCCCTGGTCGCACGATAGACTGCCTCGGCGGACCCAAAACGTTCCAGGAGTTTGGCAGCGGCGCGAGGTCCGATGCCGGGTGTCATATTAAGTGCAACCCACTCTCGCATTCGATTACGATTCCCTCCGCAATCTAAATTCCAGGCCGCAATCGTCTTGGCGGAGGCGTGTAGGAATCGAACCTACCTGAGCCTGTTCTCACAGTCCCACTGACGGTTTTGAAGACCGCGCCGTTCACCAGAACAGATTCGCCTCCCCGCACCAAATTCTTGGATTTCAAGTCTCAAACCCTGTTGTTGACCGCCGTAGTCAACCCCTACAAACATCAAACCGGCTTTGTCGGAGCAAGACCCTACGCGCCAAACTTCGATCCTGTCAAGCAAGCCCCAAAAGACCCCCACTCCAAAACGATGCCAGAGTTCATGCCCTTCGTTTCCCTGCAAACTTGACGAAAACCCAGCAATCCCGTTATTCTAATAATCCCGAACGAACGTTCGAACGAGCGCGTAAAAGCGTTGGATTGACTCGTATTTCAGCGACAGGCGAGTCAGCGATGCCAGCAAAGCAAAAGAGGAGCGCATGATCAATTTTCAAACGTCACCCGACCAATACAAGCACTGGAAACTCCGCGTCAGCGGCCCGGTCGCCACGCTGAGCATGGACGTTTCCGAAGACGTGACGCTCGCCGAAGGCTACAAGCTCAAACTCAATTCCTACGATCTCGGCGTCGACATCGAACTCGCCGACGCGATCCAGCGCCTGCGTTTCGAGCACCCACAGGTGAAGGTCGTCGTTGTCACCAGCTTAAAGCCGCGGATATTTTGTGCGGGCGCCAACATCTACATGCTGGGCACGTCGTCTCATGCGTTTAAGGTTAACTTCTGCAAATTTACCAACGAGACTCGTTGCGCAATCGAAGACGACTCGCGTCATTCAGGTCGACGCTACCTTGCCGCACTCAACGGCACTGCTTCCGGCGGCGGCTACGAGCTCGCAATCGCCTGTGACGAAATCTATCTCGTGGATGATGGCAACTCCGCTATTTCCCTTCCCGAGGTTCCTTTGCTCGGTGTGCTGCCCGGCACGGGCGGTCTCACTCGCCTGGTAGATAAGCGAAAGGTTCGTCGTGATCGCGCGGATGTGTTCTCGACGCTCGCGGAGGGACTAAAAGGGAAACGCGCGAAGGAGTGGGGACTGATCGACGACTACTTTCCGACCAGCAGGTTTCAGGAGTCGATCGACGCGCGCGTCAATGCGATTGCGAAGCCCCGAACGCAAACTGACGACGAAGGCATCAAGCTGAATCCGCTGAAAGTTAACGTGAGTCCCGACGGAGTTGAATACAAGTACGTCAACGTAAGGTTAAATCGCGAGCAGCGTTATGCCGATCTGACTATGCAGGGACCTCCCTCTGAAGCTGATTTGCCCGCCACTGCGGAAGAAATACAAAAGCTCGGCGACTCCTATTGGCCGCTTCAGGCTTATCGCGAGTTAGATGCTGCGCTGCTTCATCTCCGCGTGAATGAACCGGAGATTGGCTTGGTATGCGTGCGCACAACCGGAAACGTGGAGGCGGTCCTATCTGTGGACAAAGCGCTCCTGAACAACAAAGACAATTGGCTCGTTCGGGAAATCCTGCTCTACATGGCCCGCGTGCTGCGGCGTCTCGATCTAACAGCGAAAAGCTTCTTCGCGATTGTCGAGCCGGGCAGTTGCTTTGCCGGCAACTTGCTCGAACTACTGTTGGCGTCTGATCGGAGTTACATGCTTAACGGCGATGAGGAAGTTGCGATAACCGCGGGCGAACTAAACGGCGGTGTGCTACCCATGAGCAATGGTCTCACGCGCTTGCAATCCCGTTTCCTGGCAACGCCGGAAAAGGTTGATGAGGTTCTGGCGCACGTTGGTTCGCTGACTACCGAGGCGGCCGAAGCGGCCGGTCTGATCACGTTCGCACCAGATGATCTCGACTGGGAAGACGAAATTCGCGTTGCAATCGAAGAGCGCACGTCGCTCTCGCCCGATGCACTTACTGGCATGGAAGCGTCGCTGCGTTTCGGCGGGCCGGAAACAATGGACACGAAGATCTACGGACGTTTGACCGCCTGGCAAAACTGGATCTTTCAGCGACCAAACGCGGTTGGTCCAGAGGGCGCACTAACAAATTACGGTAAACCGACGCAAGCACATTTTGATTTTAAACGAACTTAGTTCTTAGAACTTTGTTCTAGCTGTTGCCAAGTACCAAGTTACAAGTACTAAGCTCAGAGGGATTTATGAATCTTTACGAACGCATTCCTAACAACGTAGACCTGTCGGAAGACAGGAAACTGCAACGCGCACTCGAGAAATGGCTGCCAAACTATCTCGACTGGTGGCAGCAGATGGGCCCCGATGGCTTTCAGCAGAAGGACGTCTATCTACGCACCGCGATCAGTGTCGAGCCGGACGGTTGGGCAAACTTTGATTTCGTGAAGATGCCGGATTATCGCTGGGGAATCTTTCTCAAACCCGCCGAAGCAGATGCGACGATTGGTTTCGGTGATCACTATGGACAGCCTGCCTATCAGGAAGTGCCGGGTGAATTTCGCAACTCGTTGCGTCGCATCATTGTCACGCAAGGCGACACCGAGCCGGCTTCAGTTGAACAGCAACGAGAACTCGGCAAAACCTGCCCCTCGCTTTACGACCTGCGAAATCTGTTTCAAGTAAATGTGGAAGAGGGCCGCCATCTCTGGGCGATGGTCTACTTGCTGCAACGTTATTTCGGGCGCGACGGGCGCGACGAAGCAGACGCATTGCTCGAACGGCGCAGCGGCAATCCCGACAAGCCCCGCATCCTCGAAGCCTTTAATCAACCCTGCGACGATTGGCTCAATTTTTTCTGCTTCACGATGTTTACGGATCGCGACGGCAAGTATCAGCTCTCCGCGCTGGCGGAGTCTGGCTTCGAGCCGCTGGCGCGCACCTGCCAGTTTATGCTCACGGAAGAAGCGCACCACATGTTCGTCGGCGACACCGGACTAAACCGCGTCGTCAAGCGCACGGCCCAACTTATGAAGCAAGGCGAGGTACGCGAGTTGGGCGGTATTCCGCTCGACATCATTCAGAAGCACGTCAACTTCTGGTTTAGCTATTCGCTGGATCTCTTTGGCGGCGAGATTAGTTCAAACTCCGCCGATTTTTTCGCGGCGGGTCTTAAGGGACGGTACAAAGAGCAGGAGCAATATGAGGATCACGTAGTCGCAGAACAAAACTTTACAATGACGGTAGTTGAGGACGGACAACTCAAGCAGCGCGACGTTGCCATGCGTAATGCGCTCAATGAAGTTTTGCGCACTGAATACGTCAAAGACTGCGAAAAGGGTCTGGCACGCTGGAACAAGGCATTGGCCGAAGAAGGCATCGGCGAACGACTCTTCCTGCCCAACTCAAGATTTCATCGCCACGTGGGAGAGTATGCCGTACATCACTTCGGCATCGAAGGAAATCTTATTACTGCTGACGAGTTTGAGCGGCGCCAGGCTGATTGGCTCCCAACGATTGCAGATCGCGAGTATGTGCGCAGCTTGATGCATCCGGTGGTTGAACCCGGCAAGATCGCCAACTGGATCGCGCCGCCGGCAACCGGCATTAAGGGCAAGCCGTTTGAGTTTGAGTACGTTCGACTATGATTCCGACCTCAGAGATTTCGCGACACGATCAAAAGCTGGAGTTTATCCTGCGCAATGCGGCGCGCATTTTTGCCGAGAAGAACTATCATTCCACCACCATGCGCGACATCTCGCGCGCGACGAACGTCAGCCTTGCGGGGCTCTATCACTACTGTAAGTCGAAAGAAGAACTGCTTTATCTCATTCAGGACAATTGCTTCGGCCGCGTACTCGAACGCCTCGAAGAGCGCCTGGGTGAAGCCGAAGATCCGCTGAGTCGTTTGCGCATCTTCATCGAGAACCACTTGTCATTTTTCGCGGCCAACATGGCCGAGATGAAGGTGCTATCGCATGAAGCCGAATCGCTCGCAGGAGACTTGCACGTCCACGTCTCCACCAAGAAAGACAAATATACGAAGCTCGCGCGCCGGATTCTCAAAGATATTCAGCACCAAGGGCAGACGGGGTCGCAGGTCGATCTGACCGTTGCCACCTACGCTCTGTTTGGCATGATGAACTGGATTTACAACTGGTATGACCCGCAGGGAAAGCTGAAAGTCTCAGAGCTGGTTGATAACGTAACTGGCTTGTTTCTGCACGGATTTGTTGCGGGATTGCCAACTAACGAACTAGACTTCGCTCCCAAAGCAGCGGCGGAGCCATTAAGTGTTTGGCGAGGGTCATTCTCGAGCGAAGGTTAGCGATTACTCAAGAGGTTTGAAAATGGCAGAAGCGGAAGTCCAGGTTATGCAAACAGAAAGCGGCGATCTGATCCAGTATCGTGCTCAGGATGGTATCGCTTTTCTAACACTCAACGATCCACCGGCGAACACTTACACCCAGGAGATGATGCTGGCGCTGGATAGCGCGATCCTCAAGGCACGCATGGATGAAAGCGTCCAGGTTATTGTGCTCACTGGTAACGGCGAAAAGTTTTTCTGCGCCGGAGCGAACATCTCGATGCTCAGGGACGTGACGCCCACGTTCAAATATTACTTCTGCCTGCACGCGAATGAAACGCTATCGCGGCTGGAACAAACACCAAAACTGGTGATTGCAGCTATCAATGGCCACTGCGTTGGCGGCGGTTTGGAAGTAGCGATGGCGGCTGACTTACGCGTGGCCCGCCGCAAAGCGGGCAAGATGGGGCTGCCTGAAGTTTCGCTTGGGGTGCTGCCGGGGACGGGTGGGACGCAACGCCTGACTCGCATGGTCGGTAAGTCAAAAGCGATCGAGTTGATGGCTAGCGGCGAATTGTTTCCTTTCGAACGCGGGCTGGAGTTGGGATTGCTGAACCAGATTTTCGACGCCGAAACAGGTGAACAGTTTCTACAGCAAGTTACAGAATACGCGGCGCAGTTCACGACGCCGAACAAAGCTGCAGGCGCCGTTGGCAGAATCAAGCGTGCGGTACAAACCGGCGCCGAGATTCCCTTCGAATCCGCACTCGCGCTCGAACGTGAACTGCAACAGCAACTCTTCCAGGGTGAAGACGCGAAGGAAGGGCTGGATGCTTACGTGAATAAGCGTAAGCCTCAATTTAAAGGAAAGTAAGTTTCGAGTTTCAAGTTAAGACACGGACCCAAACTCGAAACTTGAAACTTGGAACTCGGAACTCGCATGTACGAACAAATAGACATCACTGAAGACGCCGGAATCGCGACAATCACGCTCAACCGTCCGGAGAAACTAAATGCGCTCGCGGGACACATGCGACGCGATCTGGCGGAAGCTCTCGAAGCCGCCGGCGCCGAACGCAACGTGCACGTCGTTGTGATTACCGGTGCGGGTCGAGCCTTCTGCGCTGGCGGAGACGTCGCCGCAATGGCTGATCTAATCGAACGACAAGATGCCGAAGAGTTTTCGCGTTTGCTCGGCGCGGCGCGGCGCGTAGTCACCGCTATTCGGCAAATGACGAAGCCGGTAATCGCGTCCATCAATGGCCCGGCCTTCGGCGCCGGCTGTAACCTCGCGCTCGCTTGTGACCTACGCATCGCTTCGACTACGGCAACCTTCAGCCAATCGTTCGCGAAAGTGGGCCTACATCCGGATTGGGGCGGTACCTATTTCCTGCCACGACTGGTTACGCCTAACAAAGCCTGCGAAATGTTTTTTCTAGGAGAAACCATGGGCGCCGCCGAGGCGTTGCAGCTGGGCGTTGTGAACCGAGTGGTAGAACCAAACGAGCTTGAGGCGGAGACCCGCAAGCTGGCAGATCGTTTACGGAATGCGCCGGCCATAGCTCTGGCAGCGGCAAAGCAAGCGGTTTATATGAGTCAAGCTGCGGAGCTTGAAGAAATGCTGCGTTTTGAAACCGAGGCGCAGATGAGATGCTTCGCCTCGCTGGACAGTGCCGAAGGCTGCCGCGCGTTTCTCGATAAACGCGAGCCGAAGTTTACTGGAAGATAAGAAGGTTTCAAGTTTCAAGTTTCAAGTCCAAAAAACCGCAATTCGGCGAATCCTCTGAACTTGAAACGTTAAACTCCCAACTTGAAACTTGAACTCGGAACTCGGAACTCGAAACTAAAGAACATGAAACTTGAAAACAGGATCGCTTTGATCACCGGTGGCGGACGTGGGATTGGGCGCGCTATTGCGCTCGAATTTGCACGCGCGGGCGCGAGCATTGCCGTCGCCGCTCGCACTGAAGCGCAGGTTAATGAGGTCGCCAAAGCGATCGAAGATCAGTTTCACACGAAGGCGGTCGCGGTTACGTGCGATGTTGCAAACAGCGCCAGCGTCAAAGAGATGTTTGCTGCCGTGAGCGAACACTTTGGGCAAGGACCCGACATTTTGGTGAACAATGCCGGCATAGCAGAGTCGGCCGTGCTGATCCAAACAGACGACGAACTATGGCAACGCATCCTGGCCGTAAATCTTTCCGGAACGTTTTACAGCACCCGCGCGGCGCTGCCCGAGATGATTCAGCGTGGTTGGGGTCGCGTGGTGAACATTGCTTCGATAGCCGCAAAAATGGGGGCGCCTTATATTTCCGCCTATGCCGCTTCAAAACACGGCGTACTCGGACTCACGCGCTCCGCGGCGCTGGAAGTAGCGAAAAATGGAATCACGGTCAACGCTATATGCCCGGGTTATGTAGACACTGAAATGGTGAGTCGCGGAATTGAAAATATCACTCGCAGAACTGGGTTGAGTGCAGCAGATGCAAAGGCTGGACTTGAGGGGATGAGTCCGCAGAATCGTTTGGTGACTTCGGAAGAAGTGGCGGCGCTGGCTTTGTTACTGGCGTCTGAAGACGGTCGCGGCATAACCGGACAAGGAATCAACGTCGACGGCGGAACCGTGATGTTTTAGTAACGCGCAGACTGTTAGTTTGCGTTGGCGCGGAAGCTCTCACCTGAGTGGCAACGCAGCCCATCGCAACTAACGTTTGCGTTACCCAAATCAGATCTGCTGCGCCAGCTCGAAAACCAAACGCACCGGCAACCCAACCACGTTGAAATAGTCGCCCTCAATCTCGTTGATGAAGAGTGCGGCTTGACCTTGTATCCCATAGGCGCCCGCTTTTCCTTTTGGCTCACCGGTAGAAATGTACCAATCAATTTGATCCGCCGACATCTCAGCAAAATGCACCCTGGTCGTTTGCTGACCAAGCACAACCGCAGCCGGTTCCTCGCTTCGCAGGAGCGCCACACCAGTCAAGACCTCATGCCATTTGCCGCTTAGCAGACGCAGCATCAGGCGCGCGTCCCCATCGTCCCGCGGTTGACCGAGAATCTCACCGTCGACGATCACGACGGTGTCGGCGCCCAACACGAGGCCCGCAGATGTTCTCCCGGCCACAGTCTCGGCCTTGGTCTGCGCGAGGCGCTGGACATAGTTCACGGCCTCTTCCTCTTCAAGCCGGGTTTCATCGATGTCGGCGGCAATTGCTTCAAACTCCCAGCCGACCGCCGTCAGTATTTCCGCACGTCGCGGACTTCTCGAAGCTAGTGTTAGTTTCTCTCGCAGCATAGGTTTGGTAGGGGTCCAGTTTGGCACGAGCGAATTATTGCCACTCTTGTAGAGCCGCACCTCGGGTTTGTTCTCTGTCATAGTCGGCAAGGTTTGTTAATACCAAACTGAACCAGTATCTAAGTTTTTTGCGATTTGAATTTATGCTACCCAGCTTATACACTCGCTGGCGACCCTATAATAAGACGTGTGATTCTAGATTGTGGCGGCAAAATACGGAAACCTGCCGCTTCGCAATGTTGATGGACAAACTGATCAAGACCTTGCCGGCAATCCTTAAGGCCTCCGGCGCTTCGGAAGAAGTCGCAGAAGCTGCGTGCACAGCCGCGTGGAAACACGTTGTTGGCGAAGGCTTGAGCAATCACGCGATTCCTGTTCAGCTTCAGGGCCAGACGCTGGTGGTAGCAGTTGCCGACGCGATCTGGAAAAAGCAGCTTGAGCCGATGCGCGGACAGTTGTTGTTCAAACTAGACTCGGCATTAGGCCAGTCGCTGGTGAAGTCAATTGAGTTACGAGTTGACCAGAAAACAATCGAGCTGGAACGGGCAAAGCAGCAAGGTGCCGCCATCGATCGTGACGCCAATTACCGGGTGCCCGCTGAATTATTAAATGCTGCCGCGGGAATTGCAGACGCCGACTTACGACGCGCCTTTCTCGGCGCCGCGACAAGTTGTGTAAAGCGGTTGGAAAATCCGCCATCCGAAATCTGAGATCTGAGATCCGAAATTCAAACCCATGCCAATTACCGAAGCTGACGTTGAAAAAGTAGCGCAACTTGCGCACCTGGAAATCACACCTGAAGAGCTCCGGATTTTCGCACCGCAGATGGCCGATATCGTGAGCTACGTCGAGCAGTTAGATGAAATAGCGACGAGCAATGTTGCGCCGGCGCTGGGCGGGTTGACACCCCAAGGCGAAGCAACTGACTCGGCGCGCGATGATGGCGTTGCTCCCTCGCTCGGCCAGAAAACGGCACTCGCCGAAGCGCCTGATGCAGCGTCTGGTCACTTTCGCGTACCGAAGGTCCTTTAAGTTAGATCGTTTAGAAAAGTTAAGCACAACAGATGAGTGAAACTAAAGGGAACATTGACGCATTACGTAGTCGCCTCGTCAGCGGCGAGACCGCGCACGCACTTGTGGAGTCGTCAGTTAACGCTGCGGAGAAGTTGAATGAACCGCTTAATGCTTTTTTGGAAATTGCTCGTACCGAGGCGCTGAAAAAAGCTGACTCGCTGGGAGATCACAAGGGCGCGCTGGCGGGAATACCGATAGCCGTCAAAGACAACATCTGCGTGCAGGGAATGCAGACGTCCTGCGGCTCACGCATTCTGGGAAACTATCAACCGCCTTACAACGCCACTGTGATTGAACGTTTGCTTGGCGCCGGCGCCGTGATCATGGGGAAGACGAACTGCGACGAGTTTGCCATGGGCTCTTCAAATGAGAATTCCGCATTCGGTCCGGTGAAAAATCCCTGGGATACGTCGCGCGTGCCGGGCGGCTCTTCGGGTGGCTCGGCAGCCGCCGTCGCAGCCGGCCTTGTGCCGGTAGCGTTGGGCTCTGACACCGGCGGCTCGGTGCGACTGCCGGCGTCGTTTTGCGGAGTGTTTGGTTTGAAACCAACCTATGGGCGTAATTCTCGCTATGGCCTGGTAGCTTTCGGCTCCTCGCTCGATCAGATTGGGATATTCGCGCAAACTACCAGCGATGTTGCCGAGGTCCTGGGAATTATCGCGGGGCGCGACAGTCACGACGCAACCACGGCCGATGTTCCGGTACCAAATTACGCTGCGGAGTTGTCAGCCGACGTAAAGGGCGCGCGCATAGGTTTGCCCGCGTCCTTGTTTGGCGAAGGATTGGACGCGGACGTGCGTGCTTCTGTTGAAGCCGCCGTAGCTGTTTATCGCGATCTTGGCGCCGAGATAGTTCCAGTTGAACTACCAAACGCGCAATACAGCATTGCCGTCTATTACATCATCGCAACTGCTGAAGCTTCCTCAAACCTCGCGCGTTTTGACGGCGTTCGTTATGGCTTTCGCGCAGAGGATGCGCCGGAGTTGCGGCAAATGTACCGCAAGACTCGCGAGGAAGGTTTTGGTCCCGAAGTTAAACGACGCATCATGTTGGGGACCTACGTGCTTTCCGCCGGCTACTACGAAGCCTATTACGGCAAAGCCCAACAGGTACGCGCACTAATCAAACAGGATTTTGATAAGGCCTTTGGGAGTTGCGACGCGATTATCACGCCGACCTCGCCCACTCCCGCGTTCGCACTCGGCGAAAAAGTCGATAACCCGCTGGCGATGTACTTGAATGATATCTACACCGTGACCGCAAATCTTGCGGGCATCCCCGGGTTGAGCGTGCCTTGCGGTCTTTCCTCGAATCGACTTCCGATCGGCTTCCAACTCCTGGGAGCCAACTGGTCGGAACCGATGTTATTCAAACTGGCGCACGCATACGAAACTGCGCAACCATTCACTGAACGCCCGCCGATCTGCGCCTAAACCACTCAAGCTCTTCACTGGGACCGCGGGCGTCCCGCCCGCCGACGTGGAATTCCACTTAGATCAAAGACTAAAGGAGAGTGAGCCCGTTGCTTGAGGCGGGCGGGACGCCCGCGGTCCCAGTGAAGAGCTTGAGTGGTGATTTCTAGAGAGTGGTGGCGTTTGGTTTTTCGGCTGGCAGCTGTTCTGCTGTTTTGGCTGGCTTATCGGGAATCCAGTCTCCGGTGAAAATCTCGACGACGTTCTTTGCCGTTCCCACCACCGGTGTCACGTCCAAACCCAGATGAACGGCGCCTGGCACAACTCCCTTTTTCTTGAGGTCGTGCCCGGCAAACCCAACTGTAAACACCGGACCAATAATAGGAATTGCCTTGAGCAGTTTCTTCACCACCGCCCAACCCACTCTACCTTTAACTGTTTTCGCCATAGTCTTTCTCAAATGCAACCGTCTCTGCCAACATCAAGTCGCCGCGTTTCGAAAGTATATGCTAGCATTCCCGCGCTTCATATCGGCCGGGGACCATTCAAACTGGATGCGCGTCAAAATCTCTCTTTCAATTCTTGTTATTTGTGTTTCGGTATTGCTCTTCTCATGCAATCGCGGCGGCAATCCATCGCACAAACTTCTGATCTACACGCCGCACGGCCAGGATTTGTTGCGCGACTCCATCACGCGTTATCAAGCGATTCACCCAGAGGTTGACGTGCAGTTTCTCGACATGGGCTCGCGCGAAATTCTCGAGCGGGTCCGCGCCGAGCGCAATCGTCCGCAGGCTGACCTGTGGTGGGGAGCCGCGCACACGACCTTCCAAACCGCGGCCGAAGAAAATTTGCTGGCGACTTATCGGCCAACCTGGGCTGATAAGGTACCCAATACTAGTCGCGACAATCAGGATCGCTGGTATGGTACTTATCAAACTCCGGAAGTAATTGTTTACAACAGCGACGCGGTCAAACCGGAAGAAGCGCCGAAGGATTGGGACGACGTCCTTGATCCAAAGTGGCGCGACAAGATTCTAATTAGAAATCCGAACCCGTCAGACTCGATGCGCGCGATTTTTGGGGCAATGATCTGGCGCTACTACAAAGACACCGGAACTCCAGACAAGGGTTATGATTGGCTCCGGCGTCTGGACTCTAATGTTCATGAATACACAGCCGACGGTACGCTAATGATGCAGAAGTTGGTGCGTCGCGAAGGACTCATCAGTTTGTGGAACCTTCCGGACGTCTGGCTCTATAAAGAACAGAAAGGATTTCCGATCGGTTATACATTTCCGGCCAGCGGCACGCCGGTGATAACTGACGGGATAGCAGTCGTGCGCGGCGCGCCAAATGAGGTAGAAGCTAAACGCTTTTACGAATTCGTAACGACGGAAGAAAGCCTCGTTTTGGCGGCGAAGAAGTATTACCGGATTCCGGTTCGTTCCGACATCGATCGCGCGCAACTGCCCGCTTGGATGAACGAGCGTGTTAACGAAATGCCGCTCGACTGGGACCTGCTGCGCAAACAAAGCGGCGACTGGCTGCGGTATTGGGATACCGAGATTCGCGGGCGAAGTAAAAAGTGACAGGTGCGAGTCGCACCAACTAAGCTGTCGTCAAGTTTGGGTGGAAGATTCAATGAGCCTGCGGAGCAGGCGGAAGCGTAAAGCCCAGGGTGAAGCGAAGCGAACCCTGGGACCAATGGCTTATTTACCAATTAGCCAGCGTTAGCGGGCGACAGAATTAGATGATCGAAATCCTCTATCGCCCGCTAACGCGGGCTCGTGGTTCTATCTAGACTTGGACCCAGGGCGGCGCTCGCTCCACTTCGTTTCGCTTCGCTGGCCCTGGGCTTTATGCTTCCGTCCGCTGACGCGGACTCGTTGGCCGTTTAATCCAAAAGATGTCACTGCTTTCACTCAAGAATATTTCGAAGCGCTTTGGTTCCACGGCAGCAGTCATCGATGTCTCGCTCGACGTCGAACGCGGCGAGTTCTTTGGATTGCTGGGCCCGTCCGGGTGCGGGAAAACAACTACGTTAAGGATGATTGCAGGGCTTGAGATGCCAGATCCGACAATGGTCAATTCAAACACGCTCATTGAGACTGCCAATGGGACAACGGCTAGTTATCAGACAGAAAAGCCTGTTTCCGGTGTGATTGAATTTGACGGAGCCGACATTACGACTCTGCCCGCTGAACGGCGCGGCTTTGGCATGGTCTTTCAAAACTACGCGCTCTTCCCTCACTTGAATGTTTTGGAGAATGTGGCTTTCGGGCTGCGCGCCCGTCATAAACCGAAGCCTGAAATCACTGAGCGCGTCAAAAGTGCTTTGGAACTGGTGCAGCTTCCGGGCTACGAAAAGCGCAGAGTGGACGAACTCTCTGGCGGTCAACAGCAACGCGTGGCAATCGCGCGCGCCATTGCCATCGAGCCGGCGTTGCTACTATTTGATGAGCCGCTCTCAAATCTTGACGTCACTTTGCGCGAAGAAACTCGCGGCGAATTGCGGGAATTGGTTACTCGTCTCGGCTTGACCGCCGTTTATGTTACCCACGATCAGGAAGAAGCCTTTGCACTGTGCGATCGCATCAGCGTGATGGAGGGTGGTCGCATCTTGCAAACGGGCAGGCCGCGTGACCTCTATGAGCATCCGGCGCAACTCGCCGTAGGAAGATTTCTGGGACGTAACAATCTAATTCGCGTGATGCGTTTGAGCCCGAGTAAGTCGGAGTTTGGCGAATTCAAAACACTCGACGGCGGTCATGTTATCCGCGTGCCGGTTGACGATAAGAACCTCGTGCCGCTGAATCAGCCTTGCATCCTGGCAATTCGTCCGGAGCACGTTGTGATTACAAACTCCTACGACAAATCTGAAAACGCTTTGCACGCGACAGTGCGCGAAATCAACTTCGGGGGAGCAACCTCCAGCATAAAACTCGATGCCAATGGCCTGCTGCTCGAGGCACTGGCGCTCGATGCTGATGGACTCGCCGCCGGAGATCAGCGCACCATTGTTCTGCCCTCTGAGCGCATTTCGCTTCTCAAGAATGAATGAGCAGGGCCCTGACACGCAGACGCGCAGACGCGGAGAGGCGGGGAATGGCTCCGAAGCTTTTACCCCGCGTCTCCCCTTCTCCGTGTCGCCGCGTTTTCTTCTAGCGCTCATCACCGGCGTCGTCCTCCTCTACGGCGTCATCTATCCAAACCTCCACGTCATCCTCGCCTCGTTTCAACAAAACGGCGGCTGGTCCGCAGCCAACTATGTTCAGGCACTCTCGCAGACGATTGTGCTTGAGTCGATCTTCGCGAGCGTAGCCATCTCCGTGCTCACAGTTTTGTTTTGCGCCGTGGTCGGTATTCCACTCGCGTTTCTCTTTGAACGCTACACGTTTCCGGCGCGGCGGCTGTTTGCCACGTTTGCTGCCTTGCCACTCGTCCTGCCGCCACTCGTCGGCACTGTCGCTTTCATTTTTCTCTGCGGCGAGTCAGGCATTCTGGCCCGGCTCGTCCAATCAGCATTTCATCTCGAACACTCGCCCTGGTCCTTGCGCGGTTGGGCAGCCTTGCTGCTCTTCCACACCTACACCATGTATCCCTTCTTCTACATGCTGACTGGTGCAGGCTTGGCCAGGATCGACGCGGCGCTTGCCGAAGCGGGCCGTAGTTTGGGAGCCAGCCGCCTGCGTGTGCTCACCCGAATCCTCTTGCCGCAACTAACGCCCTCGCTGATTGCCGCAGGCTTGCTCACTTTCATGACCTCGATGGCTTCTTTCAGCGCGCCGCTGTTGTTTGGCGGCGGCGTACGCGTGCTGACGCTCGAAATTTACACAGCGCGGCAACGCGGCGACGCAAGTCTCGCAATCACCGAGACGGTAATCCTCGCCGCGATTTCGTTGAGCGCCCTTTTCTTTTTCCAACGCTACGAAGGAACTCGAAGGTTCGCGGCTGCGGCTCTCAAGGGCTCGACGAAGAAACGCAAAAAGATCGCCAGCGGACCCACGCGCGCGGTTGCTATCGTTTGCGGCATCGTGTTTTCGCTGCTACTGGTTCTGCCTGTGGTCACACTTATACTCGTCAGCTTTGCGCGCGAAGGTAATTGGACGACGCAGACGTTGCCAACGTCATATACCACAGCAAACTACGTCAAGATATTTTCCGACTCGCGCTCCCGCGAAGTCTTCTTAAATAGTTTGTCGATGTCTGCAATCGCGGCCGGCGCTGCCTTGGTTTGGAGTTTCTGCGTGGCTGCGCTCCTCGCGCGGAAGGGTAGCCGCAAATGGAAACGTCTGCTCTCGTGGTTAATACTGGTGCCTTGGGCACTACCCGGCACAGTCGTAGCAATTGCCATCGCCGAAGCATATGGCCAGCCGTCCGCGCTGTTGGGCACGTTCATACTGGTCGGGACATTCTGGATTCTGCCCGTCGTCTACTTTCTGCGCTTCATGCCGCTGGTTGTGCGCGCGGTGCAAGCCAGCATGGAACAGATCGACGCGAGCCTTGAGGAAGCGGCCTCCAGCCTGGGCGCCCGCTGGTGGCAAAGGTTTACTCGCGTTACCCTGCCGCTGGTGTGGCCAGGAGCAATCGCGGGCACGCTGCTGGCTTTTGTGATTGCGCTGGGCGAATATGTGGCTTCAGTGCTGGTGTTCGTCCCAACGAATCGCCCCATCTCGATTGCGATTGCTTCCGAGTTGCGCGACTTCAACCTGGGAACGGCAGCAGCTTACGGAGTTGTACTGATGTTGATGATTGGCGTAATCATGACCGTAGCTACCCGACTCGAACGCCTGCGGGGTTAACAGATCTGTAAGGCAAACGATCAAGAAAGAGTAGCTCAAGAGTTTTTCGAGCTTGACTTATTACTTGTTGCCGCTCGTCTTAACACTAATCATTAGGAAACTTATTAATGAAACGTAGCAATTCTTATCAATCATACATCGCGATTATTTGTATCGTTGCGCTGCTTTCTCCGCTGTTCACAGTCGTTGCGCGCGCTCAGGAGCTGATTCCTGCACCAGCCCCGGCAACTCAAGCGATTAACAAACCAGACCTTCATCAGGCGCTGGTTGACCTTGGCAGCACCTGGACCGTGATGTGTGTTGCCGCGCACCCTGACGACGAAGACGGGACGACGTTGACGGTTCTCCGACGTCGCGATGGCGTGCACACGGTCAGTTTGTTTTCTACTTATGGCGAGGGCGGACAGAACGCGGTCGGACCGGAGCTGTACGAAGAGTTAGGCGTGATCAGGGCACAGGAAACGATGAAGGCGGCCAAAATCCAGGGCTCGGAACCATATTTTCTTGGGCTCAAAGATTTCGGTTTTTCCAAATCTGCCGACGAAGCTTTCAAGGTTTGGGGCCACGATGAAGCGCTCAAACGAATGGTGTTTAAGATTCGCGAACTGCGCCCTGACGTGATCATTACAAATCACGACACGACCAGCGGACACGGCCATCATCAGGCGACTGGCCGCTTAGTCATCGAAGCCTTCGACGCCGCTGCCGATCCCAAACGCTTTCCCGAACAACTCGCTCAAGTGAAGCCGTGGCGGGCGCAACGACTTTTCGTCCGCGTTTTCGGCAGCGCGGCTGCCCAAGCCAGCGCCACGTCCGACAAAATTATTGCGGTCGATCCAAACGAAGTCGATCCCATCCGCGGAACTTTGTTCGCGGAACAAGCCCTCGCCGCTCTGCAACAACACGCCACCCAAGGGCCCTGGCCAAAGTCGATTGCCGAATTGATGCGCGCGCGCCGGATCGAAGGGGCCAAGCTTCCTTTGATTCGTTATCGTCTCCTGCGCGAAGCCCCGGGGACCGCCGCGTTAACCGCTAACGCCAATACGCCGTTGGCCGGACTCACTTTGCCGGAAGCTTTCGTAACTGCCGCGGCACCGCCAAAGATTGACGGCAAGCCCTTGACTGATTTTCTCGATCGTCCCGATAGAGTGCTCGCGGCTATAGTTGACTGGCGTGCCAGCCAACACCTCAATACGTCGCCGGCAGATTTGGCCGAGGATGCGAGTCGCGTTCACTTGTTTGAATCGCGGGCTAACCGCGCGCTGGCGGTGGCCTCGGGAGTTTCGTTGACACTGACCTCAAGTGCGCCGGTGCTGGTGCCCGGAGTTCCTACCACTTTCTCGATCAATATTGCCAACAGTGGGATCGAAGGTGTTCATGTAGATGACCTCCGCCTAAACGGTTGGAGCCAGAGCGGGCGCTTGAACACCGCCGAGCTCTTGTTGCCGGACACTGAAACTGTCGTCACAGTTGCCAGTACCACGCCCCAGAACGCTCCGCTCTCGGTGCCACAGGAAGATCACCTTTACGATGGCCTTTTTCTGGGTAAGCATCTTGAGGCAACCGCTGCGCTGGAAATCGATGGCGCGAAGTTTTCAGTGAACACAGAGACACTGCTGGATGTTGCTCCGGCCGTGGAGATCCGGGAAGTTTCGCCCGCACTCGTAGTGTGGAGTCCCGGTCGCGGCAATCAGGTCCTGAACTTTACAACCCTAGTCCGGAACAATCTGGCTACTGCATTTCGTGGTGTGTTGGAGCTCAATAGCGGCGTCCTGGGTATCGCCGCAGTTGGCGGAAACATTGCGCTTGAACCGAATGAGGGGCGGCAGGTGGACTTGCGAACTAATGCGGGCTCAAGGGGGCGCGCGCGGAAACTCCGCGGTTCACGGGAAAATTCGAATTACGTTTCGCTCACGGTGAAAGACCCTGCGGCTGCCACCATTAGCAAGCGCACCCTGCCGGTGGTTTTCACAGATGCTCGAGTCGTGCCCGGCTTGCACGT